>JANYGD010000123.1 GCA_025359405.1 Methylotenera sp. | reverse complement strand
TTGGCGCTGCTCTTTGTTTTCATTTTTGGCATTTTTTTCTCCTTATGAGATGGTTAAGAGTGCCTAGGCATGCCATTTATAGCCGTATCACTCACAAAAACTTAATTATTCTGTTGCTACTTTTTCTACTGTTTTCTCAGCAGTTTTTTCCGCTGGCTTTTCTTTTGTCACTTTCACTGTTACTTTTTTGGCTGGCGCTAGTACCATCACCATTTGTCGGCCTTCCATTTTAGGAAACTGCTCGACCACTGCATGTTCGGTTAAATCCGCTTCTACACGCTTTAATAAGGCCAAACCAAACTCTTGGTGCGTAATCTCGCGGCCTCTAAAACGTAATGTAATCTTGGCTTTATCGCCCTCACCCAAAAAGCGAATGATGTTACGTAATTTAATCGCGTAATCACCATCATCTGTACCTGGGCGAAACTTAATTTCTTTAATAACTACTTGTTTTTGCTTAAGTTTTTGTTCATGCTGACGTTTACTTTCAGCATACTTAAACTTACCATAATCCATCAATCTGCACACTGGCGGCACTGCATTCGGTGCAATTTCCACCAAATCGATATCGGCTTCTTCTGCTTTCTCAAATGCCTCTCGCAAACTTACAACACCCAGCGGTTCGCCTTCTATGCCCACCAAACGAACCTCGGCCGCGGTAATGTCGCCGTTGATTCGTGTATCTTTGTCTTGTGCTATCTTTATCCCCTTCGCATTATTATCAATCGCAAACTTTGTTGTAAAAACTTGCCGTACGAAAATGTACTGTCTTCGTTTTTACGCCGCGTCTGCGACTGCACTACTGCGAATGGGTACATTTATTCCTAACTCAAAAAAATTATAGCCGCGCTAGCCCAAACAAGCTTAAACCTTCGTTTCCACTTCTGCTTTCAAGCGAGCTACTAGCTCTGCAATCGGCATAGAACCTAGGTCTTCACCTTTTCTGGTACGCACGGCCACATGTCCTGCTTGCATCTCACGCTCACCTGCAACTAGCAGATAAGGCATTTTTTGCATGCTATGTTCGCGTATTTTATAGGTAATCTTCTCATTTCTCAAGTCATATTCGCATCTGATGCCATTTTTCTTCAATGTTTCAACAACTTGCAACACATATTCGGCTTGATTGTCAGAAATATTCAACACCATCACCTGCACAGGTGCCAACCAAAGCGGCATCGCACCAGCGTAATTTTCAATCAGAATACCAATAAACCGCTCCATAGAGCCAACAATGGCACGGTGCAACATCACTGGGTGTTTGCGACTGTTATCCTCTGCCACATACTCTGCGCCTAAGCGCTCTGGCAAGTTAGGGTCTAGTTGTATGGTGCCGCATTGCCATAAACGTCCTAAACTATCTTTAAGCGTAAATTCAATTTTAGGGCCGTAAAACGCACCTTCACCAGGTTGATAGTCAAACTCCAAGCTATTTAATTTAAGCGCGTTAGCGAGTGATTTTTCAGCTCTATCCCAATCTGCGTCAGTACCGATGCGCTTTTCGGGGCGAGTAGATAATTTCACTAATACGTCTTTAAAACCAAAATCGCCATAGGCTTTGTAGAGCATTTTGATGAAATCGGCAACTTCGGCTTCTACTTGTTCTTCGGTACAGAAAATATGCGCGTCATCTTGCGTAAAACCGCGTACGCGCATAAGCCCGTGCAGCGCACCAGACGGTTCATTGCGATGACATGAACCGAACTCAGCCAATCGCAAAGGCAAATCACGGTAACTATGTAAGGTGCTGTTAAAAATCTGCACATGGCCTGGACAATTCATCGGCTTCACCGCGTAATCACGATTTTCAGATGATGTGATAAACATATTGTCGCGATAATTTTGCCAATGGCCAGATTTCTCCCACAGGGTTTTATCCAATACTGTCGGCGTGCGCACTTCTTGGTAGCCATAATCAATAAACATTTGGCGCATATATTGCTCAATCTCCTGCCAAATGCTCCAGCCGCGTGGATGCCAAAACACCATACCTGGCGCGTCGTCTTGCATATGGAAGTAATCAAGCTGTTTGCCAAGCTTGCGGTGATCACGTTTTTCCGCTTCTTCCAGTTGGAACAAATACGCATCCAGCTCTTCTTTGTTGCGCCAAGCCGTGCCATACACGCGCTGTAACATCTCATTATTGCTATCGCCGCGCCAATACGCGCCCGCCAGCTTCATGAGCTTGAAAGCCTTAAGTTTGCCTGTATTCGGCACATGTGGCCCACGGCAAAGATCGGTAAATGCGCCTTCTGAATACAATGAAACATCCTCATTGGCAGGAATTGACGCAATAATCTCCGCCTTATAATGCTCGTTAATGCTTTTAAAAAACGCCACCGCTTCATCGCGCGGCATCACTTTGCGCGTTACTGGCTCATCTTTTTTGGCGAGTTCCACCATTTTCTTTTCAATCGCCTCTAAATCCTCGGGCGTAAAAGCGCGCTTGTAGCTGAAATCGTAGTAGAAGCCATTTTCTATCACCGGACCAATGGTGACTTGGCAATCCGGGAACAGCTCTTTTACCGCGTAAGCCAGCAAATGCGCGGTGGAGTGACGAATAATATCTAAGCCTTCTGGATTTTTGTCGGTGATAATCGCCAAATCACTATCCGATTCAATAATAAAACTCGTATCAACGATTTTATCGTTCACTTTGCCCGCCAACGCCGCTTTGGCGAGACCCGCACCAATGCTCATGGCGACATCGGCCACGCTGACAGGCGCATCAAAGCTACGTTGTGAGCCATCTGGCAAGCGAATGACTGGCATGAAAATCCTATAAAATTGAGTTTTTGGTAGGCAGTACCAGATTCGAACTGGTGACCTCTTGGATGTCGACCAAGCGCTCTAACCAACTGAGCTAACCGCCTTTATTTTACGCGCTTAACGCGAGGGCGAATTTTAGCGTATTCGCGCCTTGCGCGCAAACTAAGCTTGGGATATCTACCTGTTATACTGCATGCACAAGTCATGCAAAACCTCAGCCCCCAACTAGCAACTATTATTGATGACTTGAGTGAAAACGGTTATGCCATTTGTGATGCGTTTTTATCAGCCGAAACTATTACCGCACTTGCCGATAAAGCGACTAAGCTCTATTTAGCTGGCGCGATGACCGCTGCAAAAACTGGCCAACATACAAAATTATCAAACGCTAATATTCGCGGCGATAGCATTTTTTGGTTAAGCGAAACCAGCGAAAAAACAAGCGTTCAGGCCTATTTTAGCAAGATGCATTTGCTCAGAAACGCGCTAAATCTGCACTTATTTATGAATGTGCAAGAATTAGAAACGCACCTCGCGGTTTACCCTATTGGCAGCGTTTACGAAAAACACTTGGATCAATTTAGCCAAGGCGAAGGCGTGCAAGCAAGGCAGCTCAGTAGCATTTTATATTTAAACCAAGATTGGCAAGCCGACGATGGTGGCGCTTTAAGGCTGCGTTTAACTGAGCGTGATTTCATTGATATTGCGCCAACCGCAGGCAAATTGGTATTGTTTTTATCTCACGATTTTTGGCACGAAGTAATGGCTGCAAAAGCAGATAGAATAAGCCTTGCAGGCTGGTTTAGAACGAGTATATAAGCGTGGCTTGCTCCCATTATTCGTAAGCCAACTGAGCTAACCGCCTTTATTTGTCGCATTTAGCGCAAGGGAGAGTTTTAGCGTATTGGCGGGTTTGGCGCAAATAAACAGATGAGGTAATTGCTTTTTTAATTTGTTATGGCAAACAATCCTTTATTGGCAGATCTGGAAGCTCGATAGGCTCGTTTAGATCAAGTGGACGCAAGATGAGGCGTCTCAGAAACTCATCACTTGGATGATTCAGGCTCGCAAATGCTATTGGTAACTCATCCATGTATGGTAAAAGCACAGCCATTCGATGTCTACCACTAATAAATTGCGTCTTGCCACCTATATACTGAACTGCAGGCAAATTAAATCGGGGAATTTTATCGAGTGACATCTCGAACCAATCAGTAAGGTAAGCGGCCACTACATCCTTGGATTCACGGCAATAAAAATCACTTTGGTCGAATTGCTCGAAAAACGACTTTTTCGACACCCAATATGGCTTATCAGAGTCAATTGTCAATGTAGGTAGGCAGCGCATGCTAAATTAAGGCTGCAATAACCGCTGATACAAACTTGGGCTAGCATAGCCATCTTGCGGCAGATTTTTGGCGGCTTGATATTGTCGAATGGCTACTTGCGTTTTAAGACCGGGAAAACCATCCGGCGCGCCACAATCAAAACCCAGCTCGTTCAATTTGCCTTGTAGCGCCCACATTTCGTTAAAAGTCAGCGCGTCGCTTTCGGCCTCTAGCCCAGCAACGATGGGCTTATCCGCCGTAAACTGATTCGCTAAATGCGCGACCGATAGCGCATAATTGACCGAGCGATTCCAATCCATAATCACATCGAAATTGCTGAACACCATAAACGCTGGGCCTTGGTAACCCTGCGGCAACACTATCGCCGCGCTATCGAGCGCGGGCAGTGCTTTGTCTTCGATATCGAACACGCCCAGCTTCACCCAATCGGCCACGCTTTTTCTGTTGTTAAGTTGGGCCAAACTGTAATCAAAATTAGCGGGCAATTTCACTTCGGTCATTGCTGGCTCATCTTTATGCCAACCCGTTTTTGCGAGGTAATTTGCTGCCGAGGCGAACGCATCCGGCAGTGATGTCCAAATGTTAATGCGACCGTCGCCATCAGCATCTACACCGTACTGCAGTAAGGTAGAAGGCATAAATTGCAGGTGCCCCATTGCGCCTGCCCACGAGCCACGCATACCCGCGATCGTGTTATGTTTGGCATCGACAATGCGCATTACATCTAATAACTGGTTACGAAAAAAATCGGCACGACGGCCTTCATAAGCCAGTGTCATCAAGCTTGAGGGCACAGCAAAATCGCCCTTATTCTCGCCATAATTGGTCTCCAGCCCCCAAAATGCAACCAGTATTGTTTTTGGCACACCATATTGCGTTTCCACACGATTTAATAGCGCCTCATGCTGCTGTAGCAGCTCTCTGCCAAGCGCTATTTTATTGGGGTTTACACGATTCTCTACATAAGTTAAAAATGGTGAAATAAATTCTGGCTGTGCTCTATCTAATACGATGACTTGTGGTAAATATTTAGCCTTTTTAAAGGTGTTTTTGATGGTTTTGGACGAAATATGCTCAGCTTTTGCTTCTGCCTTAAAATCTTTTAACCAAGCAGAAAAATTTGCTTCATCAATAGCTTGTGCATTCAAACTGGCAATTAGACAAACGATGGGAATTATTATTTTAAACATTTTCTAGAATGTGGCCAAAATTTCACTATAGCCCGCTTGATAATTAGAGTATTGCAACTCAAAGCCCGTATCACGCAAGCGTTTGTTGCTCAAACGTTTGCCGCCTAGTGGCGCTGGCGCTTTGATATTAGAAGTGTCCATTTTCTGCTGATTGGCGAGCCAAGTCAGTACCTCATATTGCTGCGTCGGCATATCGTCGGTGACAATGTAAGTATTTTCTATGGTTTGCTTATTTAGTGCTTTTTCGACCATAAAGGCAATAAAACCAGCCGCATCATCGCGATGAATGCGATTACTCCAATGGTTTTCTGCTGGCCATTTAGTTAAGTCTTTTGCCATATTCACCAAATATAAACGACCTTTGCCATAGATGCCTGAGAGGCGCATGGATGTTGCCTTGCAGGCCTGTTTTTTTAATAGATTTTCAGCCTCTAATAAACGCTTTCCGCCAAAATCTGCGGGGCTTGCTGGCATATTTTCATCCAATATTTCACCCATATTTTGGCCATACACGCGCGTGCTAGAAACAAAAAATACGTGCTGCAAATTTGCATTGCGGCTTTGCGTGGCGAGTATATTTTTTAGGCCAGTCACATAGTGCGCTTGATAATTTTCATCCGTTTGCGCGCTTGCTGCGACGCAGTAAATGATGATATTTGGATTGAGTTTTTCGAGCTGAATCAGTGAGTTAGCTTGCGTGACATCGGCCTGAATAGTCTGTATACCATGTGGTAAAAGTTTATCACTTTGCCGCAAGCCAATCACCTCGTGGCTTTGCTGCAAGCGGGTGGCAATGGCTGTACCTAAATCACCACAGCCTACAATGAGAACTTTTGCCACGCTGCTATGTTAAAGTGACGCAGCGCTAAACGTATCGCACTTGCTCACTTCACCAGTAGTCAAGCCTTGATTAAACCAGTGCATGCGCTCTTGCGAGGTGCCATGCGTGAAGCTATCTGGCACGGCGTAGCCTTGTGCTTGCTTTTGCAGCGCATCGTCGCCAATCGCCGCAGCGGCCGTCATAGCCTCTTCCACGTCGCCCGCTTCTAGTATGCGATTGTCGCCATCGGCGTGCATCGCCCATACACCTGCGTAGCAATCGGCTTGCAATTCTAATCGCACAGAATATTGGTTGGATTCTGCCTCATTACGCGCACTTTCACGGGCTTTTTGTACTTTATCCGAGGTGCCCATTAAATTTTGAATGTGGTGACCAACTTCGTGCGCAATCACATAAGCTTGTGCAAAATCTCCAGGCGCGTGAAAACGATCTTTCAACTCCTGATAAAAACTTAAATCGATATACACTTTTTGGTCGCCAGGGCAATAAAATGGACCCGCCGCCGCTTGCCCGGCACCACATGCCGTGGGAATCTGGCCGGTAAATAACACCAGTTTTGGTGGTGGATATTGATGCCCGGAAGCTTGAAAAATCTTACCCCAAGTGTCTTCGGTGCTAGCTAGCACTTTAGCCACAAATTTGGCATCGGGGTCATCTTTAGGAATCGGTTTGGCCTCAACAGGTGCATTTTGGCTTAGGCCTTGCCCCATATTCAGCACGACGGAGGGATCGACCCCAAAATACATGGCGACTAAGGCCAGTGCAATTGTCCCAATACCAATGTGCCTGCCGCTAATGCCCATACCGCCGCTACTACTGCGCATATCCTCGACATTGTCACTTTCACGTTCGTCATCTAAGCGCATGAAACTCCCCCATTAATATTTAATTATCTTAACCACAAACGCTGTTGCATACAAACGCCAAAAATCGCAAACTAGCCGCAAAATTTGCTATTGCAAACTTCTCGCAATCGCCGCGCCACAGATGTTCATCAGCATTTGCGGCATTATACCAAGCGCCAATAGCGCAAATGCGTTAAAACTAAGGATGAGTTTCATATCATTCGGCGCACTGATGGCTACGTTGTCTTGCGGTGCATCAAAATACATCAGTTTTACAATGCGCAAATAGTAAAATGCGCCTATCACCGCCATTAACACCGCAAACACTACTGCCCCAATATAACCTGCCTGCAGCGCGGCTTGCAGCACGGTAAATTTGGCGTAGAAACCAATAGTAGGCGGCACGCCAGCCATGCTGAACATAGTAATGAGCATAAGCATTGCTGCCCAAGGGCTGCGCTGATTAAGGCCTTTTAAATCATCTAAATTTTCAGCCTCGAAACCTTTGCGCGATAGCAATAAAATCATGCCGAAGCCAGATAACGTCATCAGCACATAAGCGCTAATGTAAAACATGCTCGAAGCATAGCCATTCAAGCTGCCGCTCATCAATCCAAACAACAAAAAGCCAACGTGAGAAATCGTGGAATACGCCAACATGCGTTTTAAATTGGTTTGCGCGATAGCGGTGATATTTCCAATCGCAATAGACATCACCGCCATAATCAGCAACATCTCTTGCCAATCGCCAGCCAGCTGCCCTAAGCCTTGTGCCAACAAACGTATGGTAATGGCAAACGCAGCGAATTTTGGCACTGAGCTTATCAAAAGCGTAATTGAAGTTGGCGCACCTTGATACACATCGGGTACCCACATTTGAAACGGCACCGCGCCAAACTTAAACGCCAGCCCTGCAACGATAAACACCAAACCTAAAATTAGCACAGTATGGTTGGGGGCGCCTTGCAACAAGGTATTTGTTATCTCGTTGAGGTTCAAGCTACCTGTAATGCCGTAAATCATGCTCATGCCGTATAACAACATACCTGAAGCTAATGCACCTAGCACAAAATATTTCATCGCGGCTTCGGAAGATTGTGCGTTGTCGCGATCGAGAGCAACCAGTGAATATAAGCAAAGCGAAAGTAGTTCCAACCCCATATAAATAGTGAGCATGCTTTGACCTGACACCATAATCATCATACCCAGCACCGCGAATAGCACCAGCGCATAATATTCACCACGGAACATATTTCTAAGCTGCATGTATTGCCGTGTATAAACAAACATCACCGACGTGCCAAGCAAAATCATCAGCTTCAGCACGTCCGCCAGCGTATCGTCTACGAACATACCGCTAAAAGCGTAGCCCACTGCGGATGTGTGCGTGCCTACCGTAAAAAAAGCAGCAGCAAATAACGTGAATTGTGCTAAACCATAAATGATGATTTTATTTTTTGCGAATAAGCCCGTCAGCAAAATAAGCATCGCCATCAATAGCACGATAAGCTCTGGTAGCGCGGTCATTAGGTCAACTTGAATGTTCTGCATGTTATAAGCCTGCTACTGGTAATTTGCTGATTGCCATGTGGCTCAGCCATTGCGCCGCGCTTACATGGGTAAAATCGGTGATGAGTTTAGGATACACACCCACACCAAGCACCATTGCAGCCAATAGTGCTAAGATTAAAAACTCGCGTTTGTTTATATCTTTCAATTCTGCAACATGATGATTGGCAACTTCACCATAAAACACGCGCTTCACCATCCACAGCGTATAGGCCGCGCCGAATATTAGCGTGGTAGCCGCTAAGAATGCCACCCAAAAGTTAAATTTTACCGCGGCTAAAATCACCATAAACTCGCCCACAAAGCCCGATGTGCCTGGTAAGCCGCTATTTGCCATGGCAAACAGCACCGCGAACGCCGCGAACACTGGCATGGTGTTCACCACGCCACCATAATCAGCGATTTGACGGCTATGCATGCGCTCGTACAACACACCTACGCACAAGAACATGGCGGCTGAGATGAAACCGTGCGAAATCATTTGCACAATGGCGCCTTCTATCCCCAATTGGCTGAATATAAAGAAGCCCAAGGTGACAAAACCCATGTGTGAAATAGACGAATAAGCGATGAGCTTTTTCATGTCTTTTTGCACTAGCGCCACCAAGGCAATATACACAATCGCAATTAGCGACAATGTAACCATGAAACCCGATAAGTAATGCGCAGCATCTGGTGCAATTGGCATGGCGAAACGTAAAAAGCTGTAGCCACCCAGCTTCAACATAATCGCCGCTAAAACAACTGACCCGCCAGTCGGCGCTTCTACGTGCGCGTCAGGCAACCAGGTATGCACTGGCCACATCGGGATTTTTACTGCAAACGCCATGAAAAATGCCATGAAAATAAAAATCTGTTCATTTAACGTGAGTGGTAGTTGATAAAAATTTATCACATCAAAACTTCCAGTTTTTTGGAACAGATAGATAAATGCAACCAACATCAGCAGCGAGCCCAATAAGGTATATAGAAAAAATTTAATCGTCGCATAAACGCGATTTTCGCCACCCCAAATGCCAATCACCAAAAACATGGGGATCAACATCGCCTCCCAAAAAACATAGTATAAAATGCCGTCTAAAGCACTAAATACGCCAATCATGAGGCCGCTCATGATGAGGAAAGCCGCCATATATTGCGCGATATTTTTGGTAATCACTTCCCACGCCGCAATCACCACAATCAGCGTGGTAAAGCTGGTCAGCAATATCAACGGCACCGCAATACCATCGACACCCAAGTGATAATTTATGTTGAAACTAGGAATCCATTGCGCAGCCTCTTCAAACTGAAAGGCACCCTTTGCAAAGTTATATTTCGTATAAAGCGGCAAGGTTGCAAAAAACGCCGCAAGACTGCTTGCAAGTGCTAGCCAACGCGTGAAATAAGCCTTGTTGTCGCTACCGATCAATAGCGTCACAACGCCTGCCAATATTGGCAGCCAGATAGATACACTTAATACATGAGTTAGCAACATTTAATTAATTTTTATAAAAAAAGTGAGTAACAAAAATACACCAATAATCATGGCGAACGCATAGTGATAAATGAGGCCGGATTGCAATTTGCGGATAACTTGTGAGCACCTGCCAATCAAATTCGCGGTGCCGTTGACCATTGCGCCATCGATTAATTGCACATCGCCAATTTGCCACAATTTATTACCGATAAAACGCGCACCGCCAGCAAATACACGCTCGTTAAAGGTATCGAAGCCATATTTATTTTCTAATATTTGATATATGCCATTGAATCTATGTTGAATCATTGCTGGAATTTCAGGCCGTTTAATATAAAAAATCCACGCCGAAACTACACCAGACACTGCCAAAGTAAAGGGAAGTGACAACAAACCGTGTAGCGCCATGCCTGCGGGAGAATGTAAGTTTTCAGCATAATGATGTGCCAGCTTCATCATTGCAGGGTGGCTTGTACTATCCACCAAAATCGCGCCGTTGAAGAAATGGCCAAATAACATCGGCTCAATCGTCATATAACCGATGATTACCGAAGGAATGGCCAATAAAATAAGTGGTAATTTAATTACCCAACCCGGTTCGTGTGGGTCGTCTGTAGCACTTAAACCGTGATGATGGCCATCGTGTCTGCTGTGCTTAATTTCGCGCCATTTCTCTTTGCCGTGGAACACCAAGAAATACAATCGGAACGAATAAAACGCTGTCACAAAAACGCCTATTAACACTGCAAAGTAGGCGAAACTACTACCTGTGATATGCGAGAATTTTGCTGCTTCGATAATGCTATCTTTGGAGTAAAATCCTGCGAAAAATGGCGTACCTATTAGCGCAAGCGAGCCAATTAATGAGGTAATCCAAGTCACAGGCATGTATTTTTTCAAGTTACCCATATGACGAATATCTTGATCGTGGTGCATACCCATAATCACCGAGCCTGCAGCCAAGAACAGCAGTGCTTTAAAGAACGCGTGCGTCATTAAATGAAAAATTGCCACTGAATAAGCGGAAGCACCAAGCGCGACTGTCATATAGCCCAATTGTGATAGCGTGGAGTACGCAACGATTCTTTTTATATCGTTTTGAATAACCCCCAAAAAGCCCATAAATAGCGCGGTGATAGCGCCAATTATCATCACAAATGACAGCGCCGTCGTCGAAAGCTCAAATAGTGGTGACATACGCGCCACCATGAATATACCCGCGGTGACCATGGTCGCGGCGTGAATCAAGGCGGAGATTGGCGTTGGACCTTCCATTGAATCGGGCAGCCAAACGTGTAATGGCACCTGCGCCGATTTACCCATCGCGCCGATAAATAGCAAAATACAAGTCACTGTCATCAGCGGCCAAGGCACATTTGGAATGATATTCACTTGCATGTTCACGAGCTTAGGTGCGGCTTGAAACACGGTGACGTAATCTAAACTACCGCAGTAATACAGCACCATACCAATGCCGAGTAAAAAGCCAAAATCCCCAACGCGATTCACCAAAAATGCCTTAAGGTTGGCGTAAATCGCCGTTGGGCGTTTGTACCAAAAACCAATTAACAAATACGAAACTAGGCCAACTGCCTCCCAGCCGAAAAACAGCTGCATGAAATTGTTCGACATCACCAACATCAGCATGGCGAAAGTAAACAGCGAAATATAGCTGAAAAAACGCGTATAACCTGGGTCTTCCGCCATATAGCCAACGGTATAAATATGCACCATGAGCGACACAAACGTCACGACCACCATCATCATGGCGGATAAATTATCGATTAAAAAACCGACGTTAAATTGAAGGTTACCAGATTGCAGCCAAGTGTAAATATTGCCGTTAAAAACATAACCATCGAGCGTAGCATTGAGCATGCTGACTGAAAGCAAAAATGCCGTGCCAACAGCACCAATCGTCAACCAATGCGCGGCAGCGTGTGGTAATTTACGGCCAAATAAACCCACTACCACAGCGGCTAGCAGCGGCAATAAAACGATTAATAAGCAAATTATTGGCAATGTCATATTTTTATTCTTTTAGCCTTTAAGCGAATCTAAATCATCTACGTTTATGGTGCGTAAATTACGGAACAACACCACTAAAATTGCCAAACCAATAGCCGATTCCGCAGCCGCGACAGTGAGTATAAAAAACACGAATACTTGGCCTGCAATGTTATTTAGGTAATGTGAAAATGCAATAAAATTGAGATTCACCGCGAGTAGCATCAACTCAATCGCCATCAGCAAAATAATCACATTTTTGCGATTTAAAAAAATGCCAATCACGCTGATGGCAAACAGCAGTGCGCCTAAAATTAAACAGTGCGGTAAACTCATGGCTGTTTACTTTCCTCTGTTGCTGGTGGGGTTTCAACTACTGCGGACATGCTCACCATGCGCACACGGTCTTGGCGGCGCACTTTCACTTGATCAGCCACGTTCATCGATTTACTTTCTTTCCTATCCCGCAACGTGAGCACAATCGCCGCCACAATCGCCACCAATAGCACCACCGAAGCCAGCTCAAATGGCAATAAATAATCGGTATATAACACACGCCCGAGCTCGGCGGTGTTGCTGTAATCGTCAGGATGACTGAGTGCAATTGTGGCCCCAAAATACTTCCCGCCTAACACCATCACCATTTCAACCGCCATCAGCAAGCCAATCGTGCCGGCCATAGGTAAGTAATCCCAAAAGCCTTCGCGCAGCTTGTCAATATTGATATCGAGCATCATTACCACGAATAAAAACAACACCATCACCGCGCCTACATACACTAAAACTAAAGTAATCGCTAAAAACTCAGCTTCCAACAACAGCCAAATGCCTGCGGCGGTAAAAAAGGCTAACACCAAAAATAAAGCCGCATGCACGGGGTTACGCGTGGTGATAACGCGAATACCTGCGAACAGCAAAATAGCTGCTAATGCGTAAAAAACAAAATCGGTGAATATCATCATCTACTATTCATTACCTATAGTTTTTATCTTGTGCGCGATCAGCCGCAATCTGTTTTTCATGCTTATCACCTACTGCCAACAGCATCTCTTTGGTATAAAGCAAATCGCCGCGCTGCTCGCCGTGGTAATCAAATATGCGCGTTTCTACAATAGAATCGACAGGGCAAGATTCCTCGCACAGACCGCAGAATATGCACTTGGTCAAATCAATGTCATAACGCGTGGTACGGCGCGTATTGTCTTCGCGCTGTTCCGATTCAATGGTAATCGCCAGCGCCGGGCAAACTGCCTCGCACAGCTTGCAAGCAATGCAACGTTCTTCGCCATTCGGGTAGCGGCGTAGCGCGTGTAAGCCCCTAAAACGCGGTGATTGCGGCGTGCGCTCTTCAGGATATTGAATGGTGATTTTGCGCGCGAAAAAGTAGCGGCCTGTAAGTGCCATGCCTCTTAGCATCTCAACTAACATCAAGCTACCGAGCGTATTTTTAATTTGCTTAAACATATTCAGTGGAACAAATATCCCCATTGTGTTTGCATCATTGCGCCAATAAATATAATCCATACCAGCGTAATTGGAATGAATATTTTCCACCCTAAGCGCATGATTTGGTCGTATCTGTAGCGCGGAAAAGTCGCGCGAAACCATAAAAAGAAGAACACCAAAAAGCACATTTTAGCCAAAAACCAGAAAATACTATCTGGCAGAAATGGTACTGGCGACAGCCAGCCGCCTAAAAACATGGTGGCGGCCAGTGCGCAAACTAGCCAAATATTTGCGTATTCGGCCAAGAAAAAGATGGCGAATGCCATGCCGGAATATTCCACATGAAAACCCGCGACAATTTCAGACTCGCCCTCGGCCACGTCAAACGGCGCACGGTTAGTCTCGGCTACCGCGCTAATAAAATACACAATAAATAACGGAAATAATGGCAAGAAATACCAGTGCCAAAAACCGCCGCTTTGACCCATGACAATTTTGCCCAAATTGAGTGAATTCGCGCACATCAGCACGCCGACTAGCGCGAAACCCATGGCGATTTCATACGATACTATTTGCGCGGCAGAGCGTAAGCTGCCTAAAAATGCGTACTTGGAATTAGACGCCCAACCCGCAATAATTACGCCATATACCGCCACAGACGTCATCGCCAGTATATACAGCAAGCCCGCGTCGATATTAGCGAGCACTTTTGTACCATCAAACGGAATCACCGCCCAGGCCGCAAATGCGGGTGCAATCGCCAAAATTGGTCCAATAAAAAACAAAGTTTTGCTAGAAGCAGTCGGTAAAATGATTTCTTTAAACAATAACTTAAGTGCATCGGCAATGGGTTGCAGTAAGCCAAAATAACCGACGCGGTTTGGCCCAATACGCACTTGCATATAGCCGATGACTTTGCGCTCTGCCAGTGTTAAATAAGCCACCGCGCCCATTAGCGGTAATACGATGGCGATAATTTTAATTAGCGTCCAGCCCGTGATTTGCACCGCTGGCCACCAACTACCGAATAGATGAGCAATTATTTCCATTAGGTGACCTCGACCTCATTTGCAGCAATTTTTTCAATCGTAATATCACCCATCAAATCGCCCAAACCGACTGAGCCTTCGTGCGCGGCAGTCACGCGTACACAGCCCATCGCCACGTGGTTATCTAGGCGCACTTGCAGCACAGCGCTACCTTTGTCCTGGCGCGCCAGCACGGTATCGCCTTCAGCCAGTCCTAATACTGCAATTTGCGCAGCACACATACGTGCCATTGGCTGCGTATTGTATTTGGTTTTTTGTAGTGGCCCTGAGCGGCGCACAATCGGGTCTGATTCATATTGTGGTACTTCACCAATGCGCTCCAAGCCGAAATCTTTCACGTTCACTTGAATTTCAACCAACTCTTTCAGGTTATTGTTGAGGCTGCGCCACACCACGGCAGAAGGCTTTTCGCCGTTAAAAATCTTATCTTTTACTTGCTCGCTGCTATCAAAATCAAACTCTTTCAAACCTAAAGTATTAGCTAGCACCCGAAGCACTTTCCAAGCGGGGCGACACTCGCCAAGCGGCTTAGTCACAGCAGCGAAGCTTTGCACTCGTCCTTCCATACTCATAAACGTGCCTGAAGTCTCAGTAAATGGTGCGATTGGCAGCAACACATCGGCATTTTCTAGTGCTTCGGATTTATAGACCGTGAGCGCCACCACACATTCTGCCTGTGCGATAGCGGCTTTAGCTAATGCAGCGTGTTGGCAATCAAGTTCAGGCTCAATATTGAGTAAAAGATATGCTCTGCGAGGCTCTTCCAGCATGGCTCTGGCGTGCATGCCCAAGGTGCTTGGCATCACGCCCATCAAGTGCATACCGGTGCTGTTGGCTGCGGCTGGCAATATGCCACCTTGCGCGCCAGAAATGCCACCAATCGCTTCTGCCATGCTATACATCTCAGTAAATCTTGGATCGCTCAAGGCCATATTACCCAAGAAAATACCCACTTTTGGCGCAACCAAATCAACTTCGCCACCCAAGCCAGCCAGGCTTTCCGCCATGGCTTGCGTGTTATCGCGCACTTTAATATTGCTAAGTAAATTTTCTAACGAAGGCGGTAAACATAAAGATAAGCGCTGTAATTTGGACATGGCTTTGAGAATTTGCCCCAGCACATTCACCATATCGTTCGGCCGCACAATCACTTTATGCGCAATATCCATCAAAGGATTATTGTCCAGCGGGCTCACAATAGAAAGCTCAGCGCCATTATTCACAGCCTTGCGGAAGCGTTCTGCCAATAATGGATGCTCGTTACGCAAATTGGAGCCGATTAATAGAATGCGATCCAACTCTTCAATTTCTTGAATGTTGCAGCCCATCCACGGCGTGCCTACGCGTTTACCATCCAGCCTAAAATCGGTTTGGCGCAAGCGATAATCCACGTTATCACAGCCCAAACCATGCGCCAACTCTTTGATTAAATAGCCTTCTTCCATGGTGCTATTGGGCGAAACCAAGACACCTAAAGCGTCGCCACCATGTTGTTTGGTAATGTCTTTCAATTGGCCCGCAGCAAATTCCAGCGCGGCTTTCCAGTCCGTTTCCACCCAAGCACCATTGTGTTTAATCATCGGCGTTTTGAGTCTGTCTGGGCTGTTCAAACCTTCGTATGAATATCTGTCGCGATCTGACAGCCAGCATTCGTTAATACTTTCTTTTTCGCGCGGCAACACGCGCATGACTTTGTTATCTTTCACGTGAACTTCAATATGCGAACCCAAACCATCGTGCGGAGCAATACTGGGGCGGCGTGTCAGCTCCCAACTGCGCGCAGAATAGCGGAATGGCTTGCTGGTGAGCGCGCCGACTGGGCATAAATCAATAATGTTGCCCGAAAGTTCCGAGTTGACTGATTTATCTACGTAAGCGGTGATTTCAGCTTGCTCGCCACGACCGACAAGCCCTAGCTCCTGCATGCCACCCACTTCTTTTAAGAAGCGCACACAGCGTGTACATTGAATGCAGCGCGTCATATCGGTGCTAATCAGCGGACCAATATTTTTATTTAACACCACACGTTTTTCTTCTGTGTAGCGCGAGCCGCTTGCACCATAAGCCACGGCAATGTCCTGTAAATCGCACTCGCCACCTTGATCACAAATCGGGCAATCAAGTGGATGATTAATCAGCAAAAATTCCATAATACTTTTTTGCGCTTCTACCGCCTCTTTACTGCGGGTGAAAATCTTCATGCCATCGGCTACAGGCGTGGCGCAAGCGGGTAAAGGTTTGGCGAATTTTTCGACCTGCACCAGACACATGCGGCAGTTAGCGGCGACTGATAATTTTTTGTGATAGCAAAAGCGCGGAATGGCAATACCGATCTTGTCAGCCGCATCAATAATGGTGCTGCCGTATTCAACCTCAAGCGCTTTGCCGTCTATTTCAATTTGTACCATCGTTATTTTCCGTCAATCATGCTTTTGCCATACTGAATATAGTATTCAAATTCCGGCCTAAAATGCTTAATAAAACTCAATACCGGCGTAGCAGCGGCATCGCCCAATGCACAAATGGTGCGTCCAGAAATATTGCTGCTCACGCTAGTCAATAATTCTAAATCTTCCATTTTGCCATTACCTTCGGTGATGCGATTAATCACGCGATACACCCAACCGGTGCCTTCGCGGCAAGGCGTACATTGGCCGCAACTTTCTTCATAGAAAAAATAACTCAAGCGTTTTAGTGTTTTTACCATGCAAGTGGTTTCGTCCATCACAATCATCGAACCCGCGCCCAAGCTAGAGCCTGCCTTGCTTAAGCTGTCATAATCCATGGTTGCGTTTTGAATCATTTCGGCCGTCATCACCGGCGTGGAAGGTCCGCCTGGAATCACCGCTTTGAGCTTGCGACCTTTCCACACGCCACCTGCCATGCCCAATAATTCGCTAAATGGCATGCCCATTTTCACCTCAAAATTACCCGGTTTTTCCACGTGCCCAGAAACTGAAAATAATTTGGTGCCACCTGAGTTTGGCACACCTAAATCTGCAAATGTTTGGCCACCATGCTGCAAAATCCAAGGAATGCTTGCAAAACTCTCGGTATTATTCACGTTTGTTGGCTTGCCAAACACGCCGTAACTGGCGGGAAATGGCGGCTTAAAACGTGGCTGACCTTTTTTGCCTTCAATTGATTCAATCAGCGCAGTCTCTTCACCACAAATATAGGCACCGTAGCCATGCACTGTGTATAAATCGAAACTAAAATTACTACCGAATATATGCTCGCCGATATAGCCTGATTGTCGCGCCTCAGCCAAAGCCGTTTCAAAAATTTCGTAATCCTGCCAAATTTCACCGTGAATATAGTTGTAACCCACGCGCGCACCCAAGGTATAAGCAGCTATCGCCATGCCTTCAATCAATTGGTGTGGGTTATAGCGTAAAATATCGCGGTCTTTAAACGTGCCAGGCTCGCCTTCATCTGAATTGCACACCAAATATTTGATGCCGTCAAAATAACGCGGCATAAAGCTCCACTTAAGCCCAGTCGGAAAGCCCGCACCACCGCGGCCACGTAAGCCAGATAATTTTACTTGAGTAATAATATCGACCGCTTTCGTTCTTTCAGCCACAATTTTTTTTAGCTGCCTGTAACCACCAAGTTTCTCGTATGCTTCGAGCGAAGCAGGATTTTTTTCTGTCAGTGTGCGCAAGCAAAGTAAAGTCTGGCCTTTTAAATCAGACATCACAGGCCTTACTGCTTTATTTTTTGCCTCTTTGGTCGTCATTACTTAAGCCCTTCCAAAATGGCATCCACGCTTTCAGGTGTTAAAAACTCGTGCATGGTATGGTTATTCACCGTCATCAGTGGCGCGCCACCACAAGCGCCCATACATTCACCTTCTTTTAAGCAGAATTTACCATCTGCAGTCACCTCGCCAAACCCAACGCCCAGTTTGGTCTGCAGGTGATTTACTATGGAGTCAGAATTGCGCAACATGCACGAAATATTGGTGCATACTGTGATTTTATATTTGCCGATCGGCTCTAAATCATACATATTATAAAAAGTCGCTACTTCCATCGCAGCAATGTCTGGCATGCACAAATACGCTGCGACTTCCGAAATGCTTGCTTTGGATAACCATCCACGCTCGGTTTGCACAATGCGCAGTGCAGACATCACCGCCGCCTGCCGCTGATTAGCTGGGTACTTGGTGAGTTCGTAATCTATTTTTTTAATGGCTTCGGCACTTAACATAACTACCTATCAATTTCTCCGAATACAATATCCTGTGTACCTATAATGGCGACTAGGTCGGCAATCATGTGGCCTTGCACCATTTCATCCAACGCTGCCAAATGTGCAAACCCTGGCGCGCGAATTTTTAAGCGATATGGCTTATTTGCGCCATCCGAAACCATGTAAATACCAAACTCGCCTTTCGGGTGCTCTACGGCTGCATAGGCCTCGCCAGCTGGCACATGGAAGCCTTCAGTAAACAATTTAAAATGGTGAATCATGTCTTCCATATTAGTCTTCATGCTTTCACGGTCAGGCGGCGCAACTTTGTTATCTGTGGTAATCACCGCGCCAGGATTGTTGCGTAGCCAAGTAATGCATTGCTTGATAATATTGTTAGATTGCCGAAATTCTTCCATGCGCACCAAATAACGATCATAACAATCGCCATTCACACCCACGGGAATATCAAAATCTAAATCGGCATACACTTCATACGGTTGCTTTTTACGCAAATCCCATTCTATGCCGCTACCGCGTAACATCGGGCCCGTAAAGCCCAGCCCCAGTGCGCGCTCAGGGCTTACGACGCCGATACCCACCGTGCGCTGCTTCCAGATACGGTTGTCTGTCAACAAGGTTTCGTATTCATCGACATATTTAGGAAAGCGATTGGTGAAATCTTCGATAAAATCGAGTAGCGAGCCTTGGCGATTTTCATTGAGTTTGTTGATTTCTTTTGCGCTGCGAAATTTAGTGGTTTCATGCTGCGGCATACGGTTTGGCAAATCGCGATATACGCCACCAGGCCGATAATACGCGGCGTGCATGCGTGCGCCAGATACCGCCTCGTAGCAATCGAATAGATCTTCGCGCTCGCGGAAAGCATACAAAAATACCGTCATCGCGCCCACGTCCAGCGCGTGTGCGCCCAGCCAGAGCAAGTGATTCAAAATACGGGTAATTTCATCAAACATCACGCGAATGTACTGCGCGCGAATCGGTACATCCAAGCCCATCATCTTTTCAATCGCCATCACATAGGCATGCTCGTTCGCCATCATCGACACGTAATCGAGGCGATCCATGTACGGGATGCTTTGCAAATAAGTACGATTTTCGGCTAATTTTTCAGTTGCGCGATGTAGCAAACCAATGTGCGGATCTGCACGCTGAATCACTTCACCATCTAGCTCCAGCACCAAGCGCAACACGCCGTGTGCGGCTGGATGTTGCGGGCCAAAGTTCATGGTGTAATTACGTATTTCAGCCATTATGGAAACCTTCGCCACGGATGACTCGTGGCACATTGTTGCGCATATCGATTGAAACGGGCTGATAAATCACACGTTGTTGCTCGGGGTCATAACGCATTTCCACATTGCCAATCATGGGGAAATCTTTGCGAAACGGATGACCAACAAAACCATAATCGGTGAGAATACGGCGTAAATCAGGGTGATTTTCAAACATAATGCCAAACAGATCAAAGGCTTCGCGCTCATACCAATTAGCGACAGGCCACATATCGACTAGCGTTGGCAATACTGGAAAATCTTCATCTTGCGCGAAAACGCGCAAGCGCACACGCTGATTCAGGCTAACAGAAAGCAAATGCAACACGACTGCATATCTTGCGCCTTCCCACTGGCCCTCTTTGTAATCGCTATAATCCACGCCACATAAATCGATGAGTTGCTCAAATTTTAGCTCGGCGTGGTCGCGTAATTTTGCGCAAACCTCCAGCAAATTATCGACTTTGCATTCGATGCTAATCTCATTTAAAGCCACGTCCAGCTTGGTGACATGCGCACCTATGGCTAGTTTTAATTGCGCAGATAAAAGGTCTAATTTGGTCGACATTTTTTATTAGGTTTTTCTTGTTTTCTAGCTTGCAATCGTACTATCTTGCAATCGTATTAGTACGTCTGATTTTTTTCTGCAACTGAATAATGCCGTACAGCAATGCCTCCGCCGTGGGCGGGCATCCTGGCACATAAACGTCTACTGGCACAATGCGGTCACAACCGCGCACTACGGCGTAAGAATAATGATAGTAACCACCGCCATTGGCGCAGCTACCCATAGAAATTACCCAACGCGGCTCGGCCATTTGGTCGTAAACCTTGCGTAACGCAGGCGCCATTTTATTCACTAAAGTACCAGCCACTATCATCACGTCCGATTGGCGCGGGCTGCCGCGAAACACAATGCCAAAGCGGTCTAGGTCATAGCGCGAGGCACCTGCGTGCATCATCTCCACCGCGCAACACGCCAAACCAAAGGTCATCGGCCACATCGAGCCAGTACGCGTGTAGTTAATCACGGTATCGAGCGTAGTGGTGACAAAGCCTTTTTCTAAAACACCCTCTAATCCCATTCTAGTGCGCCCTTAACCCATTCGTAAATAAAGCCAACCACCAGCACAAATAAAAATAGCATCATCGCCCAAAACACATACGCACCTTTTTCGCTGGCTTCTCGCAATGTGACAGCCCAGGGGAATAAAAATGCGATTTCTAAATCGAAAAGAATAAATAAAATGGCGACTAAGTAATAACGCACGTCAAATTTCATACGCGCGTCTTCAAACGCTTCAAAACCGCATTCGTAAGGGGAATTTTTTTCAGAATCTGGGCGATGCGGAGAAACTAATTTACCGAGGATAAGTGGCCCCAGCCCAACCGCAAGGCCCACCAAAATGAACAACAAAATTGGAAAATAATTTTCCAGCACAGAATTTTCCTAGCCAGCTTGCACACAAGCCTTTAGTCAAGCCGTTGATATAAAACACAATAATACAAATAATTTGGTGCGACGGAGAGACTCGAATTTCAACACACAAGCTCCGCGTTTACTACACCCTGTAACATCTAATGTGATTTTTGTACGGATTTTTGTACGTTTTTATATTCACTATCTAACTACTCAAAGTAAATATTTACAGCTATCTATAAAGCATTGGTAACAAAAAACTCGTAATCTCACTGATTCATAATTGTAACCCATTACCAATAGTCTGTTCAAAAAAAAACTCTTTTTTATGGGCTAAAGAAAATACTCTTTTGTACCTGATTAGCAATACGAATAGATTTTTAATCCACCCCTTGCAACTCAATCATTCTGCTTAATCATTTGCTTTTTTAAGAGTCGGTAAATTGCCAAGTAACATAGGCTTATCTCTATGATTTGTTAGTACATTAGCTAAAGGTCTTGTAGTCACATTGAGCTACTATAAACCTGATAGTTTTGAGCGTATCATCAGCAGGTTGATCGGTTCTTATTAAAAATTGAACAATAAAGGGGTATTCGATGGAAGCATACGGATTGCTAGAATTGGTCGCATTTTTATTCTTATTAACTTTGGCTATTTTGTGGTTCTTATTGCCGTTCGCTATATTTGGCACTAAAGATAAGCTTGATATTTTGATTGTAGAAGCTAAAGCCAACACAGCAGCAGTGAAAGCCTTGCATGAAACCATATTGAGGAAAGAAGGGATAACATGAAAACAATAATAGCTTTAATCGCGCTTCTAGCTTTAACAGGGTGTGTAACCACAGGCACTAATGGAGTTGATAAAACTGGAACAAATCAATATATTGTTGGCGGTATTGGTAAATTTACCGACTATTCTGGAAGTGCCGTAAAGGTTAGATTTATAAAAGAAGCTGAAGATTTTTGTAAACAAAAAGGTGAGGATTTTGAGGTACTATCTAGTACATCAAAAGACGTTGTTGACGGTAATTATGCGTCTGCTGAGGTGTAATTCAAATGCGTTCCAAAGGGCTAATAAACATTATTCTATTAATGACATTTAGTCTGCCACTAGAAGCCAAGCAACCTCGAAGCTATCGGGCTATCAAACAGTTCAAGCTAGACAACCCTTGCCCTGCCACTGGGCGCTATAAAGGGAGCTGCGAAGGCTACACCATTGATCATATCAATCCTTTGTCTTGTGATGGCTTAGATACACTTAAGAACATGCAATGGCAAACTATTTCAGATGCAAAGGCTAAAGATAAGTGGGAACGTAAAGGGTATTAAATGGCTATTAATTTTCAT
>JANYGD010000003.1 GCA_025359405.1 Methylotenera sp. | reverse complement strand
AAGCGGTGTTCGTATCAACGAAGGGATAGGGGGCGCGTAGCGACCATCCCGAAGTTGAGATAACTCGCACCACGATAAGCGGGAGCGTAGCGACCGCTTATCGTAAAGTAGACACCAAATCCGTTCCTAAATTTTTAGTTGGACAGGTGTCTAAATGATTGTTAATCAATAATAAATTCATATAAACAAGGCATTACTCAATTTTATTGCACCTAAAATTGTGAGTGAATTCCCATCAAACATACCTTATACCGAGCATCAGTTACTACTCTTAAAATAATGCGGTGAATTTTGATGTGACCATAATAATGTTACGATGCTTGTAATTGCAACTTTATTCTGAATTTAACCATGTCCAAACCCAGTCTTAACATCCAAATCCTCATTGGCGCGGTGGCTGGCGTGCTGATCGGTTTGTACTTCCATGGGTTGGGTGTTGCGCACCCTATGGTTAAAGATGGTTTGTATACGGTAGGGCTGGTTGGTACTTTGTTCATTGATCTGCTGAAAATGATCCTAGTGCCTCTAGTGTTCTGTTCTATTGCCGTCGGCATTGCCAACTTGCGTCAACATCGGCAAATACATCGTGTTTGGGTTACAACCCTTTTGTTTTTTGTGCTGACTATGGCCATCGCCATCGTGTTGGGCATGTCTGCAAGCCTTTATTTTAAGCCCGGCGCAGGCATGCACATTGCCATGTTTCAAGGGGCGATGCAGGGTTTTGAGGCAAAGCAAATGGCTTTACCGGAATTTTTTGCACAGTTTTTACATGGTTTGTTTGTTAACCCATTTGCGGCGCTGGCCAAAGGCGATGTGCTGGCAGTGGTGATGTTCGCGCTTGTTTTAGGTATCGCGCTGGTGGTGGGTGGCGAGCGCTACAAAAATATACATAACCTGTTGCAAGAGGCGCTTGAAATCACCATGCATATTGTTGGTTGGGTGATGCGACTGGCTCCATTGGGCATTGCTGCCTTATTGATTAAGCTGGTAGCAACGCAAGATGCCGCTATGTTAAGCACCTTGGCAAAATTTGTTGCGGTGGTGGTTGGTACAACGCTATTGCATGGTGCGGTGATTCTGCCGATGCTACTTTATTTTATTACAGGCACCAGCCCGCTCAAGTTCTGGCGTGGTGCGCGCGAAGCTTTAATTACCGCATTCGCCACGAGCTCTAGCTCCGCAACGCTACCTGTTACTTTGCGTTGTACCACACAACATCTGCGCGTTAAACCAGAGATTGCAGGCTTTGTCGTACCGCTAGGTGCGACCATCAACATGGATGGCACTGCTTTGTACGAGGCGGCGGCGGCATTGTTTATTGCGAATCTGGTTGGTGTAGAGCTGAATTTTACGCAGCAACTCGTGGTGTTTATGACAGCCATGATCGCAGCGATTGGTGCGCCGGGCATACCCAGCGCGGGCATGGTCACCATGGTGATGGTGCTGCAAAGTGTGGGCTTGCCGGCAGAGGCTATCGCTATTCTGCTACCTATCGATAGGGCGCTGGATACCTTACGTACCTCAGTGAATGTGGAGGGGGATATGGTGACCAGTTTAGTTGTACAGAAATTAATCAAATAATTCCGTGATACATTTCCACAAAGCGGAAATCAGTGATGCTGGTGCAATCGCGCAATTGGTTAACTCCGCTTATCGGGGTGTGGTCAGTCGTGCAGGCTGGACGACAGAAGCCGATTTGCTCGAAGGCCTGCGCGCTACTACGAAGGAAGTTGCGCAAATCATTAAGCGCGAAGATGCGTTTATACTCATCGGTGTCGCAAATGACCAGATTGTTGCGACCATTTGTTGCGAGTGGCAAGCCATTGCGGGCAATAACACCGCGCATTTTGGCATGATTGCCGTAAAGCCCAACCTGCAAAATAAAGGTTATGGCAAACAAATTATTGTAGCGGCAGAAGCTTTAACGCGCAGAGAATGGCGGGTGGTGGGCTTCCACATGACGGTGATTTCGCTGCGTCATGCGCTGATTGCGTTTTACGAGCGGCTGGGCTACCAGCGCACGGGCGAGTTTAAAGACTTTCCGAAAAATCCAGAGATGTGGCAACCCAAAGTGGAAGGCTTGAACTTGCAGTATTTGGCGAAGTTGGTTTAGTGCTTAAATCGCGCTAAACCAGTCATCACTAGCGAATACGCGGCTGGTACGACAACCAAAGTGAGTAAAGTGGATGAAATCATGCCGCCGATAATGGCAACCGATAGCGGCTTGTTGGTCTCGCTGCCAGCGCCCAAGCCAATCGCGGCGGGCAGCAGCGCGAGAATAATGGTGAGCGAAGTCATCAATACGGGGCGCAGGCGCACCGGACAGGCTTCTCTTAAAGCCGCATCAATGCTCGCACCTTTCTCACGCAATTGATTGGTCAAATCGACCAGCAAAATCGAGTTTTTGGCGACCAAACCAATCAGCAGTACCAAGCCTATCATCGAGTAAATATTCAGCGTATCGCCTGTAATTAGCAGCGCAATTAAGCCGCCGATAATGGCGAGTGGCTGGGCGAGCATGATGATAAATGGTTGAATAAATGAGTTAAATTGGCTGGCCAGCACCATATAAAGCAGCAAAAAGGCCAGAGAAAATACAAATTTCATATTTTTCATGGTTTTGCCAAACTCTTCGGCTTGGCCTGTT
>JANYGD010000202.1 GCA_025359405.1 Methylotenera sp. | reverse complement strand
TTTAAGTATTCGCGAAACTTTAATTGCAAACCTTGGCTACGCAATGAGGTCTCCTCGACCCCTTTTAGCGTTTTTTTATATATAGTGTTCATAAAATAAAACTCCTCGGAAAATTTATTATCTAAACTTTATAGTTTTGTTATTGCCATTATTTATTTATGGCTTAAATTAGAGCTTACACCGATTTTACAAAATATGGTAATGCTATGAAAACACAGACAATTTACTCTATAACTGGCCTCACTTGCAACAACTGCGTTGCCAAAGTGCAGGCTGCTTTAGTGCCTTATGCAGATGAAGTTGAAGTCACATTGAAACCGCCCGAGATTAGCATTACTGGCCAAAAGGCTGGTGTCGAAAAACTGAACAAAGTGTTAGAAACCGTGGGTAATTATCAAATTGGCGCAGAGATTTTGCCTACAAGCAATGTAAAAAATAGTGAGGACTCGAAGTCATTTTTAACAACTTACAAGCCACTGATATTCGTATTTTTCTATATTTTGCTGGTGACTTTAGCGATTGAAATGGCAAGTGGCAATTTTGTTTTACATCGTTTTATGCCCAATTTTATGGCAGGTTTTTTCCTGATATTTTCGTTTTTCAAACTACTCGATTTAGCGGGTTTCGCTAGCAGTTATGCCATGTACGACCTGCTCGCAAAGCGTGTTTCCACTTATGGCTACATTTACCCATTTATTGAGCTTGGCTTAGGAACCGCATATTTATTGACTTACAGGCCGATGCTCGTAAATGCTATTACCTTAATTGTAATGACTTTTTCTAGCATCGGCGTGATTTTGGCTGTCACCAATAAGCAAAAAATCCGTTGCGCTTGCCTCGGCACTGGTTTTAATTTGCCCATGACCACTGTCACCATTATTGAAGACTTGCTGATGGCCGCAATGGCCGCTTGGATGCTTATAAATTAGTCACGCAGCAGCAATAACAAATATGCGCTAGAATACTTAGTTAATTTTTTTAGAATTTGGACTTTGCTGGTCAAAACTTGGCATTAAATTTGCTGCTTTTCGTGTTTGTCCGTAAAACTTAAATTAAATGAAGCAATTTACCCTTTTTAGACGCTTTTTGGCGCCCTTGTTGTTAGTTGGGATATTGTCTATCCTTTCCACTGCCGTGTATATGTTTACGCTCGACATGAAAAAAATCGAGAGGGACGCAGGCGGAGAAACGGATAAACTCGCTTATCTGCTAGAAATGGCGGAAAGCCTAGTGGGCGAACACGTTTATTCCTCGATGGAGTTATTAAAACAGCGCAGCCTAAGTTTGGGCAAACCCGGCATTGACGGCACTGTAGTTTTACAACAACAAATTCAGCCTAACCTAGTATTTGGTAAGCAATCGCAAAGTGAACGAACAGACTTAGTGGATGGTGTCACCAGCATCGGCAGCGGCACGGCAACCTTGTTTGTTAAAACGGGTAGTGACTTTATTCGTGTAGCGACCAACGTTAGAAAAAAAGATGGTACACGTGCTATCAGCACCATCCTTGACCCCACCGGCAAGGCTATCGCTCAGCTGCAAGAAGGGCGCCCATTTTACGGCGTGGTGGACATTTTAGGCGAGCCTTATATTTCCGGTTATGAGCCCATCAAAAATAGCACCGGCAGCGTGATTGGTGCTTGGTATGTGGGCTATAAAGTGGACGTAAAAGCATTGGATCAAGCCATTAAAAAATGGTCGTATCTGCAAACGGGATTTGCGGCAATTACCGACTATAATTCCAACATCCGCTTCACTTCCGAGAGCATCACCAAGGCGCAAGCCGCTGCCGTTTTAAATAGCACATCCGGCGAATGGCTGGTGGTAAGCAAGAATATTCCAAACTGGGATTTTCATGCCCACATTGCTTACCCCAAGCGCGAGGCTTATTTAAAAAGTATTGGCAATTTATATCCATTACTGCTGTTGGGTGGATTATTTGGTGGCGCTTTATTTTTGCTTGCACTGTATAGCATCCGACGTTTTATTTTGACGCCGCTGGGTGGAGACCCTGAAACCGCCAGTATGCTGGTAAGCCGCATTGAGCAAGGAGATTTTAGCGATGATGGCACACACGCAAAACCCGACACATTAATTGATAATATGCTAAAAATGCGTAAACGATTGCGCGAAATGGTGGGCGAACTGCAAAAAAATACCGAACGTCTTACCGTTTCGTCTAGCGTATTCGCGCATGCGCATGACGGTATTTTTATTACCGATTCCAATGCCAATATCACGGAAGTAAATCCCGCTTTTACTAAAATTACGGGTTATAGCCGCAAGGAGGCGCTTGGGCGTGAGCCAAACGAACTCGGATTTGCATATCAAAAAGAAGATTTTTTCTCAAACCTTTTTAAAGCTGCCGCAGATAAAGGGGAATGGCGCGGCGAAATGTTGAACCTACACAAGAATGGCGAACAATATGCCGCTACCTTTGATATTTTTCCCGTTTACGACGAAAATGGGAATTTTCAACATTATGTGGGTTTATTCTCCGATATCACACTGGCTAAAGAGCAACAGCAAGCGCTAGAACACATGGCGTATCACGACCCATTAACGCAGTTACCAAACCGTACTTATTTGCAGATCGCATACAGCAAGTGCTAGCACGTGCTACACGCACTGAAGAAATGGTGGCAATTTGTTATTTCGATCTAGACAAATTTAAGCCGATTAATGACGCACTTGGGCACGAAGCGGGGGATCAATTACTGATAGAGTTAGCCGAGCGATTGCGTACTAATTTACGCGAAAGTGACACCATCGCACGGCTTGGCGGCGA
>JANYGD010000200.1 GCA_025359405.1 Methylotenera sp. | reverse complement strand
CGCCCTGATGAAGGCGTGATGTATCACTTTAGCAATGACGTTGGGTTTACCATGCTCAACCCGCCGCTCAATCTTCAGTAAGCATTTTCTGTAAGTTTTTAGCAGAATATGCCTGAACTTCCAGAGGTTGAAATCACCCGCCGCGGGCTGATTCCCTTGTTAAATCAAACCGTTAAAAACGTCGTTATTCGCAATGCCAGCATGCGCTGGCCAATTCCCGCACATTTACCACAAACGCTAATAAATAAAAAATTACTTTCCTTAAAACGTCGTGCTAAATATATTTTGGCAGAGTTTGTCGATGCCAATAATGCAGCCAATAGTGGCACGCTCTTGCTGCATTTAGGCATGTCTGGCCGCATTACCTTACTCGATAGAAACTACCCACCCGAAAAACACGACCATTTTGATATTCACTTTAATGATGGCCAGGTGTTGCGCTTGCGCGATCCACGTCGCTTTGGTGCGGTGCTATGGGCAGGCCTGGAACCCAATAATCACGTGCTACTTAGCGTGCTTGGCCCAGAGCCTTTGGATGAAAACTTTAACGCAAAGTATTTACATGCTGAACTGCGTACACGCAGTGCGGCCATTAAAGTTGCGATTATGGATAGCCACTTGGTGGTTGGCGTAGGCAATATTTACGCTTCAGAATCGTTATTTCGTGCGCGCATACACCCAGAAACGCCTGCTAAACAGTTGACCCTAAAACAATGTGAGAGGTTGGTTGTAGAAATCAAAACCACGCTCAACGACGCGCTTAATGCGGGCGGTAGCAGCTTGCGCGATTTTTTTGGTGCCGATGGTAACCCTGGGTATTTTCAGCAGGAATACTTTGCTTACGGCCGCACCGATAAGCCTTGCAGGGTGTGTAGCAAATCCATCAAATGCATTCGCTTAGGGCAACGTTCCACGTTTTTTTGTGCGCACTGTCAAAAGCGCTAATTTAATTCTTCACGCGTCCAAATCTGCGTGCGCCCAAGCAGTGAAACGCCAATAAATCCACGCACTTCCAGCTTGTTGCTTGTTGCATCCAGCTTTAGTTTGCAACGATAGATTTCGCCAGTTTCAGGGTCTAAAATATGGCCGCCCTCATAGTTATCGCCATTTTGTTTCATGCCATCCATAATCGTCAGGCCTATAATAGGTTTATCTTTTAGATTACCTTCGCATTTATCGCACACGTTATCGCTAGCGGCTGTGGGTAGCAAATCTTTTACAATGACCGCAATCAATTCGCCATTTTTTTCACTGATGCGAATAAGCGAGCTAGGCTTGCCCGTGGTGTCGTCAATGGTTTTCCATAAACCTACAGGGCTTGTCGTTTCAGAGTGTGCTAGGTAAGAAAAAAATGTTAAAAAACAAACTATATAAAAAATTAAAAACTTTTTATTCATGACAAAATTAACTCTAGCTTAAATAATTTTGAATTCTACTATTAATAAACCAAACAATTGTAACGCTAATAATAGCAACACTGCCAGCGTGAGCCGCTTTTGCCAGCGCGCTTGTTTTTGTTGCGCTTGTATCAGCTCGTCAATGCTTGCTCGCAGCGGGGCATCTTGCTCAGAGCGGGTTTGCAGACTGAGAAATTGATACACTAAATGCGGTATTTGTGGCGCGGTTTTGAGTATAAACGGCAACTCTTTTTTCAGCGTCTTCGCCACGCTGCGCCAACCTACTTGCTCACTCATCCAACGTTTTAAAAATGGTTTGGCTGACTGCCACAAGTCGATATTCGGGTCTAAATCGCGGCCTAAACCTTCGATATTCAGCAAGGTTTTTTGCAGCATCACCAATTGCGGTTGAATTACCACGCCAAAACGACGAGACATTTGGAATAAGCTTAACAAGGTTCGTCCAAACGAAATATCCTTAAGCGGTTTATTAAAAATTGGCTCACAAATAGCGCGGATACTGGTTTCCAGCTCATCCACATTGGTGTCTTTTGGCACCCAGCCCGATTCGATGTGCGCCATGGCCACATCGCGATAATCGCGGTTAAAGAATGCTAAAAAATTGCGCGCGAGGTAATATTTGTCAGTCTCACTTAAACTCCCCATGATGCCGAAATCCAGCGCGATATAGCGTCCTGCATACTCTCCTTCTGTGGCCACCTGTATATTGCCTGGGTGCATATCGGCATGAAAAAATCCATCACGGAACACTTGCGTGAAGAAGATTTCTACGCCATCGTGCGCGAGCTTGGTAATGTTGATGCCTTTGGCGCGCAGTACCTCAATTTGACTGACAGGCGTG
>JANYGD010000105.1 GCA_025359405.1 Methylotenera sp. | reverse complement strand
TGTTTTTTCAACATCGTAACCAGCAGTTAATACAATATTTTTATTTGATTTTTTACTGATTGTTTGTTTTTTAGCAGAGGCAGCTTTAGTAGGAACTGCTGCCATCTTTACTGTTTGTTGTTGTGCAGGCTTTTCTGCTATATTTTTTATTTTTACGTTGTTTTCATCAATAGTGTTTTCAGTTTCGGCAGATAACGGTGGGTCTAATAACAATACATAATCACGGCGAATATTGGCATCACATTCGGCCATGATAGATAAATTGGCAATGGGCTCATTGATAATTTGGTTGGTTGTCACTGTCAAAATTGCAACATCATCGACAACATTAGAGAGTTTAAAATTTGCGCTGGTTAATTGATTCTCAAGATTGGCATCGTTGATAACCCTAAAGCAAGTGTCATCCTTAAGTTCGCTGGCACCCTGTATTTTAATGCTCGCACGCAAAGGTTCCCCAAGGCGCGATTTAACCTCAATATTGTCTAAACCAAGCGCAAGCGCGTTATTTTGCGCACCTATCGCTAAAATAGTTAATGCGGCAATAACCGCTTGCTTAATTGTATAATTGCTTTGCATATTGTTCACCTGTTCCATTAAAATCATCTTCTATTTTTTATTATCCAGATTGACTATAAAGTCGTTTAGGCAATCGGCGTGCCAACTAAAATTTAAACACCATTAAAAATCCACAAATAATCCGTGCTTGGTAATTGACAAGCCTTTGTTCAAAAGCATATAATCCGCCCTCTTGATTTTATTAGCTATACTATTGGTAGTTAGATTATGAATATTTTCTCTGGAAAAACTTTTTCTGCTAAATCGCATGAAGTGCAACGCGATTGGTTCGTCATCGACGCCACTGATTTGGTGTTAGGCCGTTTGGCGAGTGCTGTAGCGCATCGCTTACGTGGCAAGCATAAAACCATTTACACGCCGCATGTGGATACTGGCGATTACATTGTGGTGATTAACGCCGACAAAATGAAAGTAACGGGTGCGAAAGCTGAAGGTAAGCTTTATCACAGCCACTCTGGTTACCCAGGCGGCATTAGCACAACAACATTCGCTAAAATGCAAGACCGTTTTCCAGGTCGCGCTTTAGAAAAAGCAGTAAAGGGCATGTTGCCAAAAGGCCCATTGGGCTATGCAATGATTAAAAAAATGAAAGTTTATGCTGGCGACAAGCATGAACATGCTGCACAACAACCGCAAGCATTGAAAATTTAAGGTAAAGAGATGATTGGTAAATACAATTATGGTACAGGCCGCCGCAAAAGCTCAGTAGCGCGCGTGTTTTTAAAATCAGGCAAAGGCAATATCGTGGTAAACGATAAACCTGTGGATGAATACTTCTCTCGTGTAACGGCACGTATGATTTTACGTCAGCCGCTAGAGTTGACTAACAATCTTACTAGCTTCGACATTATGATTAATGTGATTGGCGGTGGTGAGTCTGGCCAGGCGGGTGCAGTGCGTCATGGCATTACACGTGCGTTGATCGATCACGATACAACGTTAAAAAGCGCGTTATCACAAGCGGGCTTCGTCACACGCGATGCACGTGAAGTAGAACGTAAAAAAGTGGGCTTACGCAAAGCGCGCCGCCGTAAACAATTCTCTAAACGCTAATTCACAGCGGTTAAGATTTAAAAAAGGTCGCGTTAGCGGCCTTTTTCATTTATGGTTTAATATTTAGGTATAAGTTTATTTTTAGGCAATTTTAAAAATGGCAAAAAAATTAAAAATCGGTATTGTTGGCGGCACCGGTTACACAGGTGTTGAGCTACTACGTCTGTTGGCGGTGCACCCGCACGCAGAGCTTGTAGCTATTACCTCGCGCGGCGAGGCGGGTTTGCCCGTGGCAGATATGTTTCCCAGCCTGCGCGGTTACGTGGATTTAAAATTCACCGACCCAACTACGGCTGATTTAAGTGCGTGCGATGCGGTGTTTTTTGCGACGCCGCACGGTGTTGCTATGAGCCAGGCGCAAGCTTTATTAAAAACCAACGTTAAAATTATCGATTTAGCGGCCGATTTTAGGCTGCAAGATACTGTGGTATTCGAAAAATGGTACAAAATGCCCCACAGTTGCGCCGATATTTTAAAAGACGCGGTCTATGGCATCCCTGAGCTGTATCGGGATAAAATTAAAAAAGCCAAAGTGATTGGCAACCCAGGTTGCTACCCGACGACGGTATTATTGGGTTTGGCGCCATTATTAGAACAAGGCTTAATCAATTTCTCCGCGCCAATTGTGGCGGATTGTAAATCGGGCGTTTCTGGCGCGGGTAGAAAAGCCGAAGTCGCGACGCTGTTTGCCGAAGCTAGCGACAACATGAAAGCCTATGGTGTGGCGGGACATCGGCATCACCCAGAAATTCATGCCCAAATAACGCAATTGGCAGGCGAAAAAGTAGATTTTATTTTTGTGCCGCATTTGGTTCCGATGATTAGAGGCATGTTGTCGACGATTTATGTGAAACTTTCAGCAAAGGCTTATAGTCTAGATTTACAGTCCTTATTTGAAAAGCGTTATGTGCATGAACAGTTTGTGGATGTGCTACCTGCAGGCAGTCTGCCTGAAACCCGCTCTGTACGCGGCTCTAACCAATTGAGAATCGCCTTGCACAAGCAAGCAGAAACGGGTTATTTAACCATTGTGGTGGTGCAAGATAACCTTGTGAAAGGCGCGGCGGGGCAAGCGGTGCAAAATATGAACATTATGTTTGGCTTAGAAGAAAACGCCGGCTTAGAAGTTGTGCCGGTCTTACCATAATTAAAACCGGTGCCATAAATGAGACCAGTTGACCGTAGAGTTCGCAATTATTATGGGCTTACCGCTAGGCGAGTAGCAGTGCGCTCGCAGCGCCCATGGTATTTTCGAGCTTTATTGGCTGCTTTTTGTGTGGCCGTAGGTTTTGCGTTGGCGTATTGGATGTTACACGATACCGAGAATATTCGTGAAAAATTGCTGGAAACAAGACTTGAGAATAAAGAGTTAGAAATCAAATTAGTAGGTGCACAGCGCGAGCTGCAAGTAGAGCTGGCGACGAATAATACGCTTGCTAAAGAGCTTGCAAGCGTTCAAGATGAGCACATAAAGACTAAAGAAGAATTATTTTTCTACAAAAATATGGTGAGCAAAAAACCAAGATAGCGGTTTTTTAAGTTAAAAGCGCGCAAGGAAAAGCAATGTTTTTTAAAAAAGTGAACAAAATAGATAACCGTATTGATACGCTAGTGGGCGCCGATACTCGTATTGAGGGCGATTTACACTTTAGCGGCGGTTTGCGTGTAGATGGCGCCATTCGCGGCGATGTAAGCGAGCAAAACGGTAGCCCAAGCACGCTGATTATTAGTGAACATGGCCGTGTTGAAGGTGCAGTTACGGCCGCAAAAATTGTGTTAAATGGCAAAGCGATAGGCACAGTGAAATCTAGCCATTTTATCGAGCTGCAAACCAAAGCGCGCATTACTGGCGATTTATATTACAAATCGCTAGAGATGCACACTGGCGCGGTGATTGAAGGCAAGCTGGTTTACATGGGTGATGGCGCACCAGAAGAAGTGCTTTAGCTTGTAATTTTGAACAATAGCCCCAAATTATGGTCAATGGATTAACAAGTAATTAAGTAAGTTTAGAAGTTTAAGGAGTAAAAAATGAATACAGTTGCAGATATTTCAAAAGATAGTTCGCCAGAAATGGAAATGCCGACCCCGTTGGTGTTTACTGATAACGCGGCCAAAAAAGTGAAAGAGCTGATTGATGAAGAAGGCTCGCCAGACCTCAAACTGCGCGTGTTTGTTAGCGGCGGTGGTTGTTCGGGCTTTCAATATGGCTTTACGTTTGAAGAAGAAGTGAACGAAGACGACACCCAAGTGATGAAAGACACCGTGACTTTGTTAATCGACCCGATGAGCCTGCAATACTTGATGGGCGCGGAGATTGATTATCAAGATAGCCTGCAAGGTTCGCAATTTGTCATTCGTAACCCGCAAGCCACATCTACTTGTGGCTGCGGTTCCTCTTTCTCAGTTTAAGTGGTTGATTTAGTTTAAAAAAGCCAAGCTTTTGCTTGGCTTTTTTAGTTTTAAAAGGTGATATTGAATGAAAAAACTCATTTATCTGTTATTTATTTTAATACTTGCTAGTTGTGGCAGTCATAAAGAAAAATATGCAGCAATTCCGCAAGGCGCTACAGTGCTTATTCTTGGTGATAGTTTAAGTTACGGCACAGGCGCAAATACGGGCGAAGATTACCCGACCTTGCTCGCTAAAAGCACGGGTTGGAAAATTATTAACGAAGGTGTGCCGGGCGACACCACGGCGGGCGGCTTAGAACGGCTGCCAGCCTTGTTGGAGCAAGATCAACCAAAGCTATTGATTGTGGAACTTGGGGGCAACGATTTTATTCATCAATTGCCGCAAAGCGAAACCATTAGCAACCTTGAAGCCATATTGACGCTCGCCAAAACAAAAGGTGTTACCAGCGTTTTAGTGGCAATTCCTGAGTTTAGTCCCTTAAAAGCAGCCATTGGTAATCTGTCCGATCATCCTTTGTATGAAAACATCGCCAAAGAAACCGCCACGCCATTGGTAGCGGATGTGTTTGCAGATGTGCTTTCAGACGCAACACTTAAATCGGATCAAATACACCCAAACGCGCAGGGCTATGTCATGGTGAGCAAAAACATGACGATAAAGTTGAAATTATTAGGCTTTGTAAAGTAATTTAACATGCTCTGCAAGCCAATATCCATGGGGGGTTTGTAGAGTGTCAATAAGCGAAGCGCATTGCACCGAAACAGGTTCTCATGCGGCGCAATACCTTTTAGTTATTGCGTCCTACGCGGGCTTCAATCGCGGAAGCGAGATTTAGAATGTTTGAGAAACTCGACATTCTCTGCATGTTCATTCCATAAGCTGAACTTAATCCTTATTTCGATGAGGAAAATAGCGCAAGCGACAACATACCAGTACCACGCCCAGCCGAATTGGTAGAGCAAGATACATGCGATAAATAGAGGCATACGTTTTCCCTAATTCGCTCTAAGTTAAGTATATCAATTAAGTTTATGCTCTTTTCTCAATCGCCACAAACTCACGTCTAACCTCACCCGTATAAAGCTGTCTTGGGCGGCCAATCTTATGTTCCGGGTCGGCGTTCATCTCGCTCCATTGCGCTAT
>JANYGD010000043.1 GCA_025359405.1 Methylotenera sp. | reverse complement strand
CAAATCAGCGTTAAGGCACAAGGTCGTAAGCTCTACGATATCACGCCGCAAGTGCTAGGCTGGGCTAACCAGCTTGGTTTAAGCACTGGTTTGCTCACGCTGTATATTCAGCATACATCGGCCAGTTTGCTGATTAACGAGAATTACGATAGCGATGTGTTGGTAGACATGGAAGCGTTTTTTAATCGCTTAGTGCCAGATGGCGATGCGCTATTTATCCACACAGTGGAAGGTTCAGACGATATGCCAGCACACGTGCGCACTGCGCTCACGCAAACCAGTTTGTCGATTCCAGTGCTTGAGGGAAAAGTTGCGCTTGGCCAATGGCAAGGCATATTTTTGTTTGAGCATAGACATATGTCAGCCACGCGACGCATTATTTTGCATGCAATAGGCGAGTAGCTACATGTTTGAGCAAGGCCGCCCCTTGACAGCACAAGAGCACGTGCAACTTAAGTCGTATTTAAGCCCGCAGGTTTTGCAACTTGTGCGCATTGTTGATGGTAAAGTGCCATTTTGGTTGCGGCGCGACATGTGCGCAGTGGTGCTGGGTGAAACGATTTATTTTCGTGCAGGGCATTATCAGACCCATACGCCGCAAGGCGCGTGTTTGCTGGGGCATGAGCTCACACATGTTGCGCAGTATTTGCACGGAATGACTTTATTTAAATATATTTGGTCGTGCCGCAACGGTTATATGCAAAGCCCGTATGAAGTACAGGCTTACGCGATGGGTGCGCGTATTGCTATTGATATAAAATCTAGTGACATAGAATCAAGCCTGGCTTGAGTTAATAGCTAGTGCACGCTCCAGCTAAGCGGGTCATAAGGTTGGCTGTTGTGGCGCAATTCGTAATACACGCCATTGCTTTCGTTGCCGCCGCTGTTGCCGACTGATGCGATCGTGTCGCCCGCATCCACTTCATCGCCCACATGCTTCAATACCGCTTGGTTATTGCCGTATAAGCTCATATAGCCGCTGCCGTGATCGACAATAATCAAGTTGCCAAAACCGCGCATCCAATCGGCAAATACCACGCGGCCATCGGCAATCGATTTAACGTCATTGCCCTCGGCAGCCTTAATAAATAAGCCTTTCCACGATACGCCAGTGTCTTCACGCGATGCGCCAAAACGATTGGTTACATCGCCCCGCACCGGCAAGTGCAACTTGCCGCGCAGGCTGGCAAAATCGCTGCCAGAATAAGCATTGGTCGGCGTTTCCTCATTTTTTGTGATGACTTGTTTGGGCTCCTCGCCTCCAGATTCACTGCTTTTACTGGCAATGCGATTATGTTTTTTCTTGGTAGTTTTGGGGATAATTTTAGCCAAACGCTCAACTAAGTTGGATAGACTTTTTTCATCGCGTTTTAGCTTATCAATCTCGTTACGTTGCGATGCAATTTGTTGCGAAAGGTTTTTGACTACTTTCGATTTTTCTTGTTTTTGTTGTACCAGTTCTTTCTTCTCAGCTTCCTGCCTGGTCTTTAAATCTGCCACTTCCTGCAATGTTGCTGCTGTTTTATCGTTGAGCTCCTTCACTTTCACCAAACTACCTTGCATGTCATCAATTACCTTGGCATGCGCCTTGGCAATGTATGAAAAATACTTCACATCGCGTGCAATTTCGCTGGGGTTTTTGTCTTGCAGAATCAGTTGTGTGTAGCTTTGGTTACCGTGCATGTATTGCTGCTTGAGTAAGCTGCTTAATTGCTGCTGCTGCTGGCTTAAGTTTTCGTTTAGGCTAAGCGATTGTTTTTTAAGTGAATTTAATGTGGTTTTGTTTTTTTGTTGCTTCTGGTTAATTTCACGCAGTTTTTGATTGGCGCTGCTGATAGCGGTTTCAGAGTCTTTTAGCGCATCGGTGGCGTCTTTATGCGCCTCTTGGTTGCTATCCAGTTCTTTTTTAAGTGCTTGAATTTTTTCTTGAATATCACTTAAATCTTCTTTTGCAGCGTCAATTTTTTTTGCAGCAAAGCTATTTGCACAAAAAAAACATAGCAATAGAGTGAAAAGCCATTTAAGGCAAGGCAGTTTAGGCATTAAATTTAAGCAGATTCTTACCAGACATTTCACTAGGCTGTGGCACGCCCATCATGGCGAGTAGTGTAGGCGCAACGTCAGAAAGCGCGCCAGTATTGGCGAGTGTGGCTTTGCGACCCACATAAATAAATGGCACAAGGTTAGTCGTATGTTGCGTGTGCACTTGGTTATGATCGTGGTCATGCATCATTTCAGCATTACCGTGGTCGGCGGTGATTATTACTTCAGCACCCACACTTTGCGCGGCTGCAACCACGCGACTAACACAAATATCCAGTGTTTCAATTGCCTGGATAGCCGCTTGTATATTGCCGGTATGCCCTACCATATCGCCATTGGCATAGTTGCAAATTATCGCGTTATATTTTTTGCTTTTAATGGCTTCGACCAATTTATCAGTCACTTCCGGCGCGCTCATTTCTGGCTGTAAATCATAAGTGGCGACTTTAGGCGAAGGCACCATAATGCGGTCTTCACCCTTAAATACGGCCTCAATGCCGCCGTTAAAAAAGAACGTCACGTGCGGATACTTTTCGGTCTCGGCAATGCGTAATTGCGTTAAACCTAAGTTCTGTACGTATTCACCAAAGGTATTCGGCACGCTGGTTGCCGCGAATATTGGTGTAGCTTTAGTTTGTTTTGCATCGTATTGCGTGAGCGTAAAATAGCCAGAAAGTTGAGGTACGCGACTGCGCTCAAAACCATCAAAATGGTCATTTAGTATAGCGTCAGTCAATTGGCGTGCACGGTCGCTTCTAAAATTCATATAAACTACGCAATCGCCATCCTCTAAGCGGGTGGCCGCTTCTGAGGGTTTTCGTATCACAGTGCATTTCACAAATTCATCACTTTCACCGCGCGCATAGGCGTTGTGCAAGGCTTCGCTGGCAGTTATTTCAGTAAATCCACCAACGCCATTCACAATCATGTTGTAAGCGGGCGCAACGCGCTCCCAGCGCTTGTCTCGATCCATGCTGTAAAAACGCCCGCTAATTGAGGCGATTTTACCCACACCAAGTGCTTCCATTTTGTCTTGCAGCGTCGCAATATAGGGCACCGCGCTAATCGGCGGCGTATCGCGACCATCTAAAAACGCATGCACATAAACCTTACTTAAGCCTTGTTGAGCGGCCATACTTAACATTACAAGAATATGGTCTATATGACTGTGCACGCCACCATCGGAAAGCAATCCAAAAATGTGCAACGCCTTGTTGTTGGCTTTCAGGTTTTGCAATGCTTTGATTAAAGCCGCGTGTTTAAAAAAATCGCCAGAACTTATTGAGTTGTTAATGCGCTCAAAATCTTGAAACACGATGCGCCCCGCGCCCATGTTTAAATGGCCGACTTCGGAGTTACCCATTTGTCCGTCTGGTAAGCCGACATAATGTTCAGAAGCGTTAATCAACGTATGTGGAAATGATTTTTTAAGTGCGTCTAAATTGGGCGTGTTGGCTTGCGCTATTGCGTTATCGATGGTTTGCTCGTTATGTCCAAAGCCGTCTAAAATCAACAAAATCACTGGGGTAGTTTGCATCGTAAAATCTTTAAAAATTCGTGTGAGTTATCCATTATAATAGCCGCCTGGTAAAAGCGCATGCAAACAAGCAAATTTAACTTGAAATTATTACATTTGGCGCCATTTAAAATAGAGGAATTATTGAATAATTATGTTTGAATTTGTAAAAGAAAATACTTTGTTTATTGGCTTGGCAGTTGGATCTGGCTTTGGGTTGTTGTGGCCGATGTTAAATCGTAGCGCAAGCGGCGTGTCTAATGTTTCGGCAATTGAGGCGGTACTATTAATGAGCCGTAACAAGGTGCTAGTGCTTGATGTGCGTGATGCGACTGAGTTTGCAACTGGGCATATTCAAGGTGCAAAAAATATTCCTGTGGCCGAGTTGTCGGGTCGTATAAAAGAAATTGAGAAATTTAAAGATAAGCCGATGTTAGTGCACTGCCAAAAAGGTATGCGTGCAAAAACCGCTTGTGGTATTTTGCGGGCGCAACAATTTAGCCAACTACACAACCTACAAGGTGGCTTGGATACTTGGGTTGAGGCCAAAATGCCTTTGAATAAGGCATAAAAAACCATGTCCAAAATTCTCATGTATTCCACTGCTGTTTGTCCGTTTTGTATCAATGCAGAACGCTTGTTAACGAGTAAAGGCGTAAATGAAATCAACAAAATTCGCGTGGATCTACAACCTGAACAGCGCCTTGAAATGATGCAAAAAACAGGTCGTCGTACCGTGCCGCAAATTTATATCGATGATCAATATATTGGTGGATTTGAGGAATTGCGTGCGCTGGATTTGGCTGGCGGGCTAGAGCCACTATTAGCTAAATAACAAGTGGCAAAATAAGCACTTTTGCATGAATGTAATGAATATCCAGCAATAAAAAGTTAGAATACGAGTTTTATTAACTAGCGCTTAAAATAGGAAATCGAATGGCAAAAGATAACGCATCCGCTTCAAATGAGGCAGCACCGGCAGACCAAAACACACAGCCAGGTTTCGGTATTGAGAAATTATATGTAAAAGACGCTTCAATTGAGGTGCCAAATGCACCACAAATTTTTACCGATCGCACTGCGCCACAAGTGAGTGTAGAGCTGGGTAATACTGGGCAAAAATTAGATGAAGGTGTTTATGAAAGCGCTATTAAAGTCACCGTTACCGCTAAAATTGGCGAAAAAGTTGCTTTTTTAGTTGAAATCACGCAAGCGGGTATTTTTGCTGTTCGCAACGTGCCAGACGAAAATTTAGAGATAATCATGGGCGTAACCTGCCCTAATATCTTGTTTCCTTACGCACGCGAAGCAGTTTCCGATATGGTCTCCCGCGCTGGTTTTGCACCAGTGTTGCTAAACCCGATTAATTTTGAGGCTTTGTTTATGCAACAAAAACAGCAACAAGCTGAAAATGCGGGCGCTAAGCCAAATTAATTCAAAATCAACATTGATGCTGGGTTTGGAATGCTAGGTTTAGCCAAAGTCTTATTAATAGCCACTGGCCTAGCATTTTCTATTTCCGCTTTTGGCTTAGAATTTCGTTCTGTAGCGTCCGCCAAAGCTGTTCTATATGATGCGCCCTCTAAAGAAGCCAGCAAGTTATACATTTTAGGTGCTGGTTACCCCGTTGAAGTTATTGTAAATTTGGGCGATTGGACAAAAGTGCGTGACCAATTGGGCGCTTTAAGTTGGATAGAAAATAAATCGCTTAGCAGTAAACGCAAGGTATTAGTGCTTGCAAAAACTGATATTAAATCAGCCGAAGATGTAGCCTCTGCCTTGGTTGCTACGGTAGATAAAGATGTAGTGCTTGAGTTAGTTTTGCCTAATCAAGGTGTCTTAGCCATCAAAAATGGCTGGGTAAAAGTAAAACACCGCGACGGCATTATGGGCTTTGTGCAAATAAGTAATCTCTGGGGTGCAAATTAATGGCACTTTTTAAATGGCAAAGCTAGCCGTTTTGGGTGCAGGCGCTTGGGGCACGGCGCTTGCTATGCACATCAGCAATAAGCATCAAGTTAGTTTATGGGCGCGCAATGCAGGGCACGTGTCTGG
>JANYGD010000023.1 GCA_025359405.1 Methylotenera sp. | reverse complement strand
GCCATTACTGGCGTTAAATGCAAAAATGAAGCATCCGATTCATCTGCTTCCGCGACTATATATTCGCCTGTTCCAAGCCGCGCATTGGCACTAGCTGATTCGAGTTTTCCGCCAATTACAAAAGTTGGGTCCATGCCTGCTTCCGCCAAAATACTGGCAATGAGGCTAGTCGTTGTCGTTTTGCCGTGCGTACCCGCCACGGCGATACCTTGTCTAAAGCGCATCAACTCTGCCAACATGAGCGCGCGCGGCACTACAGGAATATTTTTGGCGCGTGCGGCAATAATTTCCGGATTTTTCTCGTTCACTGCAGACGACACGACAACAACATCCGCCGTATTCAAATTCTCTGTCGCGTGACCTTGATAAACCGTTGCACCGAATTTTTTCAAGCGTTGCGTTACCGAATTACTAGCCAAATCGGAACCCGAAACCTTAAAGCCCAAATTAATCAGCACTTCAGCAATACCGCTCATGCCAGCGCCGCCGATGCCCACAAAATGTATATTTTTTACTTTATGTTTCATATAGTTAAAGGCTAATGCGCCACCTCCATACATATCTTTGCCACCGTTTGCGTGGCTTCAGGCTTGGCCAATTGTTTCGCTTTAATAGCCATTTCTAAACAAATCTCGCGCGTTAATTTGTGCAAGATTTCGCTCGCTTTTTGCACATTGAACTCTGTTTGTTGAATCAATTGCGCTGCACCTGCATCACTTAAATATTTAGCGTTATAAGTTTGGTGGTCATCCACTGCGTGCGGGAATGGCACTAAAATGCTCGCCACACCGACGCACGCCAGCTCGGCAATGGTGAGCGCGCCTGCGCGACAAACCACCACATCTGCCCAGGCGTACATTTCCGCCATGTTATGAATAAAGGCTTTGGTATCCGCTCGCACACCAGCCTTATCGTAATTGGCTTGCAGGGCAGCGATATGTTTTTCACCCGCTTGATGCACCACTTCTGGCCGCATATTTTCTGGCAACTCTGCCAACGCTTTGGGCAACACTTCATTCAACGCTACAGCGCCTAAACTACCACCTACGACTAATAATTTAAGATTGCCTGTGCGATTTTTATAGCGCTGTTCTGGACTTAGCAATTGGGTAATTTCTTGCCGCACCGGGTTACCAACCAACTCGGCCTTGTTGCCGAAGGCGGATGGAAACGCCACCAGCACTTTGTTTGCTATTAAACTCAAAATTTTATTGGTTAATCCTGCAATTGAATTTTGCTCGTGAATCACCAAAGGTTTACCCAATAATTTAGCCATGAGACCGCCTGGAAAGGCCGCAAAACCGCCCATACCCAGCACCACAGTTGGCTGATGCTGACGAATAGCAACGAAACTTTGCCTAAATGCAATCGTGAGCTTAATCGGTAGCATCAGCCAGCCAGCTAAGCCTTTGCCGCGCACACCACGCATGGTTATCATGGCTTTGCTGTAATTTTTACCTTCAATCAGTTTGTTCTCCATGCCACCTTCCGTCGCCAGCCAAACCACATTCCAGCCGCGAGACTTTATATAATCCGCCACCGCCATCGCTGGGTATACGTGACCACCCGTGCCGCCCGCCATCACCATCAGCGTGCCTGAGCCAAAATTCGTGACTGGGGCAGAAAACATCATGCTGGTAAACCCTTCTGTAATCTACGGTTCTCGAAGTCGATCCTCAGCAACACAGCCATTGCAATGCAATTGGCTAAAATGCCGCTACCGCCAAACGAAAGCAGTGGCAGCGTCAAGCCTTTGGTTGGTAGCACACCCATATTCACGCCAATGTTAATAATGCCTTGCACACCCATCCAAACGCCCAGACCTTGTGCCAGCAGGGCCGCGAAATAACGCTCATTGGCAACCGCTTCTTTGCCGATGCCAAAAGCGCGAATGACTACCCACACAAATAAACCCAACACCGTCAGCACGCCCACAAAGCCTAGCTCTTCCGCGATGACTGCTAACAAAAAATCGGTATGCGCTTCGGGCAAATACAGCAATTTTTCAACACTTGCGCCTAAGCCCACGCCAAACCATTCACCGCGACCAAATGCGATTAGCGCGTGTGAAAGTTGATAACCTTTACCGAATGGATCTGCCCACGGATCCATAAAACCAATGACGCGTTGCATACGATAAGGTGAGCTTTTGATGAGCACGAAAATGGCCACCGGCAACAAAGCCAGTAGACCTGCAAAGATTTTGGCGTTAATGCCACCCAACCAAAGGATAGAAATAGAAATGGCCGCGATGACAGCAAATGCGCCAAAATCAGGCTCACGTAGTAGCAAAAACCCCACCAACACCATCACCGCCACCATCGGCAAAAAGCCTTTGACGATGCTATCCATTTGTGACGCTTTGCGAACGGCGTAATCTGACACGTACATGGCAGCGAAAAGTTTCATCAACTCAGAGGGTTGCAAGTTCATCACAAACAATGAAAGCCAGCGCTGGCTGCCATTGACATTGCGCCCGATGCCTGGAATCAGCACCAACAACAACATGGCTAGCCCAGATAAAAACAAGTAAGGTGCCACTTTTTGCCAGAAAACGATGGGGAATTGAAACGTCACGAAACCTGCCACCAGGCCGATTACAATAAAAATGGCTTGGCGCACCAAAAAATATGTACTTTGGTGGCCAAGCGCTTTGTCGGCCTCGGCCATGGCGATAGAGGCGGAATACACCATCACCAAGCCCAAACCCAATAGAATAAAAGTCACCCACAGCAACATTTGGTCATAACTGGCGGCATTAATGCGTTCGCGGCTTTGCATCACTGGCGCTAGCATGCGGCCACCTTTTTACTGTCTATTTGCAATCGTTTAACCGCATCTACAAACACTTCTGCGCGCTGCACATAATTTTTAAACATATCAAAACTGGCACAAGCAGGTGACAGCAAAACCGCGTCACCCGCCTTAGCAATTTTCTTGGCGATAGTCACCGCTTTTGGCAAATCTGCCGCTTGATACAGTGGAATATTAGTGCTTGTTAAAACCGCTTCAATTAATGGCGCATCGCGACCAATAAGCACCACCGCGCGGCTATTGGCTTGCACGGCAGCAGCCAAAGGCAAAAAGTCTTGCCCTTTGCCATCTCCGCCTGCGATTAACACCACTTTTTGCGGTTTATTATTTTTGGTCATGCCTACAATAGCTGCGCAAGTGGCACCCACATTGGTACCTTTTGAGTCGTCATAAAAATCTATGTCGTCAATATTGGCAACCCATTCCACACGATGTGGCAAACCTTTAAAATTGCGCAATGCTGCAATAATAGCCATTTTTTCGATGCCGACTGCGCTGCATAAAGCCGCTGCCGCCAGCGCATTGGCCACATTGTGCTGACCTGCGATTTTTAGCTCACTGGCCTTGCACAACTTGCGCTGACCGCTGGCCAAATAACGCACGCCAGCGTTTTCAATCAAACCAAAATCATTGGCGCTAGACGCCGTATTTAAACCGAATGTCAGGGTATTTTCACTGGTTTTATCACTTTTCATCGCCAACGTTAATGCGTCGTCCCGATTTAACACCCCCACTTTTGCATGCGCCAAAATACGCGCTTTGGCCGCTGCATAATCCTTGATGTTGCTGTATCTGTCCATGTGATCTTCGCTCACGTTCAACACCGTCGCAGCATCTAAACTCAAGCTGTACGTGGTTTCTAGCTGAAAACTAGAAAGCTCTAATACATAAATTTCTGGTATTTCCATATTCAACGCATCTAGTACTGGTAAGCCAATATTGCCCGCCACGATAGTGTTCAAGCCGGCCTCTTTGCAGATTTCGCCAACCAAAGTTGTCACCGTGGTTTTGCCGTTGGAGCCGGTAATGCCGATGACTTTTGCGTTTTTAGGCCGATATTGCGCAAACAATTCGACATCGCCAATCACGGGAATGCCCTGTTTAATTGCGGCTTGCACAGCGGGTTCGCTTAAAGCCACGCCTGGGCTAATCACGATTAATTCAGCGTCAAGTAATACTTCTCGCTTAAACTTGCCAGTGTGAAGCGCGACTTGTGGCATGCGCCGGATTACGTCTTCCATATTGGGCGGGTTATCGCGCGAATCTGCAACCGACAATACCGTGCCTTGCTTCGCCAGCCAGCGCAAAGCCGAGAGCCCTGTTTCACCAAGACCCAGCACTAAAACGCGTTTATTTTTTAGATCTATTTTCATCTTAATTTTAAAGTTGAAAGCCCTACTAAAACCAACATCATGGTGATAATCCAAAACCGCACCACTACCTGTGTCTCTTTCCAGCCTTTTTGCTCGTAATGATGGTGCAGTGGCGCCATTAAAAAGATGCGCTTGCCGGTACCTGTTTTGTGTTTGGTGTATTTGAAATACATGACTTGTAGCGCGACTGAGAAGGTTTCTATTACAAAAACTCCGCCCATAATAAATAGTGCAATTTCTTGCCTAACAATCACAGCCACTATGCCCAGAGCAGCCCCCAAAGCCAATGCGCCCACATCACCCATAAACACCTCGGCCGGATAAGCGTTAAACCACAAAAAACCTAGGCCTGCACCCGCCATCGCCGCGCAAAACACCATCAACTCGCCCGCGCCTGCGACGTACGGAATGCCCAAATATTTTGAGAAATACAAATGCCCCGCCACATAAGCGAAAATCGCCAGCGCACTACCCACCATCACGGTGGGCATAATCGCCAAGCCGTCTAGACCATCGGTGAGATTCACCGCATTACTGCTGCCCACTACCACCAAATAAGTCAGCGCAATAAAACCAGTAGCGCTTAAAGGCAGCACCAAATGTTTGAAAAATGGAAAAATGAGTGTGGTTTCCAATGGTGTAGCCGCAGTTTTAAACAAGAAAATCGCTACGCCTAAACCAATCACGCTTTGCCAAAAGTATTTAGCTTTGGCCGATAAACCTTTAGGATTTTTGTAAACTACTTTGCGATAATCATCCACCCAGCCAATCGCGCCAAAACCCAGCGTTGTTATCAGCACCACCCAAATAAACCGATTACTTAAATCTGCCCACAGCAAAGTCGCCACAGCGATTGCCACTAATATCAGTGCGCCGCCCATGGTCGGCGTACCTGCTTTCACCAAGTGCGTTTGCGGGCCATCGTCGCGCACTGCTTGTCCCACTTTGTATTCGGTAAGTTTGCGAATCATTTTTGGACCAACCACAAACGAAATAATCAGCGCCGTGAGTGTTGCCATCACCGCGCGTAGCGTGATGTAATTAAACACATTAAAACCGCGAATATCGTGCGCCAAGTAGCGGGCAAGTTCTAGCAGCATTGCTTTTTCTCCAATGTGTTGTTTTTTTCTAACAATTGATTTATCACGCGCTCCATTTGCATGAAGCGCGAGCCTTTTACCAGCACCGTCACGTCTTTCTGCATTTGCAGTTTTAAGCTTGCAACTAAAGCCTCAATCGAGGCAAAATGTTGTGCGCCTACGCCAAATGCCATTGTAGCTAACTGACTCAATTCACCAAACGTAAGCAATTGATTAATGCCTTTTTGTTTGGCGTACAAGCCAATATCGGTATGCATTTGCGCAGCATCTGTGCCAAGCTCTGCCATATCGCCCATCACGAAAATTATGCTTGTTTGTTGGGTAGTTTTTTGATTTGCAAGCACATCAATCGCGGCTTTCATCGAATCAGGGTTGGCGTTATAAGTATCGTCAATCAGTGCGGCGCCATTGCTGCCCTGTAGCCAATTGAGGCGACCTTTTACTGCGCCAAAACTAGCTAAGCCTGCCGCAATATCAGCATTTGCAACACCCAGCGCAACCGCCACAGCGCTTGCTGCTAGCGCGTTGTGAATGTTATGTACGCCCAGCACACTTAATCCGAACTCAATTTGTCCATTAGGTGTTTTAAGCGTAATTTGCGTCAAATTGCCACTTGTTTGGTAGGTCGCGCTAACATCGGCTTCATTTAGGCCAAACGTCATCACTTTTCTATTCTTGTTGAGCGATTGCCAATAATCTGCAAAATCGTCATCCGCATTAATAATCGCTATTCCGTCAGCTGCCAAACCTTCATATATTTCGCCTTTAGCGCACGCAATTGCTTGGCGCGAGCCCACTTCGCCAATATGCGCAATGCCGGCATTATTAACTACCGCCACTGTAGGTTGCGCTAGGTTTGTCAAATAGCGAATTTCACCTTGATGATTCATGCCCATTTCAATCACTGCAACCACATGTTCTGCACGCATTTTCAGCAAGGTGAGCGGCATGCCAATATCGTTATTGAGATTGCCTTGTGTCGCCAAAACGCTGCCTTTAGCCGACGCCAAAATTGCAGTTATCATTTCTTTCACCGTAGTTTTGCCATTGCTGCCAGTCACAGCAACTAGCGGTAATTTGAATTGTTTGCGCCAGTGCTTCGCCAGTTGACCCAAACCTAAGCGAGTATCTTGTACTACGACTGCTGGACTTGCTTGAGTGTTAGCATCTGACACCAAAACTGCTGCCGCGCCTTGTTTAATAGCTTCCAACGCATAGGCATTACCATCAAAACGCTCGCCTTTAATACCAATAAATAATTGATTTTTTGTGATATTGCGGCTATCAGTGCCCACGCTCAGCACCTCGACATCAGCGCCTAACATTTGCCCATTCACAACTTTTGCGATTTCAGAGAGCATCATCATGTGAATTTTGCCTCATACTTTTGCAGCACGTTTTGAGCTTGTTCTATATCACTAAAATGGTGTTTTTTGCCTGCTATTTCCTGGTAATCTTCGTGCCCCTTACCTGCAATTAACACAATATCGCTTGGTTTTGCCGTCGAAATTGCAATCGAAATCGCTTTGGCACGATCTTCTTCTATCGCAAAATTGCCGTGCATTTTACTTACAATAGTTTGAATGATTTTTTCTGGCGCTTCGTCACGCGGATTATCCGATGTCACCACCACCGCATCGGCAATTTCGCTGGCGACTTTCCCCATTAAGGCACGCTTACCTTTATCGCGATTGCCGCCGCAGCCAAATACGCAGATGAGCTTAGCGCTTGCTTGCGCTTTTAATGTGCTTAACACTTTTTCTAGCGCGTCAGGCGTATGTGCGTAATCCACCACAATTAATGGCAGCGTACCTCCGCCAAGCTGTTGCATGCGCCCACTAACGGCTTGAATGTGTGAAATCGCTTCTACCGCGTCATCCAAACTCACTTTGGATGCCAGTAAAGTCGCCAACACTGCTAGCACGTTATACACATTAAAACGTCCAATTAAGTTGGCCCTCACTGGTGCATTTCCAAACGGCGTAATTACGTAAAAAACAAAATGTGTATTCTCAAAATGTAATTCAGTAGCCCTTATATCGCCACGATCTATACCGTAGCTTAAAACTGGCGTGCCTACATTCGCTAAATCCTCTTCAATTTCTTGGCCAAATTCATCATCACAATTAAGCACTGCATACTTCAAATCACTCGTATCAAATAATCGACGTTTTGCGTCAGCATAATCTTCAAATGAGCCGTGATAATCCAAATGATCGCGTGTTAAATTGCTTAGCACAGCCACATCAAAATTCACACCCCTCACACGGCCTTGGTGCAAGCCATGCGATGACACTTCCATCGCGACTGTTTTGACGTCCTGTTTAACGTAGCCCGTCAACAACGCTTGTAACAAAACCGCATCAGGTGTGGTGTTTGTTGTCGGGCTTAGTTGATTTGGTAAACCATTGCCTAGTGTGCCAACGACCGCAGTTTTATTGCCTAAATGATTAAAACATTGGCTTATCCACTGCGAAATTGAGGTTTTGCCATTGGTGCCCGTTACGCCTATCATCCACAGTTTTTCAGATGGATTTTTATAAAACTGGCTTGCAATACTGCCTGTTTGTAAGCGTAGCTGCTTAATTGGGATATTTTCAATGTCCCAATCTGTATTCCATTCAAAGTCTTCTGGCTCCCACAACACAGCACTAGCACCGTTTTTAATGGCGTCTGTAATATAGTCGCGGCCATCTGCATTATCACCCGGATACGCCAAAAACAAGCTGCCTGGCTGTACTTGGCGACTGTCTGCCGTGATGCTTTTTACTGGGGTTTTAATCGAAAATTTGGCCATGGTCATACCACCTCTTTTACGTCTTCAGTAATTTCGGGCGGAATCACGACATTGTTATTGGGCGAATCTTGTGGCACTGCCAGCATACGCAGCGCATCCGCCATCACCGCACTAAATACGGGGGCTGCCGAGGCACCGCCATAATACTGGTCGCCAGCGATGTCCGGTTCATCTATCATCACCGCCATAATCAAGCGCGGGTTCGATGCGGGCGCCATGCCGACAAATGAAGCCACGTATTTGTCTTCTTCATAACCATGCGGGCCAATTTTATGCGCGGTGCCGGTTTTGCCAGCCACGCGATAACCCGCAATTTGCGCTCTAGGTGCAGTGCCACCAGGCTGCACAACTAGCTCAAGCATATCTTTTACATCATTGGCCACTTGCACAGAAAATACTTGATGCCCAAGCGGCGACTCTGCCAACTTAAGTAATGAAACAGGTTTCATCTCGCCTTCATTCGCAAACACGGTGTAAGCGCGCGCAAGTTGCAATAAGGTAACGCTAATGCCGTGGCCAAACGCCATGGTGGCTTGCTCGATTGGCCGCCATGTTTTGTATGGCCGCAAAATACCTGAAGCCTCACCCGGAAAACCAATATGTGTTGGCGTGCCAAATCCAAGCTGATTAAATGCGCTCCAAAGTTCTTCTTTTTTCAAACTTAACGCCATTTTGGCTGCGCCCACGTTGGACGATTTTTGTATCACCTGCGCCACCGTTAAAATGCCGTGCATGTGCGAATCGTGAATAGTGGCGGGGCCTATATTCATATATCCAGGTGCAGTTTGAATTTTGGTATCGGGTTTATAGTCGCCAAACTGCATCGCAGCAGACGCCGTTACTGGTTTCATGGTAGAGCCTGGCTCAAACGTATCAGTAATCGCACGATTACGCGTTTTGCCAACAATATTCACTGGGTTATTCGGGTTATAGGTCGGTATATTCACCATCGCCAACACCTCGCCTGTTTTGGCGTCTAACATAATAGCGGCGGCGGCTTTAGCTTTATGTAGCTCAACCGCTTTTGCTAATTCTCTAAACACTAAATATTGAATACGTCTATCAATACTCAACACCAAATCATGACCATCTTGCGGAACTTTGACAGCTTCTAAATCTTCAACAATATGACCTTGTCTATCTTGAATCACACGGCGGCTGCCCGCTTTGCCAGAAAGCAGACTATTTTGCGCCAACTCGAAACCTTCTTGGCCGTTATCATCAATACCGGTAAAGCCCACCAAATGCGCAGTGACATCACCTGCCGGGTAAAAGCGTTTATATTCGCGCTGCATAAAAATGCCGGGAATCTCTAAACTCATGACTTTTGCGGCCAAATCAGGCGAAATACGCCGTTTTAAATATACAAACTCGCGCTCGGTATTGGCCACTTTTTTGTTTATATCCGCCGTTTTCATCACCAGCAATTTAGCCAAGGTCGTTTTTTGCTGTGCTGTCATTTCCAAATCTGGCGGACTTGCCCAAATCGATTCCACAGGGCTGCTAATGGCCAAAAGCTCGCCATTACGGTCAATAATTTTGCCGCGATGCGCTTGCAGCACCAATGTGCGGCTATAGCGTGCGTCGCCTTTTTGCTGTAAGAATGCTTTGTGTAAACTTTGCAAATAAATGCCACGCATAAACAAGCCCGCAAAGCCTAGCAAAACCGCAATCAACAGCACGCGCCTGCGCCAAGCTGGCAATTTAACGATGTTGTGCTGTGTTTTATTGTAGGCCATTTTTAGTGCGCCATTTCGTCAAGCGCCATGTCTTCTAGAGATATGACCTGAATGCGTTTTGCATCAGGCACTTGCATTTTCAAATTTTTAGTCGCGAGCTCCTCAATGCGCGAGTGCATGGCCCAAGTGCTTTGTTCTAGCTGTAATTGGCCATATTCTGTTTCATATTTTTTGCTCATCTCTTGTTGTTGATCTAGCTCAAAATACAATTTGCGCGCTTTATCTTGCGAAGTCACCACGCCCAAAGCCACGGCAATTAAAGTAAAAAATAAAATGAGGTTAAGGCGCGTCATGCGGTCGCCGTTCTTTCTGCAACACGCATCACAGCGCTTCTGCAGCGCACGTTTTGCTTTATTTCCGCTGCGCTTGGCTTAATGGCTTTGCCAATTGCAGCCAACCTCGGCTGCGGCAAATCCTTTGCTTTAATCGGAAAGTTCGCTGGCAAATCATCGCGATTTTGCTCATTCTGTATAAACCGCTTCACAATTCTATCTTCCAGCGAATGAAAACTAATTACCACTAACCTGCCGCCCACAGCCAATAAATCCAAGCATTGCGGTAGTATTAGCGATAACTCCTCAAGCTCCTGATTGACGAAAATCCGTAAAGCTTGAAAGGTGCGCGTGGCTGGATTCTGCCCCGGTTCGACCTTGGGGATTGCACTTGCCACGACCTTGGCAAGCTGTCCTGTAGTGGTGATGGCGCGCCCGTCTGTGCGCTCCTTAATAATCGCCCTTGCAACCTGCTTAGCAAACCGTTCTTCACCATAATGTTTTATCACCTCTCCTAATTGTTGCTCCGAAATTGTAGTCAACAGTTCTGCAACTGTTTTGCCACGCGTTTGATCCATGCGCATATCAAGCGGACCGTCATACCTAAAACTAAAGCCGCGCTCGCCTTCGTCAATTTGCGGCGATGAAATGCCTAAATCCAGCAAAATGCCGTCGACGTGCGTTAAATTATTTTGTTTTGCCAATTGATTGATTTCTGAAAAATGCCGATGCGAAATTTGAAATCTCGCATCCGTAATGGTTTTGCCTGTTTCTATCGCCGCTAAATCTCTATCCATCGCAAATAAGCGGCCTGTTTTATCTAGCTTGGATAATATTTTTTTGCTGTGCCCGCCGCGCCCAAAGGTGCCGTCAATGTAGATTCCGCTTGGCTTGATGTTCAGTGCATCAACGGCCTCGTTAAGTAAAACCGTGATGTGATTAGATACTGAAGGCATTGTTGCTGGTGTTACTTTTTCTGAGCTTATTTTTTCTAAAGACACTGGTGCTAGGGTGGGCGCCACGTTCGCGCCCATCATCATAGTGAAAAACCTTCTAATTCTGCGGGCATTTCAATGCCATCGCCACTCGTGACGTTTTCAAGCTGCTTGCGCCAGGCCTCCATATTCCACATTTCAAAATGGCTACCTTGGCCTACCAGCATCACGTCTTTTTCTAAACTTGCAAAATCACGCAAAGCTGGCGACACTAGCATGCGGCCTGCATTATCAATGGTAATATCCTCTGCATAGCCCACCAACAAACGCTGCAAGTTGGAGGATTGTTTATCAAAACTCGAAAGCGCCATCATTTTGGCTTGAATTGGCTCCCACGCCGGTTGCGGATACAGCAACAAGCATCCATGGGGGTGCGCGGTCAATACCACATTGCCCGCAGATTGCGTCAATAGCGCGTCTCGATGCTTGGCCGGCACAGCCAGCCTGCCTTTTGCATCCATACTTAAATTGGTCGCGCCGCGGAACATATTTGATTAAAAGCCTTATAATTTCTTATTAATTGCGTTAAAAAGTGGAGAATCACTAACCACCCTTAGCATCAGTTAGTCATTCCCCACAAAACCCCACTTTTACCCACTAATTGGGACTATAGATAAAATAAAAGCGCTTTGCAAGCACTTTTTAAGGTTTTTTCTTTTAAAAGCAAAGACTTAGCGCATTTTTGTGTAAAAAACAAACATGATATAAATCAACAGCTTATAAAATTAAGTGAATGTAAATTATTAGTGTTATTGATTATGTGATTGAATTGCATGAGGAGAAAAAGAAGCTAGCCGATAAGCCGGGTTCTGTCGTGCATTGCTACACGTAACAGTCATTCATCTAGGCGCACAATTGCTCATGCGCTCAAGCAACCTACCCGCTGGCAGCGCGAGCAACGCCTATTGCCAGCCTATTTGGTCTTGCTGCAGATGGAGGTTACCGCGTTTCACGTCCGCCTTTCGGCATACTCGTCTCTGTGGCCCTATTCCGCGCCTCACGGCGTACGGCCGTTAGCCGTCATCCTGCTCTATGCAGCCCGGACTTTCCTCCCCCAATTGCTTGGCGGCGACTGTCTAGCTAGCTTCGGCGCTATTTTAACACAGCGTGCAAAAAGGCTTTAATTAGAAAAGCGCTACTGATACACTGGAACTTTGAAAAGTAAAATAATGCTGACTACTTTTAATCTTTGCCTGTTATTGATTATAAAAATATGAAAGGGTAAATGCCATGAAAATACTAATAGCCATATTTATGACTTGTGTTTCTTCAATTGCAATAAGTGCTGAGCAATATGGGGATTGGTCAGTTGATAAGTCTATACCTGGAGTACAGATAGCTAACACAAAAAATGATAGTGACTCTACACTCGGAGTGATTTGCTTGGTAGTTACGAAAGATTGTAGCGCTTACATGCTTTCAAACAATGGATGCGATGAAAATAGCACTTATCCAATGATGATTAACTCAACTGTGGGGGCGTTCCCAATTACGAGCGTTTGCACTCAAATAGAAAAACTAAAGATACTAGTCATAAATGAATTTGACAACGCAAAAAACGCTTTTGAGAGTGGGGGCGAGATTGGTTTTGCTGTACCACTTAATGATGGGAAATTTAAAGTAGTCAGATTCAGTACATCTGGAGCAGTAGCTGCCATTAAAAATGCAATGCTATTACCAGTTGCAAGCAAGAGTTCTCTGAAAAAAGATGAAATCTTTTAGCCTGCTTAGGACGGATTAGGTAACGTAATCAGCAATTAAAGCAGCAATTAAAGGGGTCAGCATCGCAATTGTTTATGATTCCAACTAGATTTTCGCCTTCGCGGGAATGAAGGTGGTACTTAGCGGGTTTTCCATCCCCTTTGCCGCGCCTTCGGCTTGAGCGGCAGATGATAGGCGGCGAGGACTGTTTGAGTGCTGAAAGCACGAGTTCCGCAGCCGCCCCAGATGCGGCGCTAAGACCGAAGGATGAAGCGGCAGCGGGGTATGATTTTCTTTGATTACTTTCTTTTGCACAAACAAAAGAAAGTAATCAGGTGTCGAGCTACCCCCGACAAGGTTCAAAAGCCACTGGATTCCGTATCGCGCTACGCTTGTACGGAATGACGGGGAAGGTGTTTTTTAAGGCTTCACTACCAAGCC
>JANYGD010000166.1 GCA_025359405.1 Methylotenera sp. | reverse complement strand
TGTCGGTGCAAAATTCTAAACGCGGGTAACTCACTTTACACAATTTTTTCTTGGTCGCAGCGTTTAGCCGCTCGCGTAGCCTTGTATTCGCGCCCACGCCACCGGAGACGATTAAATTATCCAAACCCGTTTCGCGCAATGCGCTCATGCATTTGGTGGTGAGAATTTCAGTCACCGCCTCTTGGAATTCCCACGCAATATCAGCTTTCACTTCATCTGTTAGTGGCAGATTGTTATTGACTAGGGTCAGCACAGCGGTTTTTAAGCCACTAAAGCTAAAGTTTAAATCTTTGCTGTTTAACATTGGCCTTGGCAATTTAAAATGTGCTTTGCCTTCAGTTGCAAGCCTTGCTAATGCTGGCCCGCCAGGGTAGCCTAAACCGAGTAATTTAGCGGTTTTATCAAACGCTTCACCCGCCGCATCATCTAGTGTGTCGCCCAAAAGTTCATACTCGCCAATACCATCTACACTCATCAGCTGCGAATGGCCGCCAGAAACCAACAACGCGACAAACGGAAATTTTGGCGGATTTTCTTCTAATAATGGCGCGAGTAAATGCCCTTCAAGGTGATGCACGCCAACGCTGGGCACTTTTAGTGAAAATGCCAGTGATTGCGCAATGCTGGTACCCACCAGCAGTGCGCCAGCTAGGCCTGGGCCTTGCGTGTAGGCTATGCCGTTAATATCTTTAAGCGTTTTTCTAGCGTTTTTTAACACGATTTCAGTCAGCGGCAAGGCGCGCCGAATATGGTCGCGCGAGGCCAGCTCTGGCACCACGCCACCAAACTCTGCGTGCATATCCACTTGCGAGTGTAATGTGTGCGACAAAAGCCCAAGTTCGGTATCGTAAAGTGCAACACCAGTCTCGTCGCAAGATGATTCAAACCCCAAAACCAACATTTGTTTTACCTATTAGGTACTTTTAGGCATAAATACGTAAAAGTGATTGAAAAAAAAGGATTATACGATTAAAATGGCGGACTTTTCTCAAGTTTGTCGCTTGGGTATTATTTAAGAGAGAGCGAATGTCTAGTGTACGTGTAAAAGAAAATGAGCCGTTTGACGTTGCCTTGCGCCGTTTTAAACGCCTGATTGAAAAAACTGGTTTGTTGAATGATCTTCGCGCACGCGAATTTTACGAGAAACCAACATGGGAACGTAAACGTAAAGCAGCCGCTGCGGTTAAACGTCAGTATCGCCGTTTACGCAATCAAACGCTTCCAGCTAAACTGTACTAATTTCCATGGCTGAGTCTCATGCAAAGCCCGATGTCGCGTTTTGGCGTGTAGCTGATACATTTATTGGCGTGGCAAATGAACAGGCCACTGAAGTTGATCGCGGTGTTGTGAGTGCCGGCTTTTCTTATGCTTCTGCGCGCTTTAATGCGTTTGTTATCGCATCACAATGCGGCACTAAAGAAGCGTTTGAAGCTGAAAAAGCCGCCGCGATTGATTATTTTGTCAGCCAATACAAATTAGCATTAACCGAAAACGTGGCTGATTACTCAGCAAATTTCGATAAGTATATTAGCAAGTAACTCTCTAAGCTAAATGAGCTTAAAGCACCAAATTTCCGAAGATATGAAAAATGCCATGCGCGCTAAAGATAGCGTGCGTCTTGGCGCAATTCGTTTGCTGCTTTCTGCCATTAAACAGCGCGAAGTGGATGAGCGAATTGAGCTGGCGGATGCTGACGTGATTTCTGTAATCGAAAAAATGCTCAAACAACGTCGCGATTCCATCGCTGCTTATGAATCTGCCAAAAGAACCGATTTAGCCGATATTGAAAAGTTTGAAGTGACCGTGCTGCAAACGTATTTACCGCAACAACTTACCGAAGTTGAAGTGAAAGCGATTTTAGAAAAAGTGGTTGCCGATACTGGCGCGGCGGGCATGAAAGACATGGGCGCTGTAATGGCTGCTATCAAGCCACTTGTGGCTGGCAAGGCCGATATGGGCAAAATATCAGGCCTGATTAAAACCCGCTTAAGTTAAAAATATTAGGCAAATTAAAGGTGCGAATAGCGCCTTTTTTTATTTACGCCTTATACTCACGTTTATGATTCCAGAGCAGTTTATCCAAGAGTTATTGAACCGCGTCGATATTGTCGATGTGATTGATAAATCTGTGCCGCTTAAAAAAGCCGGGGCGAATTATTCAGCCTGCTGTCCGTTTCATAATGAAAAATCGCCCAGTTTTACCGTAAGTCCCACCAAGCAGTTTTACCATTGTTTTGGTTGCGGCGCACACGGCACGGCGATTGGGTTTTTGATGGAATATGCGGGCTTGAGCTTTGTGGAAGC
>JANYGD010000162.1 GCA_025359405.1 Methylotenera sp. | reverse complement strand
CCCAGAAGCTGCAACAACGCTAGTGTCTGTCTTTTCAACAATTCCAAGCCAAGATTACGAATTAGTCAGTTTGGAAAATGGCGCAATTTTAAAACTACCAAGCTTTAATGATGATGCGCGCTTTGAGATTTTTACTGATGCTACTAACGCACCTTTGATTTGGAACGCGCTTAAACCAAGTTGTAAGCTGGTCGAAAAGCCAGGTTGGGATTGGCTGGAGATTCAAGCCGGCATTCCCGATATTGAGCTAAAAACCCAAGAACAATTCGTGCCGCAGATGATCAATTTGGATATTTTAAATGGCATTAATTTTAAAAAGGGTTGTTACACTGGGCAAGAAATTGTCGCGCGCACGCATTATTTAGGCAACGTAAAACGCCGTACTTATTTGGCTGAAATTGATTCCAAACAGGCACCGCAAGCTGGTGATAAAGTTATCGATTCAACTCAAAATGAGGTCGGCCAAATCGTCAGAATCGCTGCGAATACAAATGATGGTTTTGACGCGCTAATTGAAATGCGCATTGACGCTCAGCAAACAGGCAAAGTGTATTGGAACAACGCACTTATAAGCACTAAAAACTTACCTTATTCGCTTGAAACTTAAGGTTTAGTATTTACTACTGGCGCTGGCGGTACTGGTATTTTATTAGCAGGCAGCGTTGGCAATGGTTGGTCAATCACCTGATAAAACACTTCATCTTGCTTAATCATGCCCAGCTCGCTACGGGCGCGTTCTTCAATCGCTGCATTACCTTGTTTTAAATCGCGGACTTCGGCATTCAGCGTTTCATTACGTTGTTTTGAAGCAGCGTTTTTGTCTTTTTGCTCATCAATTTGCTGATTCACATTCCATACCCGCAACCAGCTGCCCTTGCCCAACCACAGCGGATATTGCAGCAAAGCAATTAGAATGACGAATATGAGGGTAAGCGCTTTCACTTACTTGAATAATTGGTAGAAGGCACCCATCCCTGCGTAGCTGGATGAGTCGCCAAGCTCTTCTTCAATGCGTAGCAATTGATTGTATTTGGCCACACGCTCTGAGCGGCACAGTGAACCTGTTTTAATTTGCAGCGCATTAGTCGCGACCGAAATATCGGCAATCGTGGTATCTTCTGTCTCGCCCGAGCGATGCGAAATAACCGCTGTGTAGCCCGCGCGCTTGGCGGTTTCGATGGTTTGGAAAGTCTCGGTTAAAGTACCAATTTGGTTCACTTTAATCAGCACTGAGTTCGCCACACCACGCTTGATGCCCTCGCGCAAAATTTTGGCGTTGGTCACAAATAAATCATCACCCACCAATTGCGTGCTTTTGCCTAGGCGTTTGGTGAGCGTGTCCCAGCCATCCCAATCGAATTCGGCCATGCCGTCTTCGATGCTGATGATGGGATATTTATCACACCAAGTCGCCAGATAATCGGTAAATTGGGCGGATGACAACGCCAAACCTTCTGATTCTAAATGATATTTCCCATCTTTATAAAATTCGGTACTAGCGCAATCTAAGCCTAAATACACGTCGCGGCCTGGCTCGTAACCAGCTGCTGAAATCGCCTCTAAAATCAATTGAATCGCCGCTTCGTTTGAAGCTAAATTTGGCGCAAAGCCGCCTTCGTCACCTACCGTGGTCGCCAAGCTTTTTTTATGTAGCGTCTTTTTCAACGCGTGAAACACCTCCGCGCCACAACGCAAAGCCTCTCTAAAACTAGGTAAACCAGCGGGAATAATCATAAATTCTTGCATATCGACTGAGTTATCCGCGTGTGCACCACCATTGATAATATTCATCATCGGCGTAGGTAATTGCATGCTGCCAGAACCGCCTAGATAGCGGTACAGCGGTAATCCGCTTTCTTCTGCCGCCGCGCGTGCACACGCCATCGAAACCGCTAAAATCGCATTGGCCCCTAAACGGTCTTTGTTTTCTGTGCCGTCCAGCTCAATCAAGGTTTTGTCGATAAAACTTTGTTCCTCAGCATCCAAACCAATAATCGCTTCGGTAATTTCGGTATTCACGTTCTCAACCGCTTGCAGTACGCCCTTGCCCAAATAGCGCGCCGCATCGCCATCACGCAACTCTGCTGCCTCTTTGCTACCCGTAGAAGCGCCCGATGGCACTGCCGCGCGGCCAATCACGCCACTTTCTAGCAGCACATCGGCCTCAACAGTTGGATTGCCGCGTGAATCCATAATTTCGCGGGCGATGATGTCTACAATTGCGCTCATATTTAATTCCTTAATCTACAAAAATCTACAAAGTTTGTTCCGCAAAACCAGCTTTTTTAACCAATTTATCCAAGTCTACCAACAAATGCAATAAGTCTTCCATTTTGTGCAATGGCCAAGCATTTGGGCCATCCGATAATGCTTTTGAAGGGTCTGGATGCGTTTCCATAAACACACCTGCAATACCACTCGCCACCGCAGCTCGCGCCAACACTGGCACAAACTCACGCTGTCCGCCACTTTTATCACCTTGCCCACCCGGCTGTTGTACCGAGTGAGTGGCATCGAACACCACTGGGCAATTGGTTTCGCGCATAATCGCGAGACCACGCATATCAGAAACCAGTGTATTGTAACCAAACGAAGCGCCGCGTTCACACACCATAATCGTGTCCGCATTGCCGT
>JANYGD010000156.1 GCA_025359405.1 Methylotenera sp. | reverse complement strand
GTTTGATTTTTGCTGTCGAGCAATGTCATTTTCAGCAGTAAGCCAAATTCAGTATCTGCCCAAATTTTGTAGCTATAGCGAAAAGTGTCATTTGGCACCAGCTCAATAATTTGCGCTTCACGGCCTGCGATATATTCAGTTGCGCCAAGATGCGCCGTATAGCTGGCTTCAATGACATGTAACTCGGTTGGCAGCATGGCGGGGAAAAGATTCTGGCCACGCCGTTTTTCAATCACCATTTTTTGATTTTGTGGGTGCAAAATCAAAATATCGTTGCCTTGGCTATACACTTCGCGCGCTTGACCAGCTTGCACGCCATTATCCAGTACCACATTGCGCGTCATCTCTTGCCCGTCGCTATTCATGTGGGTGACTTGTACCGAGCGTGTTTGCTTGCCATTTTGATACACAAATACGCCTTGGTAATTCAACTCGCGTGCCGCATAGGCAGTTTTTTGCAGTAACAACCATGCGTCATCTGCGGCTAAGCTGCTAAGGCTTAGCGCGCTTAATAACAGTGCACTTGCAACACGCATCATTATTGCTTCGGCTCCGTATAACTGGCGGTTTGAATGTAATACGCAGCGCCGTTTGGTGCGGCAGCTTGGTGCGCTTGTAAGTACTCCGTCGGCACGCTCTGCGCGATTTCTACTGGCGCTAATTGTTCAGGTTTATTCAATTGTTGCTGCAACACCACCACGCCTACAAACATCACCGCCGCCACTGATGCAGCGACCGACCAAAACTTGGTCGTTTTTTTGTAAAATGATTGTTTTGAAGATGCTCCGGAAGGCTCGCCAATGCTAGGGGTAGTGTTTGATGATAAATTAGGTAAAAGTACGGTTGGCTCAGTTTCTAAAGCTTGCATCACGCGGTTGCTAAAATCGTGGCTCATTTGCACCTCGCCACGCATGGCATCGCCAATTAAATGATAGTGCGCCCAACAGCTTTTCAGCTCACCGCCTGATTTGGCGGACGTAATCAGATGTTCCGAGCTTTCAATATCAAACTCGCCATCCATTAATGCAGATAATTGATCTTTCATGATTTTTGCCTCTAAAATAGTACTAAATCCCTAATGTTTTTTATAATTACCAACGCTTGCCGTCTGGCGTATCTAGCAATGGCTTCAACTTTTCCGAAATCGTCTCACGCGCTCTAAATATGCGTGAACGCACGGTGCCTATTGGGCATTGCATCAGCGTTGCAATCTCTTCGTAACTCAAACCTTCAATCTCGCGCAGCGTAATCGCAGTGCGTAATTCTTCAGGCAAGCCCGCCACTGTGTCATTTACCACTTGCGCGATTTGTTTGGTCATCAGCGCAGTTTCGGGCGTATCCATAGTGCGCATTTCGCCACCATCTTCAAAATTCTCAACGTCGTCAATCTCAACTTCTTGCATTACTTGCGGTCTGCGACCCATAGAAACCAAGTAATTTTTCGCTGTATTGATGCCAATTCTGTAAAGCCAAGTGTAAAACGCGCTATCGCCCCTAAAATTGTGCAGCGCGCGATACGCTTTAATAAACGATTCCTGCACCACATCTTCCACTTCGGCCTGGTCGCGAATCATGCGCCCAAGCAAGCGCCCAAGCTTGCGATGGTATTTTTCCACCAGCATGCCGAATGCTTTTTTGTCGCCTTGCTGCGCGCGTTCCACCAAAATTTGGTCAAGCTCGCGATTGCCCGCGCTACCGCTGCTGGCCTGGCCGTTAGGTGGTTCGTTTGGCTTATCCGCCATTGAGGGTTTACTCCCTGTTTCAGTCTTCTTATAGCCCGTAGTATACGCCTGCAAGGCGGGTTCCACGAAGCTTGTACGGGATAATTCCTCAATTTTGCTCGTTTGTAGCATGTCTTCCTCCAACATTGTTCTAGTTCCCACTTAAAAATAAATGACTTTTTTTATCTTTACTAGCTTAAGGATAAAGACACGGATAAACTCTTATTAGTTCATTCCATATTAAGCTTTTATGACACAAGAATTTGATGTTTTGATTATCGGCAGCGGCCTGGCTGGACTCACCATGGCGTTGCAGGTAGCCGATTCAAAGCGCGTCTGCTTGGTGAGCAAGCGCGAAGTGTCTGATAGTGCCAGCAACTGGGCGCAGGGTGGCATTGCGGCGGTTTTGAACAATGAAGACTCGATTGAAGAACATATTCAAGATACTTTAATTGCAGGCGCGGGCTTGTGTGACATCGCCATCACGCGCTTAGTCGCAACCAAAGCACGCGAAGCGGTGGAATGGCTAATTAGCCAAGGCGTAGAATTTACGCGCGAGGCCAATAACAAGGCTTTGCACCTCACCCGCGAAGGCGGTCACAGCCAACGCCGCATTGTGCATGTGGCAGATGCCACAGGCCATGCAGTGCAAAAAACGCTAGCGCAAAAAATACGTGAGCACGCCAATATCACTATTTTAGAAAATCACATCGCCGTCGATTTAATCACATCAAAAAAGGTGAATAAATCCACAGCTGAAAACCATTGTCTAGGCGCTTACGTGCTAGATAATCACACTGGCAAAGTCATCACCATTGCTGCACAAAACACAGTGTTAGCCACGGGTGGCGCGGGCAAGGTGTATTTATATACGACGAATCCCGATGTCAGCACTGGCGATGGCATGGCGATGGCATGGAGCGCGGGTTGCAGAGCGGCGAACATGGAGTTCATTCAGTTTCACCCAACTTGCTTGTTTCATCCGCATGCCAAATCATTTTTAATTTCCGAAGCCGTGCGTGGCGAAGGCGGCTTGCTCAGGCTACCAGATGGCACGCGCTTTATGCCAGAGCACGATGCGCGCGAAGAGCTTGCGCCGCGTGATGTGGTCGCCCGCGCCATCGACTTCGAAATGAAAAAACGTGGCTTGGATTGCGTATATCTAGATATTACGCACAAACCGTTAGCTTTTATTAAAAAACATTTCCCCAATATTTACGCACGCTGCCTCGAACTTGGCATCGATATTAGCAAGCAGCCCATCCCCGTGGTGCCAGCCGCGCATTACAGTTGCGGCGGCATAATGGTAGATGCGCAAGGCAAAACTGACATCGCCAACTTATACGCCATCGGCGAAACCGCCTGTACCGGTTTACACGGCGCCAATCGCCTAGCCAGTAATTCCCTTTTAGAATGTTTAGTATTTGGCCGCGCAGCAGCAGCTGATATTTTAAGTGCGCCAAAACAAAACTTCATGAAACTGCCCAATTGGGATGAAAGCCGCGTTACCGATGCCGATGAAGAAGTGCTGATTACGCACACTTGGGATGAGCTGCGCCGCTTTATGTGGAACTATGTCGGCATTGTGCGCACTGATAAACGCTTGAGCCGCGCACTGCATCGTATCCACATGCTGCGCGATGAAGTGCAGGAGTTTTATAAAAACTTTAAAATCAGTAACGATTTAATCGAGTTGCGCAACTTGCTGCAAGTGGCTGAATTGATTGTAGAAAGCGCGATTTCTCGCAAAGAAAGTCGTGGCTTGCATTATAGTAAGGACCACCCGAATATGGACGCAGAAGCCATTCCCACTGTGCTAGAGCCGAAAAATTATCAAGAACATTAGCACATTGAAGCAAATTTTAACCACCCTAGCAACCACATGGATATTGGCTTGCAGCCTGCCAGCTTTTGCGCTTGAAATCACTTATTTTTACGATGGTGATACCGTAAAAATTAACGACCATGGCAAAGAATACAAACTACGCTTAACCGACATCGACGCGCCAGAACGTAATCAAGCATACGGCTTAAAATCTAGGCGCGCATTGATGCAATTTTGCAAAAATGCCAGCGTTCAAGTAGAGCTTTCAGGTGTTGATAAATATCATCGTAACTTAGGCAAACTGCAATGCAACAATCAAGACGCAAGTTTCTATATGCTTGAAAATGGCTATGCTTGGTTTTACCATCAATATTCTAGTGACAGTGCGCTTGAGCTTGCGGAGATGGAAGCGCGCGACAATAAACGCGGGCTTTGGAAAGCCAAACAACAAACCCCACCTTGGGTTTGGCGCAAGAATCATCCGCATTAGTGTGATAATATTTTGAATATTAAACAGATACTCACCTTGAGAGTTACGCCCAAATCGGTGTATATTTCACATTGTGTGTCAGTAAATAAAGGAACAATTAATATGCGCATATTTACTACTTTATGTTTTCTTTGCCTCATATCTTTATCAATTTCCTCTTGTTCTAATTTACCTTCTTCCACTTTACCTTCAAAGTTTTCAACAGAAAATATCATGAAGCTACATCAAGGCATGAGCTCAGATGAGGTACTTACGCTATTTGGGGAGCCAGAAAAAATTAGCGTTGCTGTTTGTGGTAAACCTCCTGATCAGTGGACATGCACTACTTGGGGTTATGGTAAATATCCTCTTTACCGTGCAAGTTTTACATTTAACGGAGAACATGATTCCTTAAAGTTAAATAATTTTAATGTAGATAGAGAATAACAGCACGCGTAGGGCGGATTAGCACGTAGGTTGGGGTGAACGACATTGTGAACCCCAACACTTCTCGCATCGTTGGGGTTCGCTGAACTCACCACCAACCTACAAAAACACAAAGCTCGCTTTAATCATAATTACCCGTATAATGCGCTTTCCCTATGCAAACCAATCAGCGTAGCGGTCTTTTTATCAAATGGTTATCTAACCGCATTTGCCACCTCGATTGGTGTTACTTCAAGTAATTGGCTGGCTTAACACTCAAGCTGGAGCATTACTTTGTCCGAACAAACAACAACTATTGAAACAACTACACCTAACTTTAACACGCCAGATTCTAGCCATCTGGCATTTAACAAGCTTGGATTATCTGAACCCATTCAGCGCGCCATTAACGACGCGGGTTACACCACACCAACCCCTATTCAGGCTAAAGCCATTCCGCAAGTATTAAGCGGTGGCGATTTGCTGGCAGGCGCACAAACCGGCACCGGCAAAACCGCCGGCTTTACGCTGCCGATTTTGCATTTGCTAAGCCAAAAGCCGCTTGAGAATGCTGGCAAAGGTCGCCCGCGCTGCCTGATGCTTACGCCAACGCGTGAACTGGCGGCGCAGATTGAAGAATCAGTCAAAACCTATGGCAAATACTTGCCGCTCACCTCTACCGTGATTTTTGGTGGCGTAAACGCTAATCCACAAATTGCGCGCTTAAAAAAACCGCTGGATATTCTAGTCGCCACGCCTGGTCGTTTGCTGGATCATGCCAATCAAAAAAACGTGGATCTAAGTGGCGTTGAAATTTTGGTGCTGGATGAAGCTGACCGTATGCTGGATATGGGCTTTATCCGAGACATCAAGAAAATATTGGCGATGTTGCCCAAACAACGGCAAAACTTATTGTTCTCCGCCACATTTTCTGACGAAATTAAAACCCTTGCTGATGGTTTGCTGCATAACCCGGGCTTTGTTGAAGTAGCGCGCCGCAATACGGCCAGTGAACTGGTTGAACAAACCGTGCACATGGTCGCGCAATCGCACAAACGCGAGCTAATGAGCCACCTGATTAAACATCACGATTGGCAGCAAGTACTGGTGTTTACCCGCACCAAACATGGGGCGAATAGACTGGCTGAAAAGCTGATTAAAGATGGTATTCAAGCCGCGGCGATTCATGGCAACAAGAGCCAAGGCGCACGCACTAAGGCGCTGGCACAATTTAAAGATGGCAGCATGCGTGTGCTGGTGGCGACTGATATTGCTGCGCGTGGCTTGGATATTGACCAATTGCCGCAAGTGGTGAATTTTGAGTTGCCGAATGTGCCAGAAGATTACGTGCATCGTATTGGCCGAACTGGCCGCGCAGGAAGTACTGGCGCGGCGGTATCGCTAGTCGACCGTGAAGAGTTAAAGTTTTTGAAGGACATTGAAAAGCTGGTTAAACGCGAGATACCAAAAGTGCCAGTAGAAGGATTTACACCATCGGATAAGCCAGAACCCGAAGCGCCGCGCTCTACCCAGCCGCATGGCCGCCCACAGCGCGGGCATGGTCAAGGCCAGCAGCAACTCAAACCGCAAGGTGATGGCAATAATAGAAATAGCCAAAATACTGGCAGAAATGCCAACCAAAATCGCGGACAAAATAATAGCCAGCAACCCAGAAATCCGCAAAATTCTGGACAAAATATCGCCCCTGCAAGACCGCCGCAAAACACTTCTGGCCAACATATGTCTGAGGCCGCGCGCCATCAGGCTATGCCGCAGCCAGCTTTGTTTGCACCTAAGCCACAAAGCCGTAACCCAAATAATAGAAATGCTAATCAAAATAGTTTTGGCAGAACCAATACCAACCCGAATAGCACACATAGAAGCGGCGGTAGAGGTAAATAACTAAATGAAGATTTGGGTGGATGCTGATGCGTGTCCTGTTGTCATAAAAGAAATTTTATTTCGGGCGGCTGAGCGCACTAAAATCACGACAACACTGGTGGCGAATCAGTTTTTACGCACGCCGGCATCACCTTTCATCAAAATGATGACCGTCCCCGGTGGGTTTGATGTAGCAGATGCCAAAATTGTAGAGGAATGTGAAGCGGGTGATTTGGTGATTACCGCCGACATTCCACTAGCCGCATTAGTGGTGACAAAAGGCGCGCATGCGCTAAACCCGCGTGGGGAGCTTTACACCGAAGCTAATATTAAAGAGCGCCTTGCCATGCGCAACTTAATGGAAGAACTGCGTGGCAATGGCGTGGATATTAGCGGGCCCGCCACATTTCACCACGGCGATAGGCAAGCGTTTGCGGCTGCATTAGACAGCTTTCTAGCAAAAGCCAGCTTTATTACTAAAGGGTTAAAAACTTAAATGCCATATAATAAATACGCGTAGCATTTAGCCAAATTGCAAAAATAGATTAAACTTACATTCTCAACTTTTATATAAAACCAGCTTAGGACTGCACCCATGCAAATCGCAATGAACACTGTTGTAACAATGACTTACGAACTTAAAAATGCCGATGGTGAAGTGCTGGAATCAAGTGCCGAGCCTGTTTCTTATTTGCATGGCGGTTACGACAATATCTTCCCTAAAGTGGAAGAAGCGATGCACGGCAAAACCGTGGGTGATGTGGTGACAGTCGATTTGCAACCTGCGGATGCGTTTGGT
>JANYGD010000148.1 GCA_025359405.1 Methylotenera sp. | reverse complement strand
CTTTGCAAGTATCAATCAGTTTGGGTAGCTCATCATTGCGCTGCTTTAGCAACACATCAATATTGGCCCAAGCCTTTTCAACATTGTTTTTAACGCTTACCAAACTGTTATAAGTAATAATGAAATAAATCACAATTACTGCAAATATAATATAAAAAACCATCGCTTTACTCCCTCTTATTTATGATTAACTGCTCACACTATCACCAAACAGTTCGACACTCACTTTATCCCAATAACGGGTGAAACGTTTTAAACGTTGCTCGCTAATTTCGGCTTCGGTAAATTTAATCTCTGGCTGATAAATTGGGTTAAATGGCTCTAAAAGAGCTTTTACTTGTTTATTGGGTGTATCTTGTGTAACTATTTGGCCGACACCACGTTCTTTAAGAATGGCACGCGTATCTCCTATCCAAATTTCTACATCTTGCAATTCATTTAAGCAATCTGCCAAAAATTGCAACCGCTTAAGTGGCCATTTTCCATGCAAAAAATCATCGATTACGAAAATTTTGGGCATGGGTCGGCGCAACAAAGGATGCGCAGGCGACAGCATTTCATCATGCACAAAAATAGCCACCGCTTGGTGCGCAGAAATAGGTGTCTTTTCTGGCATTGCCACACGATGTACTTTGGCCTTTGCAGGAACAGTATCTGCAAATAACTTTTCGTTAAGCGCCTCGTGACTGGCATCAAATGGGCAATTAACTTTGCAGTTAGTGCAATATTTTTCGCCAGTATGGCGCGCTAAACTGTCTTTGTTAAAATAATAAGGTTTAGAGCTATTCAACGAGGCCACCCACTGCCAAGAAAGATGATTGGAACCTTTGTCGCCATCGAGCAAATGATTTTCAAACCAATCAGCCGCTTCGCGCCAATCGACTTTTAACCAATGCACCAAGTATGCCGCAAACCACTTGCGCGCGTGATTGTGTACGTAACCTTCCAAGGTTAAATCACGAATAAAACCATCCATGCAAGGCAAGCCAGTAATGCCTTGCCGAATAAAATCTGGCAATAATTTATCACCTAGCGCTACTTTTGGGTCTTCGATATCACTAAAAATGCCATTGCCCAACTCATACCAAACACGTCGCCAATAGTCGCGCCAAGCCAGCTCCTCCACAAATTTTTCGGCCTGCGCACCAAAACGATAACGCACATTATCTGAAACTTCTTTTAAGGTTAAACAACCATGTCGAAGATAGGGGGAAAGCTTGGTAACTGAGCCATTAAGAAAACTGTGATTGCGGCCATAAGCCTCTATATCAATTGTATTCAGGCGTCTGAGCGCCTCGTGCCTACCGCCGCACCAAGCATCGCCCAAAAACGAACCCACCGCCTGTGGAAACATACGCCTGATGTATTGAAGGCGTTCTGCACGATCGGACGGAATAGCGAGTTTATAAGAATTAGCCATTAAAATAGCTCTTTTCGTGATTACTCATCGCAATAGTTTACACTTATTTTATAGGTTTTTTTCGAGTATATTTTGCTTAATTATCATTAATGGAATATCAACTACAGTTGTTATAAGTTATTTTTTGTTTTTGTTGAGTTTAGTAGTTTAAACTGTTGAGATATTAAATTAATGTTAAGATAATTTTAGTCGTTTTTAACATAAATAAAGAGGCTATCATGATAGATGCAATGTGGGTTTGGGGCGCAATTGGCTTGATTCTATTGGCGGTGGAAATGGCCACAGGTACGTTTTATGTACTGTGGTTTGGTGTTTCGGCCTTAAGTGTGGCCATAGCCATGTGGATTTTCCCTGATATTCCGCGCGCGATGCAATTTGCTATGTTTGCGACACTTTCGATTAGCTCGCTCGCCATTTGGAAGCTCAATTACAAAAAACACGAAACGCACTCACGCGTCGGCCAAGCGCAGGGTGAGGAGATTGGCCGCACAGGCACTGTAATAGAGACTTGCAACCCAGCACAAAATGGCAAAATACACTTTACGCAAGGCCTCATGGGTAGCCGCGAATGGACGGCAATTTCTGATGAAACAATTGAAGCTGGCAGTAATGCAACCGTAGTGGCAGTTGAAGGTAATGCACTTAGAGTTTCAAAAATTTAAGGATTTCAAGACAATAGTTTAATTTTAGGAAAAATCATGACCGCATTTAGCATAATACTAATATTTTTAGCACTCGTAGCCATTGTAAAAGGCGTGCGTATTGTGCCGCAGGGCGAAGAATGGGTAGTTGAGCGCCTAGGTAAATTTGCAGGCGTGTTAAGCCCAGGTTTGCACATTATTAACCCCATTTTTAGCCGTGTTAGCTACAAAGTCACCACCAAAGATATTATTTTAGAAGTGCCCGAGCAAGAGGTAATTACCCGCGATAATGCGGTGATTTTAGCTAATGCGCTCGCGTTTATTAAGGTGAGTAATATCGAACGTGCTGTATATGGTATTGAGAATTTTCGTGAAGCCATGCGTAACATGGTGCAAACCAGTTTGCGCTCCATTATTGGAGGCATGGATTTAAACCAAGCACTCACCTCACGCGACCGCATTAAGGCTGAGCTTAAAGAAGCCATTGCTAATGAGGCGTTAGACTGGGGGTTAACTGTAAAGTCAGTTGAAATTCAAGATATTAAGCCATCGCAAAATATGCAAGATGCGATGGAAAGACAAGCTGCGGCCGAGCGCGAGCGCGTTGCCGTGGTAACCGAAGCTGAAGGCGCCAAACAATCGCTGATATTAAACGCAGAAGCACGCCTAGAAGCCGCACGCAAAGATGCTGAAGCGCAAATGGTAGCCGCTAAAGCCTCGGCCGAATCCATCAAATTTATTACCGAAGCCGTAAAAGAAAACAACGCATCCGCCATGTTTTTGTTGGGTGATCGCTACATTACTGCGCTGCAAAAAATATCAGCCTCTGATAATAGCAAAATTGTAATTATGCCAGGTGATTTAGTAGGCGCGGTTAAAAGCCTAGTCGGTGGAAAGTAATTGTGGCAAGCAGCCTAAACTGAGCAAACTACGCATACTGGGTCTTTACTCAGCTTGATGCTGCGCCACTCCATTGAGAGCGCATCGAGCAGTAGCAACCGGCCTTGTAAGCTATCGCCAATATTCATTATTAGTTTTAGCGCTTCAGCCGCCTGTGTGGTACCTATCATGCCCACCAGCGGCGCAAATACACCATTCTCAGCGCAACGCATTTCTTGGTCACTGCCAGTGTCTGGAAATAAACAGTGGTAACACGGGCTATTTTTATGCCTAAAATCGAATACGGTAATTTGTCCTTCAAACCCAATTGCCGCGCCCGAAATCAACGGTTTTTTAAGCTGCAAACATATGCGATTTAAGGCATAACGCGTGGCAAAATTATCAGAACAATCAATCACCACATCAGCATTTTCAGCTAGTGTTTTAAACTCGGACTCGGTTGATTTTTGTTGGATGGTCTGCACCACAACATCAGGATTGATTTCGTAAATAGTCTGCTGGGCAGAAACGGCTTTATTAATGCCAACGCTTTGCGTGGTATGAATAATCTGCCGCTGCAAATTGGTTAAATCAACATTATCAAAATCGCAAATCGTTAACTTTCCTACGCCAGAAGCCGCACAATATAAGGCTGCTGGCGAACCTAAACCACCCGCACCAACAATTAAAGCATGGCTTTTAGTGAGCTTTTCTTGACCTTCGTAACCAATCTGCGGTAACAGAATGTGGCGGCTATAACGTAGAAGCTGGTTGTCGTTCATTGCGGCAATTTGCCAGCGGCCACCATACGATTAAATAATGATGGGCGGGTAATCCAAATACATTTGTCATCAAATGTTGATGATTGAAAATCATCTTGATAAATTATAGGGCTTACAGTTTCAAATGAAGTTGGGGCAGGTGCATTTTGCCCATTCCCAACTCTATCTTTACCAGTACTACAAATTACTGCAACTGCACGTTCGGCAGCTGTTGTTAAACTAGTACCGTCTGATTTACGTACATCAATATTTCCTGCCGTAGTCGTTAAAGAAAAAACTGTTGTAAAGGCTGGGTCTACCCTATATATCCAATATCCAACCCAAGGATCTGCCGTTATGTTTCTTTGTATTCCCCACGAATCAATCTCTGTAACACCTAAATCTTTCCACGGCAATACGCCAGCTGCAGCGGTTAATGGGCAAGTCGCGTCACCATGTCCATAATTTACATTATCAGATGGATCTGCCGTTGTTGTAGGACAAGGCAATTTTCCATTGATAATTGCGTAGCCATACAAAGCTTCTCTTATCTGCTCTAAATGGGACTGTGTTTCTGTATAGTCTTTTAAATCTCTTTGTGCACTCAAAGGCGCTAAAAATGCACTGACCAATAAAGCAACAATAACCAGCACAATGGCCATTTCTACCAAAGTAAAACCTGCGTTCAGTATTAGCATTCGTTTGTTAAGCAATTTTTTCATTATGGCGCCACGATAAACATCTGATCATTATAGGTGCTAGTCCTGGGTGTGCCTATTGCATCATATATAGAATTGCCATTTGTATTTTCCGCACTATCAAGATAATTTGTAATGAAATTAGATGGGCGCGTTTGAGCAGCTATTCTTTGTCCAGACGAAACTAATAGCGCATGGATATTTGTTTTAGATCCAACGGTCAGAGTACCTACCGCGCAACCCTTTGTAGCAAAATTGCAATCGTTTGAAATTGCATAATACAAAACATCTTGCCAATGATTGTCTGTAAACCAAGCTGGTAAGGTAGCTACCCCTGGACTACTAGCAAGTGTGCATGTAGTTGGTGGGCTAGCGAATGTACCAAACCCACCACTACAGTTAACTGTTCCAGCACCACCGGTACATGCAAATGAAGCAACTGTCACATCTGGTGTTTTTGGAGAATATGTAAAACTAAATGTGCCAGCTGACCCGCCACCGGTACTTTGACAACTAAATGCGTTGCTTATTGCAGTGCAAGTAAATCTTATTGCTCCTCGCCTACAATTCCCTGCGCCACTACATTTGCAATCCCCTGCAACTCTTGAACAGGCGCCAGTATTACTTGTAAATGTTGACCCGGAAGTTAACGAAAAAGTCACTTTAGTTATTGGAAAACCTGTTATACACGTCGACGAACTTGTGCAGTTTGCGTAGGCTGGCAAAATAGGTATTAAACCTGCTTTATTAGTGTCTACACATACATTATCAATATCTCCGAGACTTGCCGCATAAGGGTAAAATCGATTTGCAGCTGTTCCACTGCTTGCTAAATAGTACTTTCTTAGTTGCGATGCAGCTTCTTGTGCAGCACGTTTTTCTACAGCCGCCATTAATTCTTCTATCGTAATATAAACAAGCTGATCATTAAAATTATTCGAGGCTGCTAATGGCATGCCTTCTGAGGCAACAATAAAATCATTATTCATGGCGGCATTATTATAAGTTCCAGGCACACAAGGGGCAGCACACCCTGCTGGCACTACGAGTGTATCGAGATATTGATTTACAGACCCTAACGGGGCACTAGGGCGAGATTGCGCGCCACGCACGACGCCAGGCATAAAAATAACTGCCGCCACCCGATTACTTAACACATTGCCACTACTATCGCGCACTGTGAGCCAAGGGTAGGGCAAAGTGACACCAGTACAATCTAAAGGAGCTATCGAGTTGTTTATAAGATTTAATGTATTTGAATTCAATACCGCCAAACAGGTTGGGTCCACTAGGTTGCCTGAAACCGCATACCACGGCATTGCTCCAGCTGAGTCATTTTCAGAAGAGCCACCAATTGATAGCCCCAAATCTTTCCATGGCAATCGCCCTAAACAACGCATATTTTTGTCACTATTAATTAGCGGTAAGCCATTGATTTTAGTTGAATCAAGACAGCCACTATCAGCCGAACCATCGTAATTTACTGGTACTTCAGTTGCAGCAAACGCATCAGGTATTATTAAATCTCCAGGACGTTGACCTACTCCAATAGCTCCAATTGCATATCCTATCAATGCTGTTTTTGCTTTAGCTAGTATTAACGCACTGTTTTTATCACGCTCAATTTTCACTCCGCTTCCATCCAACTGCGATACTAAAAATGCTATTGCAGCTAATACAAGTACCAATGCAAAAATAATTAATGCGATGCCCTTTTGCTTAGTAATTAGCTTTTGCATAAAACTTAACTTAGTCGCCAATTGTGCCGCTGTCGCCTTGTGCGCCGTGGTTGCGTGCTTCGCGCACTCGATTGGTTTCTGGGTCGTAAACTTGGCCTGCTTTTAAGTTAAGTCGCTTGCCATTGGCGGATAGTTTAATTGGCACGCGGTTGCTATCTTCTGATAACTTACCCACTTGCACATCTTTATTGCCTGAGTTTTCTTGCATGGCTTGGTTGTTCACCCACACGGTGCCTTGTTTGCCATCGTTACGTTTTACATAGCCTTGCAGATTAACGGAATCTGGCAGCACAACTGGCGCGGGTTCAGTTGCTTCCGTTGGGGCCTCTATTTTGGATGGCGTATTTAATTTTCTGGTTTGCCTTAAATAATCCAAATTACTGCGCTCTGCAGGCGAGGTAAATAGGCGGCCTATTGACTCAGCCGCGATTGTTAATTGGCTAAACACTATTAAAACAATTATAAATATCAGTGCAAAAAATTTCATCATAAAACCCCCGCTAATTGTGGGTCGCGTAACGTTAACCAATCTATTTCACAATTGGCTTGCATGTTTGAAATCACATTTTTTGTATCCACCAGCGCACCAATTGGGCGTTTTATTTCGCAATCGCGCACAATAAATGGCGTGGTTTGCTCGTGCAAACCATCTAACAACGCCAATAAATCGCCTTCGTGCAGCATATCTAATTTTAGACTCATCACCGAGCGGTTTAGCCTAAAATTGCCCAAATTTGGCAAAAAGCTTGGCTTGTAATTTTCTTGCAGACCGATGCTGTAGTCAATGTTAAACAATTTATTTGCTGCATGAATTTGGCGCAAAGTTTCTATCCATTCAATGCGCCGCTCTTCGCCTATAAAGCCACTGCTGAGCAAATCGTTATACATCGGCAGGTACTGAATGATTGTTTCTTTCTCCAAGCCGGAAGATTGAAATTTTTGACGCGCTTGGTTGAGCAAATTTTGTTGCGCTTGCAGGGCCAATTCATTTTTGGTGCGATATTGATCTGCAAAGCTCACTAGCAGTCCCACTAGCACCAGTGCGGCTCCCAGGCCTATTATTGGGTAGCGTAATTTGCGCCAATCTTGTTGGGTTAGGCTCATGATGAGGCTCCCGTATTGACTGGTTTTAACACAATTTTTAATTTAAAAATCGCAGGCGGGCGCTCTGTGCTGGCATTTTCATCGGTGGTGCTGCCTTGCAAATTGGCAAGCGAGCTCACATTGACAGGCTCCTGCAACACTGTCACCTGTTCAACTTGGCTATTTTCACGCAGATGATTCACAAACATATTTACACTGTTTAAAGCTGAACGATAATCGCCTTTAAAGCCCCGAATTTCTGCGTTAATAAAGCCAACTTGGATGAGTTTTGTAGGGTCATTGTTAGCCGCTACCACAGGCTGATTAGTTTGGTTTTGAACTGGGTTTGGGCTGCCCTCTTCATCTTTAAGTTCTCTATCATTGGTTTGCGTCCAACGCATTCTGGTTAACGCAATCCCTGGCGACGCCTCAAAAGCGCCACTCAATACTTGCATAAATTGACGCGGCGATTGATTATTACTTTTAATGATTTGTGCCAAATCAGCCGCCACTTTTAACTCGGTACTGGCAATTGGCGTAGTTGGAAAGTTTTTCGCGACATCTTCATATTGTTGTTGTTGTTGTTGTGTTTGCGCGGTAATGTGCAATAACTGATTTTTTTGTTGCATGCCCTGCCAAACATAATAGGTAGCTAAAATCATGCCCACTGTTGCCACGCATGCCGTTGCAATATTAATTTTATGGCGAATATTATTTAGTATATGGGTTTTACTAAATGTTGCTGGTGCTAGATTGTCGGGCACATAGCCATTGGCTAACAACTGCATGTGTAAAAATTCTGGATGCGCTCTTACCAAATCAGCCGCGATATGCGTATTTTTGGCATAAGCTAAAATATCCACGGTTTTGCATTCTAGGCCTTGCTCTGCACTAATACTTTTTGCGATCTCGTCATTTGAATTATCAAACGACACCATCACCAATTGCAGCGGAGTTTCGCCCGCTATCAATCGCTGGCTCATTAAATACAGCCGCGTTTTATCAATCTCGACCAAATAAAAATATGCAAGCTGGTTTGGCTTCACATCTTTCATTGGCACCAAGCGACTCATGCGCAGGCGACCATTATGCAAATAAGTTTGCCGCAAACCTGAAGATAATCGCTCACACAGCAAAATATGCGGTGCCATTAATTTCATTTGGCGCACCACAACTTGGCTGATCATCGGCAGCATGTAAACGCCAACTAGCGGCGCATGGTTGGCCTGAATGGCATCCATCCAGCCCTGTAAGAAATCGGCATTACTTAGTGCTACAAATAAAAAGTGATCATCTTTGCGTTTGTCGGTACTACGATTAATAAAGTGTGCAGCACGATATACACTATTACGATTAAATTGATTTAGCTTGCGCTCAACAATTTCACGTCGCGCACCGCCTGTAGTGTGTGGCAGGCTTTCTAGCTTGTAGTCTTCTTCAATCGCATCAACAATTAGGTAAATATTAGTATCACCATGCTGCGATAAATACTCACTAAACACCGTGTAATCTTCGTCTTTATTGCTAAAAACAGCATGTGTTTGCAATTTTGTGCCATACCACAAGCCAGCAGTTAAGTTGCTGTTGGTGGCACATAAAATTAATTTTTTAGGATTACCTAACATAAGCATTCAAACATTAAAGTTTCATTTTACCAAACGAGCTATACACCGGCCCTAGCACTGACATCATAATAAACGCCAGAATCAAGCCCAAAATTACCGTCAATGCTGGCTCTAGCAATTTAAGCATTTTTTGCATCAAATCATTCACGTCTCTATCATAAAAATAGCTCACATTCAGCAGTGACTTATCGAGCGCGCCCGTATTTTCGCCCACTTTAATCATACGCACCACCAAAGGTGGAAACAAACCCGCATTGTGAAAGCTATCGCTCATGCTATCCCCTGCGTTAATCTGCGCGTGGGCACGGCTAAGCGCATCAGCCACCACCCGGTTGCCCACAATATTTTCACAAGTTTTAATCGCCTGTAAAATAGGGATGCCCGTTTGGTACATCAAAGCAAAATAACGCGCAAAGCGCGCCATTATAATTTTTTGTAAAATCTCGCCCGTTAATGGCAACTTAAGCTTAATGTAATCAAAGCGATAGCGCGCCTCTGGGCTTTGCCTGATATAGGCTGCCAAACCAGTAATCACAACAATTGGAAATGCCAAAATTAGCCACCAATAATGCACAAACGCATTCGATATAAAAATTAAAATGCGTGTATTTAAAGGCAATTCTTGACCTAAACTATTTAAAAATTTCACCATTTCTGGCACTAAATAAATCATTAAAAAAGTCACTGCCGCCATCACTACCGCAAACACAAACAGCGGGTAAGCCAGTAAACGCTTGGTTTGCCCCACTAGCTCATCTTGCCATTTTAAGGTATTACAAAGGTTATCAAATACCGCGGGTAGCTGACCCGTTTGCTCACCGGCGGCCACCAAATTTACAAACACCTCATCAAATACATCAGGGTGTTCCGCCAGAGCTTGCGAGAGCATTTTACCGCCTTCGACCTCGCCCGCCAGCGCACCCAAAACCTTTTGAAAATATAGGTTTGCCGTGCTTTCCCGCAGATCATTTAGGCCTTCTAACATCGGCACGCCCGCGCTAGTGAGTTGTTCTAGCTGAAAGCAAAACATGACTAAATCACGATTGCTAACTTTGTTTTGCGAGAATATTTTTTTAGATTTTTCGGTCGATTTAAAAGTAATTAAATCCAAACCCATGCGTTCTAGGCGGATTTCTAAATCTACCTCATTAAGCGCATCTATCTGTCCTTGTGCATGATGACCAGTTTGGTCAATTGCCTTATAATTAAAGGTTGTCACGGCGGTTTGTTTGCCTCAATACCAAATCTGACTATTGAAAAATGCGCGCAGTGAGATCAATCACGCGAACCACTTCTTCCATACTGGTATAACCTTCTAAAATTCTTCGTACGCCGTCATCCGCCAAGGTGGAAAAACCTTTTTCAAGCGCCATCTTACGTAACTCATCAAAATGCGCCCTTCTTGCAATAAGTGAATCCATATCGCCATCGATACGCAATAATTCCATAATCGCCATGCGCCCTCGATAGCCAGTTTGGTTGCAGCGTTTGCAGCCTTTGTGCTTGAATATCTGAATCGCCTCATTACGCTTTACGCCCAAAATTTTGCGTTCGTCGTCACTAGGTTTGGCAGACTCTTTGCAATGCGGGCACAGTACACGCACCAGGCGCTGCGCCACCACACCAATAATATTGCCCGCCATAATGTCTGGCGAAATACCAATATCAATTAGCCTTGGAAAAGCACCTAAAGCAGAGTTTGTGTGTAACGTAGTAAATACCTGATGCCCTGTCATGGCCGCCCTAAAAGCCATGGTGGCCGTGTCGGAATCACGCACTTCGCCCACCAAAATAATGTCTGGGTCTTGCCGCATAATGGAGCGAATACCGTTGGCAAAATCCACTTTATTCACTTCCGCCACCGAAGTTTGGCGCATTTGCGTCACAGGGTATTCCACAGGGTCTTCCAAAGTCATAATATTGACCGACTCGGTATTTTGATGCGATAGCAATGAATAAAGCGTCGTAGTTTTACCACTACCCGTTGGCCCAGTGACTATCAAAATACCTTCTGGCCGCGTCATCATCAACTGAAGTTGTTCAAGCGTAGTCGTGCGTAAGCCCATGCGCTCCAGCGGAATTATCGATCTTTCACGATCTAACACGCGCAATACAATGTTTTCG
>JANYGD010000146.1 GCA_025359405.1 Methylotenera sp. | reverse complement strand
TTAGGACTTTCGCTAAATGCATTTTCCAGCGAAAATAGCACTAATATCTAATTAATTATCAAAATATAAAACACAAAGTATAAATTAAATGACAAGACAAAATAGTTTTACTAAAGAAGAGTTATTAAAATGTGGACGTGGTGAAATGTTTGGCGAAGGCAATGCACAATTGCCGTTACCGCCGATGCTGATGTTTGATCGCATCGTGAAAATTACCGAAGATGGTGGCAAATATGGCAATGGGCAAATGATCGCAGAGTTAGATATTCAGCCAGATTTATGGTTTTTTGGCTGCCATTTTACTGGCGACCCTGTTATGCCAGGCTGCTTGGGCTTAGATGCGATGTGGCAATTGGTCGGGTTTTATTTAGGCTGGATGGGTGGCCCAGGACGCGGTCGTGCGTTGGGCGCGGGTGAGGTTAAATTTAGTGGTCAGGTACTTCCAACCGCCAAAATAGCGACTTATACTATTGATTTAAAACGGGTGATTATGCGTAAACTGGTCATGGGCATTGCCGATGCCACCATGAGTTTAGATGGTCGCGAAATTTATGCCGCGACAGATTTGCGCGTAGGTTTGTTTACTAGAACTGACAATTTTTAATACAAAATTCTTAATAATTGTTGAATAGAATAAAGAATTAATTTTAGGGAGCACTGAATGCGTCGTGTAGTAGTTACTGGTCTAGGCATAGTTTCTAGCTTGGGCAATAATAAAGCAGAAGTAAAAGATAGCTTGCACGCAGGCCGCTCTGGCATTAGCTTCCAGCAGGAATATGCTGATCGCGGCTTTCGCTCGCACGTGGCGGGCAATGTAAAGCTGAATTTGGAAGGTTTAATCGATCGCAAACTCATGCGCTTTATGGCCAAAGGCCACGCCTATAGTTGGGTCGCGCTGCAAGAGGCGATTGCTGACGCCAAGTTGCCGCATGACATGGTTTCGAATATTCGTACTGGCATGATTGTGGGCGCGGGTGGTACATCTACGGAGAGCATGCTGGAAGCGACTGATACTTTCCGCGAAAAAGGCGTGCGTCGCGTCGGGCCGTATATGGTGACCAAAACCATGTCCAACGGCATTGTGGCTTGTTTGGCGACAGGCGCGGAGATTAAAGGTGTTAATTATTCCATCAGTTCCGCTTGCTCCACCAGCGCGCACTGCATTGGTACTGGCGTCGAGCAAATTCAAATGGGCAAACAAGATATCATTTTCGCGGGTGGTGGCGAAGAGGAGCACTGGACCATGTCCTTGTTGTTTGATGCCATGGGCGCTCTCTCGAGCAAATATAACGACACACCAGAAAAAGCTAGCCGAACTTATGATGCAGCCCGTGATGGCTTTGTAATTTCGGGGGGTGGCGGTATTGTAGTGCTAGAAGAATATGAGCACGCCAAAAAACGCGGCGCAAAAATCTACGCTGAAGTGGTGGGTTATGGCGCAACGTCGGATGGTTACGACATGGTTGCACCAAGCGGTGAGGGCGCAGAACGCTGTATGCGCTCGGCTTTAGAAGGCATAGACCACGTAGATTACATCAACACGCACGGCACCAGCACGCCTGTTGGCGACACCAAAGAGCTGGAAGCTATTCGTGGTGTGTTTGGTAATGAGCAATATGGCAAGCTGCCAGCCATCGCTTCTACTAAGTCACTCTCTGGCCATGCGCTGGGGGCAGCGGGTGTAAATGAGGCAATTTATACACTGATTATGATGGAAAATAATTTCATCGCCGCTTCAGCTAATATTGATAACTTAGACCCCGCTGCAGAGGGCTTGCCTATTGCTACCAAGCGCATTGATAACGTAAAAATTGAAACTGCGTTATCAAACAGTTTTGGCTTTGGCGGAACGAATGCAACGCTAACGCTATCAACCAAAGACCTGTAAAGTGCGTTATAAGCGCATCACCTAAACAAAGAGCACCGTATGAAAAAAATCTTAATTGGCTTAATCGCTTTGTTTACGGTGGGCTGCGCTACTTTTATTTTGTCGGGCTGCGCCACTATGATGGGCGACCGCACGGTGAATGTGTCAGGCGACCAAATTGCACGAAAGCTCAATGAGAAATTGGCGCTCCCTATCGCGCTACTCAAAGTGTTCGATGTCAATTTATCCAACTCCATAGTGACTTTTGACAAATCCACTGGCCGTATGATCACGACTATGGACACCAAGCTTTCTAGTGACCTATCTGATGAAACCCTGACGGGAAAACTGGGCATTTCCGGCAAATTGCGCTTTGATG
>JANYGD010000135.1 GCA_025359405.1 Methylotenera sp. | reverse complement strand
GCGGATTTAAGCGCATGAGCTTCTCTAGAAACTCTAGGCCATCCATGCGCGGCATTTCGATATCAAGTGTGATGACATCGGGCTTTAGCTCGCGGATTTTTTCACGCGCGATAATCGCGTCGCGCGCAGTGCCAACCACTTCCATGTCATCTTCTTGATTGATAATTTCTGCCAATAGTGTACGAATCAGTGCGGAATCATCGACGACTAGGACTTTTATCTTGTTATTGGTAGCTTTACTCATCAGGCTTATTTAAACAACTCAATATCGCCTTCAATGTTAGCTTTAGTGAGGCGGCGGCGGTATTCTTGCTCGCGCACAATCACAGTATCGTTTGGCAAGCTGTACAATTTTTTTACCAACACTTTGCCTGTGGATGGGAAGAAGTAAACTTTGCGTGGATATGAGCCTAATAAGTCTTTGGCAATAATGGGGATATGTTCTTTACGCAAATAATCCAGCGCAAACTTGGCGTTATCGTTGCCCACATTCATGGCATTCATATTTTTAATCACCGCGCCGCCGCCAAACAGTTTGGCTTCTAAGTTTTCGCGCTTAGCGCCTTGCTTAAGTATTTGGTTAATCATCACTTCCATGGCATAGGCGCCATAGCGTGCGGAGGCTGAAATCCAGCCAGCTTTTTCATGCGTGCTAGTGGGCAACATAAAGTGATTCATGCCGCCAATGCCATTGGTTTTATCGCGTATGCAAGCCGCCACGCATGAGCCTAATACGGTAACCAGCAACATATCTCTGCGTGTGACATAGTATTCGCCTGGCACAATTTTAGAAGCCTCCATATTAAATGTACGGTCATAGTACAAATTGGGGCTTGGCTCTTCTTGAAATTTTTTTGATGCGCTCATTTTGCGTTGCTAATAATGGGATTCGCCGCAGGATTGGAAGCCGGTTTAGCCAAAGCTTGCGCTTTTTCAGAAAGGCTATATACAGTTTTGCCACGCAATTGAAACATGTCAGTTAGACTTTGTAAACTCTCAGAGTGTCCCGCAAATAATAGCGCATCTCGATGCATGATGGGAACGAATCTTTGCAAAATTTTGTTCTGCGTGGCCTTATCAAAATAAATCATTACGTTACGGCAGAATATTGCGTCGAAGGGCCCTTTGATTGGCCATTGGGCATCTTGTAAGTTGAGCTGACTGAAGCTCACTAAATCGCGCAATTCTTTACGCACTTTAACTTGCCCAGTCTTATCGCCACGACCTTTTAAGAAAAAACGCTCTAAAATATCTTTGGGTAATTTCTCAGCTTGCTCAAGGCTATAAACACCATCGCTAGCCTTTTGCAGGGCATTGGTGTCGATATCGGTGGCTATAATGCGTACTGGTGGCGTTAGGCTATCAAATAAATCCATCATGGTTATGGCGATGGTGTAAGGTTCTTCACCCGTGGATGCGGCATTGCACCAAATATTGATTGGGCGGCGATGCTTTATGCCGTTAATATGCGCCGCCAGCACGGGAAAATGATGCGCTTCGCGAAAAAATGAAGTTAAATTGGTGGTGAGTGAATTTACAAAGGATTCCCACTCACTGTCTTTGTCAGATTCTAAAAACAGTAGATAATCTTTAAAGTTGTTAAGTCCTGTAGCCCTTAATCGGCGGCCCAGGCGGCTGTAGACCATATCCTTTTTCGCGAGAGAAAGATTGATGCCCGCGTGTTCATAGATGAGTTTACGAATCTGCTCAAAATCGCGATCTGTAAAATGAAACTCTCTTACTAAGGATTCTCTGCTAGCCAGTTTTGGTTTCATATCACCAAATCAAAGCTCAATTTCTGCACGCGTGTCATTATTCCAATCGGGTAATTTTTCTTTAGCGTGTGCGATGTTGGCCGAAATTAGGCTAATAAATAGTGTTGGTATTAGTTGGAGCAAGATAATTTTTTTAATTAGATGCACTTAATAAGTACCTTTTTATATCTTTTTTATATTGTCAATATAGCAAGTTTAGCCTCGCCTGTGCTGTAAGAGCTGCCTGCAATTTTACATCAACCAGCTATTTTTTTAGCGAGTTG
>JANYGD010000119.1 GCA_025359405.1 Methylotenera sp. | reverse complement strand
TTACCGAACATGCTTTGTTAGAAGAGGGTGAAACAGTTAAGAAAAATATGCGGCTTATTAAAGAAGCTGGCTTTAGTATTTCTCTAGATGATTTTGGTATGGGTCACTCATCGCTACTGCATCTCAAACGTTGGGCTGTTGATGAAGTGAAAATTGATCGTACCTTTGTGGATGGTTTAGTCAATAGTACGGAAGATAGGGTCATAGTAAAAGCAATTGTAGCACTAGGTGATGCACTAGGCTTGCAGTTGGTGGGTGAAGGGGTAGAAAATCAAATGCAAGCCGATATTTTAGCAGCAAGCGGCTGCAAAAATGTACAAGGCTACTTTTATTCACCGCCGCTTGAGGCAGAAGAGATTGAGGCTTGGTTTAGCAAATAGTTCTAATTATTTAATTATGCCTAAGCCTCCCAGCAAAGCTGCAACGGGTGCTTTGCGATTAATACTAGACATGCTTTGCATGTTGTCGGCATTATTCACAGTTGGTTCATAAGGTTTGTCAAACCAAGGGTCTGCAGAAGGTTTGCGTGTGTGTTGGCGTGGTTTGGCCGCGTGCTTTATCCTGTTTGATTCCACTGCACCTTCATTATTAGCATGCTCGCGAGGCGCATGGTGACTGGGTTTGCGAGCAGTTGCTGAAACGTGGGCTTTTTCTTTATCAATCGTGCGTTTGATAAGCTTTTCAATTTCAGCCAAATACTTTTCTTCATCTTCGCACACCAGTGAAATCGCCACACCACTAGCACCGGCACGCCCAGTACGGCCGATGCGGTGCACATAATCTTCTGGCGCACTAGGTATTTCGTAATTAATTACCATTGGCAACTGGTCAATATCTAAGCCACGCGCAGCCACATCGGTCGCCACCAGCACCATAATTTTTCCTGCTTTAAACGCGTCCAGCGCTTCCATACGCTCTTTTTGGCTCTTGTCGCCATGAATCGCATCGGCAGCAAGGCCTACTTTTTGTAAGGCACGACTTAAGCGGCTGGCGGTGATTTTGGTTTTAGTAAACACAAGTACTTGTTTGCCATCTTCAGCCTGTAACAGCTGCGTGAGCAGTGCTTGCTTCTTGCTTTGCTCAACTAAATACACTTTTTGTGTGACATTTTCTGCGGTCGCGTTGCTGCGTGCCACTTCGATGAGTGTTGGATTAGTTAAAAAATCATCTGCTAATTTTTTGATTTCATTAGAAAACGTGGCAGAGAACATCAAGTTTTGGCGTTGTTTTGGCAATAAAGCCAAAATGCGCTTTAAATCAGGCATAAAGCCCATGTCCAGCATTCTATCCGCTTCGTCCAACACCAAAATTTGTACTTGGCCAAGATTAAGGGTTTTTTGCTCAACGTGGTCTAGCAAGCGGCCCGGTGTTGCGACTAAAATTTCAACACCCGTTTTTAAGTGAGGTGTTTGCGTTTTAATATCCACGCCACCAAATACCACTAAACTTTTAAGTGGCGTGTGCTTGGCGTAAACCTTAATACTCTCCTCTACTTGAATCGCCAATTCACGCGTCGGTGTTAATACCAGCGCGCGTATCGGGTGCTTGGCAGGCGAGGTGCTGCTGCTTGCAAATGGCAACAATTTTTGCAAAATCGGCAGCGCAAATGCCGCCGTTTTGCCTGTACCTGTTTGCGCGCCAGCCATTAAATCCAAGCCTTGCAGCGCCAATGGAATGGCTTTGGCTTGAATTGGCGTTGGCGTGGTATAGCCAGTCTCGCTAATTGCCTTTAACAATGGCTCCGCGAGACCTAAAGCGTCAAATTGTAATATTTCTGTAGACATAGTTTCCATTAAGCAAAGCTACGCGGACGACGTGGTGCGCTATTTCCAGCAAGGCCATTTGCGCCACCTGCACGTGGGCTAGCATTTGAACGACTAGTATTTGGACGGCTATCACGATCGCCTGAGTTGCGTGGACGAGGATTGCCGAACTTTTCGCTAGTATTAGCACGTGGTGCGTCAGAACGCTGCGCAGAACGACTACCTTCGCGGCTACCTTCAGAACGACCGGGACGAGCGCCAAAGCTGCCTTCAGGTTTGCGTGCGTATGGTTTTGGTGCAGAAGCTCTGTCGCCATTACTTTTGCCGCCAAAGCCCTTGCTTAATTCACGCGCAAATTGCATGTCAGTATCTTTAGTATAGCTGCGGCTGTTGCCATTCACTTCGCCAGCGCCTTCACGCGGTTGGCGGTTGCCAGCAGATTCGTTGCTACCAAAACGTTCTCGATTCGGCGCATCATTGCGTGCTGGGCGAGAATCGGTTCTATCACCAAAACTGCGACCCGCAGCGCGCGCACCATCATGCGTACGTTCTTTATTACGGTCGTTAAAACCACCAGCGCTTCTTGCGCCTGCTGGTTTTTCGCCCATAATGCGGTCACCAAAACTTACGCGATTATTATCGCGCGGTTGATAGCCTCCGCGACCGCCTGGTGCATGTGATCGCTCATTGCGGTTTGATCTTTCAGCGCCACGATTACCTCTGCCAGTTGGCCCGTCTGTTTTAAACGCGCGTTTTGGCTCAAAGCCTTCAACCACGGCGGGTTCCATGCGGTGGCCAGTAAATTGTTCGATTTTGCGTAAAATGTGTCTATCCATATTCGATGCAAACGAAATCGCAATGCCAGTGTTGTTGGCGCGACCTGTGCGGCCGATACGGTGCACATAATCCTCTGCAAATTTCGGTAAATCGTAGTTAATCACGTGGCTAATGCCTTGCACGTCAATGCCACGCGCAGCCACGTCTGTCGCCACCAGTACTTTTACATCGCCATGACGCAATTTAGTTAGCGTGCGGTTACGCGCGCCTTGTGTCATGTCGCCATGTAAAGCGGCAGTTTTGTGACCTGCGGCGTATAAATCTTCTGCCAGCACATCGGCGTGGCGCTTGGTGCTGGTAAAAATAATCGCTTGATTCATGTCGGGTGCAATCAACAAATGTTCCAAAAGTTTGTTTTTGTGTGTCATGTCGTCCACATAGTGCAAACGTTGCTCAATATTGGCATGTTTTTCTTTTTGCGTGGCGATTTGAATGGTTTTAGGATTTTTAAGAATTTGTTTCGCAATGCGAGCAATGTCGCCATCTAGTGTGGCAGAGAATAATAGCGTTTGGCGTTCAGTTGAAAGTTGGCTGCAAATGCGCTCAACATCAGGCAAAAAGCCCATGTCTAACATTCTATCGGCTTCATCCAAAATTAGCATTTGCAAACGGCTTAAATCAATACGGCCGCGTTCCATATGGTCTAATAAGCGACCTGGCGTGGCGACCAATATGTCTAGCGGTTGTGATAATAGTTTGTTTTGTAGTGGGTAAGGCATGCCGCCGACGATACTTACCGTGCGGGCGCGTAAAAATTTACCATACTTACGTGCTGCTTCATTCACTTGTGCAGCGAGTTCACGCGTTGGCGTTAATACCAAAATGCGTGGGCCGCGGCTTTTAAGCTCGTGCGGCGTTGCAAGTAAGTTTAATGCTGGCAACATAAATGCTGCAGTTTTGCCAGTGCCGGTTTGGGCGGAGGCCATCAAGTCGTTACCTTCAGTAATAACAGGTATAGCTTGCGCTTGGATAGCGGTAGGTTCGGTGTAGCCAGATTCTTCGATTGCGCGAAGGATGGCAGGATTAAGATTTAATGATTCAAAAGACAAAGTAGTCCCTTTCAAAAATAACAAAAAGGGCGCAAGCAAGCACATAAAAGTTGAATATATTCAATAAGTTAAATATATAAAATCAACATAAAACGCGTAAAGCACTATATTTATAAAGTAAAACAGTATAAGAATGCTTTTTACCAGCGCACGGGCATAGCCGCTAACCAGTAAAAGATAGATTTTATGTAATTAAAATACACTAATCTATATGATAGTTGCTTCAACATTTCACGAGCAACAATAGGGTCAGGGCGATGAATCTAAAACTTCAATAAAGTTTTAACTTGCGCGCATTATAGGCATTTTTTCTGCTATGTCAAAGGTTTATTGCAGCTAAGCGCTTAAATTCAGACACAAGTGTGTTAAAATCGCGCCCTTTCAAACATATGGCAGTTCACATGTCTACTACCCCAAATTCTCGTAATCTGCGCAACATCGCCATTATCGCCCACGTTGACCATGGCAAAACCACCATGGTGGATAAGCTTTTACAGCAAGCGGGCACCTTTTCATCGCATTACGCGATCGTAGAGCGTGTGATGGACAGCAACGATCTTGAAAAAGAGCGCGGCATTACCATTTTGGCCAAAAACACTGCGGTGAATTACGAAGGCACACATATTAACATCGTCGATACGCCAGGTCACGCCGACTTTGGTGGTGAAGTAGAGCGCGTATTAGGCATGGTGGACGGCGTGGTATTGTTAGTAGATGCGGTTGAAGGCCCAATGCCGCAAACGCGTTTTGTGACTAAAAAAGCGCTGGCGCTTGGTTTAAAACCAATTGTGGTGATTAATAAAGTAGATCGCCCAGGCGCGCGCTGCGATTGGGTGATTAACCATACCTTTGATTTATTCGCTAACTTAGGCGCAACTGATGAGCAATTAGATTTTCCAGTGGTGTACGCATCAGCCATCAACGGCTATGCCATGCTGGACATGAAAACGCCAAGCGACAACATGCGCGCACTGTTTGACACCATTCTAAGCCATGTGAAGCCACCAGTGGGCGACCCAGATGCGCCATTACAATTACAAATTTCAGCACTCGATTACTCTACTTACACTGGTAGACTTGGTGTTGGCCGTGTGCGTAACGGTAAGGTGAAACCTGGCCAAACTGTCACGGTAATGAATGAAGATAAACAAATTGCTATGGGCAAAATCAACCAAGTGCTAGGTTTTCAAGGTCTAGAGCGCCTGCCAGTAGAAGAAGCATTGGCGGGCGATATTGTCATTATTTCTGGTTTGGATGATATTGGTATTGGCTTTACCATTTGCGATCGCGAGAACCCAAAAGGCTTGCCACATTTAGGCGTAGATGAGCCAACTTTGACCATGGATTTTATGGTGAACACTTCGCCATTGGCGGGGACAGAAGGCAAATTTGTGACTTCGCGCCAAATTCGTGATCGCTTAACTAAAGAACTTTTAGTGAACGTGGCCTTGCGCGTGGATGAAACCGCAGATGCTGATATATTCCGCGTTTCTGGCCGTGGCGAACTGCATTTGACTATTCTGCTGGAAACCATGCGCCGCGAAGGTTTCGAGCTGGCAGTCGGCAAACCAAAAGTAGTTTACCGCGAAATTAACGGCGAAAAATGTGAACCGTACGAAATTTTAACGGTGGATTTAGAAGATGAACACCAAGGCGCGGCGATGGAAGAACTCGGCCGCCGTCGTGGTGAAATGCAAAATATGGAATCTGACGGCAATGGCCGCACGCGCTTGGAATATAAAATCCCAGCGCGCGGTTTAATTGGCTTTCAAGGTGAATTTTTAACCATGACGCGTGGCACGGGTTTAATGGCACATATTTTTGACGAATACGCACCAGTCAAACCTGATATGCCAGGCCGTCGTAATGGTGTGCTGATTTCAGCCGAACATGGCGAAGCCGTAGCTTACGCACTATGGAAGCTGCAAGACCGTGGCAAAATGTTTGCCGTGCCAGGCGATAAGCTGTACGAGGGCATGGTGATTGGTATTCACAGCCGCGATAACGATTTGATTGTGAACCCAATCAAAGGCAAGCAACTCACCAATATTCGTTCTTCTGGTACGGATGAAGCGGTGCGCTTAATTACGCCAATCGCACTTACTTTAGAAAGTGCCGTAGAATTTATTGACGATGATGAATTGGTAGAAATCACACCAAAAACCATTCGTATTCGTAAACGTTATTTGCTGGAGCATGAGCGTAAACGTTCATTGAAAGAGTAGTTTTAGAAGTTTAAAAAGCCAGCAAATGCTGGCTTTTTTGTTGGTTATTGGCGCGTTTGGTAGGGCGTATTAGCGAAGCATAATACGCCGAAAGAAAAACCTTCATGCGGCGCATTATGTTAACGATTGCAGTACCCAACTGGCTCACCAGTTTAGGCTCGAACCGGTAGTGGAAAGCT
>JANYGD010000095.1 GCA_025359405.1 Methylotenera sp. | reverse complement strand
TCCGATCTCAAGTCGCACAGCCGCTGACGATACCCGTATGGTTCATCACAGCGCCACCTTTGAAGCTAGTCGTCGATTTATGACAGGTTTCGCAAGCTGCATTCGTCACAATGTGAGTGCTTGGTTTTGTTTTTATATTGGCAAAGCCTCCGCCATGACAAGTCGCGCAGCCAGTGGTAATACCAGTGTGATTCATCGTCGCAGGGACAAAGGCGGTAGTGCTGGTGTGACAGGTTTCACACTTCGCAGTCGTTGGGAAATGAGCGGTCGATTTGGCTTTCACACCAGTAGTCACGCCATGGCAGCTTGCACAGTCAGTGGTAATGCCAGTGTGGTTCATTGCCGTTGGTTTAAACGCGACCGTGGATTTGTGGCAGGTCTCACAAGTCGCTGTGGTCGGTATATGGTTAGGAGCGGCTGGCTTACCGAGCGCAGTGGTACCGTTATGGCAGCTCGCACAACCGCTGACGATGCCTGTGTGGTTCATCACAGCGCCACCTTTGAAGCTAGTCGTCGATTTATGACAGGTTTCGCAAGCTGCTGCCGTCACTATGTGAGTGCTTGGTTTAGTTTTTACATTAGCAAAGGTACCACCATGGCAAGTTGCGCAGCCAGTGGTGATGCCAGTGTGGTTCATCGTCGCAGGGACAAAGGCAGTGGTGCTGGTATGACAGGTTTCACATGCTTTGGTAGTAGGTATGTGGGCGCTTGATTTAGCTTTCACATTCGCGAAAGTTCCACCGTGGCAAGTCGCACAACCAGCGGTGATGCCCGTATGGTTCATCACGGTTGGTTTAAAGGCAGCAGTTGATTTATGGCAAGTTTCACAAGCCGCTGTCGTTGGAATATGGGTGCCCGCCGTTTTACCTAAAGCCGCTTTACCATTATGGCAACTCGCACAACCTGTGCTGATGCCAGTGTGATCCATCGCAGCACCTTTGAAACTGGTGGTGGATTTATGGCAAGTCTCGCAGCTAGCACTGGTTGCAACATGGTTGGTTGGTTTGGCTAAGCCTGCACCACCGACCTTATGGCAAGTCGCACAGCCCGTCGTGATGCCAGTGTGATCCATCACCGCACCTTTGAAACTGGAGGTAGATTTATGGCAAGTCTCACAACTAGTAGTGGTTGCAATATGGTTGCTTGGTTTGGCTAAGCCCTTACCACCGACCGTATGACACGTCGCACAGCCACTGGTAATGGGCTGGCCATTAGTGTCTAAATGGTTAAATCCGCTCGCTGGTAGCCAAGCACTATTTTTATGGCAGGTTCCACAATCAGAAGTAGTAGAAATATGATTTGCAGGTTTCCCAGTGGCCGAGGTGCCATTGTGACAACTTGCACACGATTGACCCTGCATCACGCCAATATGGCTCATTGTCGCGGGTTTCCAAGAGGCTGCTATGTGGCATGTTTCGCATTTGTCGCTAGTTGGCATGTGGGTAGCCGGTTTAGCTGAAGCATTCATGCGGTTGCCGGCGGTATGGCAACCTGAACACTGCTTGGGCGTACCCTTAAATATGCCATTGATATGACAGGTTTCGCATCTTGCAACAGCATGTTGACCAACAAGTGCAAAGCCAGTTTTGGAATGGTCAAACTTAAAACCACCCTTAATGGTTTTAGTTGCAGCGCTGGCAGGGCTCGCTAAAATAACGGAGAGACAGCATGCTAAAAAGAATGCTGATATGCGTTTCCAGTTAAATTGCATACTTAATTCCCATTTAAATTTCGACCCCATGCATCATACAAATTTATTCATTTATGTAGAACGTACTGTGGGAAATTTATCCACGATACGCATATAATATGTGGGAAATAATTATGCGTCAAACGGTTTTTTAAAAAAGTATATAGAATTTAAAAAAAATAATTTATAGTTATATAGGCCATGCAAGCCAATAGCCAAGCCATTGTAGCTTTATCTACCTACGCCAGCATTTACCTTAATTTCTCTAAAATTTGTATTGACGTGACAACGGTCACATTGTGGGCCAAAGCTTCCGCCATGTACATCATCGCTGGCGTGGCAGCTAAAACAAGTGGAATTCTGCTTAACTTTACCTATGAAGGTGGTTCTATGACAATCTAAGCAATCCACATTTTTGTGTCCGCCATCAAGTTTAAATTTAGTGCGCGTGTCATGATTGAAATCCCATACCTTCCAATCCCTGGCGTTATGACAATCCTCACAAAGCGTACCTAATTGTTTTTTATGCACGTCATCTTTGGTGTGGCATGAATAGCAATCTGACTTAGCCTCTTTAAATTTGCCCGTCAAATGACACTTCTTGCATTCCACCGGGCCGTGCTTACCCAACAATGGGAACTTAGTCTTATTGTGATCAAAGTCTTTTACTTTCCATGAAGCTTCCGTGTGGCAATCCTCACACTTCTTGCCTTCAACGCCTTTATGCACGTCATCCCGCTCATGGCAGGAGAAGCATGTGGCTGTTGGCGAAAGCTTAGGCGGCGCTGGTGGTGGCCTGTGGCAGCTCTCGCACTTAGCCTTAATATGTTTACCTTTTAAGATATATTTTGTATCACGTGTGTGATCGAAGTTGGTGGCTTTCCAATCCGAGTCGTTATGACACTTCTCGCAACTAGCGCTAAACACTCCCTTATGTTTGTCGTCTTTTTGGTGGCAATCGTTACAGCCTGTTTTTAGTTTTTCCTCCAAACCGTTTTTGTGACAGCTCTCACATTTAGCGGGTTTATGCTTGCCTCTAAGTGGGAATTTAGTCTTATCATGGTCGAAATTATCTTTCTTCCAATCCTTTGCGTTGTGGCAGTCTTCACATTTCACGCCCAACTTGCCATTATGCACGTCATCCTTTTTGTGGCATGAGTAACAATCCATTGGCAATTTTTCGTACTTCAATCCACCAGTGGTATGGCATGCTTCACACTTGGCTGCTTTATGCTTATCCTTAAGTGGAAATTTGGTGTCTTTATCATGATCGAAATCGGTTTTTTTCCAACTGCGTTCGTTGTGACAATCCGCACACTTTTCACCTAAAGTACCATTATGTTTGTCATCACTGCGGTGGCAGCCAATACAAGTGATAGGCAATTTTTGCCCCGCAGATTTATGGCAACTGGCACACTTGGCGCTATCATGCTTACCCAGCAAGGCAAAGTGTCCATCTACTTTGTGATCGAATGTGACCTCTTTCCAACTCTTATCAGTATGGCAATCAGCACACTTCTCACCAAACACACCTTTGTGGTCATCGTCTTTTTTGTGGCATGAGTAGCAATCTTTAGGCGTTTCTTTAAACAGATTGTCTTTATGGCAATCTTTACACTGCACCTTGGTTTCAGCGTGCGCGCCACGCAGTTTGAAGTCACTCTTGTCGTGATCAAACTCAATGTCTTTCCAACTCTTTTCAACGTGACAATCCACGCACTTATCGCCCAATGAGCCCTTATGTTTGTCGTCTTTTTTATGGCAGCCAATACAAGTCGAGGGCGCATCTCTATATTTTATTTTTGGCTTGTGGCAATCTTTGCAGTCAACCTTTTCGCCCATGTGACCACCCTTTAACTGGAAGTCGGTTTGCGTATGCTTAAAGGTTTTTTCGTCTAAGATGACAATATTGGCAGCGCGCCCTTTATGTTCAGTATGACAATCGGCGCAATCACGAACCTCTTTCATCTTGCCGTGGAAGCCTCTTTTATCAACCACGTCTTTATTAATGTCTTTGTGGCAATCTTTACATAACTGGTTTTGCCCAAGTTTGTCGAATTTTTTATGGCACTTTTGGCAATTATCTTCCCACTTCGCATGGCCTTGAATCACCTTGCCAGGCATCATCACGCTTTCGAGTGTATCCGCGCCAGCATTGAATGACAGAAAGAATGTGAGAATAAAAAGACTAAAAAAGCGTAGCATTAATATCTAGTACATGTGTACCCAAATGACGTGGAAAATGGCTGTGGCCACCATCATATACATTAAAGGTATATGCAGCACGTGCCATGCAGAAAATATTTGTTCGAACTTTTTAAATTGCGCCACTGTTTGGATTTGTACCAAATATAGGCTGACTAAGCTGGATGCCTCTTTTGCCAAATCTTGTTTATTTGCGCCGAGTTTTAAATATATATAACGCTTGCAACGCCAAGCAAGTAAGGTGCGACGCATGTCAAAAGTAAGAAAGAACCATAACCCCGCAAAGAAACCACGTTTTTTTTCTAAAGCGTCATATTCAAATTTTTTAATCTTTTTTTCAACTTTGGGAAAGAAATGCAGCTTCGATTTCACATCACCTTGACTGCCCGCCAACTCCTCATGCACTTCACTCAATGTAGAGCGGCTACCATACAATCCTTTGTGGATACGGGTATACACGAAGCGGCCAATCAAGCCACTACCCGCAACCAATATCATGCAATAAAAGGCTATTGATGCGTTCATAGAGCCTAAGCGAAAAGTAGTATGGAACAAAACAAGTATCGGCCCAAGCACGCCAAGCGTCATATGAATACGAAACCAATACTTGAGCTTGCCTAATCTCTGCATGAAAGTGAGATGCTTGCGTGCTGAGTATAACAATAAGGTTAGCATCATTAAGCCGCCTGCTAAACCTAAGTTATAACCCAAACCTTCACCAGGTTTGTAGTATTTGCCGTGCGCGACCTTCCAGCCCAACCAGACCAGTGCAAATATCAACGTCCACATCAACATCTGATTTAGAAAATGGCCAACCCTACGTAGCGATGAATTTTCTGCTGAATTTACTTTTTCATTTACTGTCAAAAACATACCTCACAAAAATTGACGTGTGTAATTTTCTCACATATTATGCGTCATTCATGTTAATAATATAATATATTATGCAAACTGAAGTATTTATTTTATGAATACAAGATTGAATATTAGTTCTCAACCAGGGCAAACATGCCAAAAATAAGCTTACTCATATATCTTACGCCTTTGCTTTTGATACTGATGGTTTACATCGTCCGCCAAAAACAAAGGGATAGACGTGGTCGCGACCGTTTAAACGAAGCTAAAGAAGCTGGGCTGAGCGAACCTGCTTCAATACACCCAGTCATTAATCCTGGCCGTTGCATAGGCTCTGGCGCTTGCGTCAAAGCATGTCCGGAAAAGGCGCTTAGCTTAATTAAGGGTAAAGCAGTGCTTACCGACCCAGCGCACTGTATTGGTCATGGTGCTTGCCTGACGGCATGCCCGGTGGATGCCATTGAATTAGTTTTTGGTACCGAAAAACGTGGTATGGATATCCCATTGGTTAAGGCTTCTTTTGAAACTAATATTGAAAACATCTTTATCGCTGGCGAATTAGGTGGTATGGGATTAATCCGAAAAGCTGCCGAGCAGGGAAAACAAGCAATTGATTCTATTTTGAAAAAAAAGAATGACGGCAATGAATACGATGTGGTGATTATCGGTGCCGGCCCAGCCGGGCTTTCCGCTTCGCTGGCAGCCAAAGAACATCATCTTAAATGCATCACCATAGAACAAGAAGAGTCGCTTGGTGGCGCCATTTTCAAATATCCACGCAACAAGGTCGCCATGACTCAACCTGTCGTATTACCCATCATAGGCAAAGTCGAAATGTACGATATCAGTAAAGAGGAGCTGCTCGGGTTCTGGTTGCGCGTACTTCGTGACCATGATCTTAAAGTCAATTTTAACGAACGCATGGAAACTGTTACTAAAACAGCAAAGGGCTATGAAATTAAAACTTCTAAAGCTATTTACCAAGCAGCAAACATTCTTCTTGCAATAGGAAGAATGGGCACGCCACGTAAATTAGAAGTGGATGGAGAAGAGCAAGCTAAAGTAGTTTATCGCCTAACTGACCCAGAGCAGTATCTTGGTCAGCATGTATTGGTAGTGGGCGGCGGTGACAGTGCGCTGGAAGCTGCTATTACAATTTCTGAACAACCTGGTACCACTGTAACGCTTTCGTATCGTAGCGAAGCTTTTGGCCGTGTAAAACCAAAAAATAGAGAGAAATTAAAGCAAGCTGAGAGCTCAAAACGACTTACAGTTCTACTTCAATCGAATGTTGATGAAATTCGTTCAAAAACGGTAAAACTTGAATTAGCCGATAAGAATTTAGTAGAAATTCCAAACGATGCCGTCATTATTTGTGCGGGGGGGGTATTGCCGACGCCTTTTCTGAAAGAAATTGGTGTGATGGTAAAAACACATTACGGTAAAAAAGCCGCAGAAGTACAAAGTTTTTCTCGAAAATAGCTAACGGACTATAATATTTAACAATATGGAAATAAAACCAAGCAATACTCCTAAAAAGATGCAAATTATTTTGCACGATACTATACGCAAAGTGCTACGGCCTTTGGTACGCCTCATGCTATCGCAAGGTATAAACTACACCATGGTGTTAGAAGATTTAAAGCGTGTGTTTGTGAGTGTGGCCGAAGAGGAATTTCAGATTGAAGGTAAACTACAAACCAATAGCCGCATTACCTTATTGACTGGCGTGCATCGCAAAGACGTGCAACGTATACTGGATGAGCAAGACAATGAGCTTGAGCCGCCCTATTCTATTAGTGCACAAATTTTTGGCTTATGGTTAGGGGATAACCTGTACTTGGATGAGATTGGTCAACCATTGCCGCTACCAAGGCTTGCAAGCAAGGGCGAGGTGTCTTTCGAGTCTTTGGTGGCCAGTGTTAGTAAAGATTTTCGTGCGCGACCTGTGCTGGATGAATGGCTAAGATTGGGCTTTGTGAGCATCGATTACAACGATAATGTGCGCTTGAATGTTCAAGCATTCATTCCGAATCAAGATTTAGAATATAAATTATCTTTTTTATCGATGAATGTGCACGATCACATGTCTGCAGCCGTTAGTAACTTAAGCAATCAAAATGAACCCATGCTTGAACGTTGTGTCTATTATGATGGCCTAACAGCTGGAAATGTGGAGATACTACATGACTTGGCAAGACAAAGTGGCATGAATACGATTAAAGCACTTAATCGTCGTGCAGCAGCGCTTAAGGCCGCGCAAACAGAATCTGGCATGGCAAGCAGACGAGAATCGGATAAAGCTAACCAAAGAATGAATTTTGGTGTGTATTTTTATCATGCCGATGATGATCTAAGTGAGTTTTCACAAATAGAGCCGGCAAAGGAAAGCTAAAACGGTGCAACGTTTTTCAGCCATTTTGGTGACAATTTCGCTGGTTTTATTCTCAGCCAAGGCTAGCGCTGAAACCAATGTTTGTAATGCTGGTATCGGCGGGACTGGAATTAGCAATAATGCTATTCAGCAAGACGGCATCGGCGGTACGGGCCATCAGTCAGAAGGCATTGGTGGTACAGGTCATCAGCCAAAAGGCGTGGGCGGAACTGGAAAACAAGCCAATAGTGGCGTAGGTGGCACTGGCGTGCAAGCGAATGCAGGCATTGGCGGCACGGGCATTATTGGCGTGATTACTGGTTTTGCCAGCGTTTGTGTTAATGGACTAGAAGTGCACTATGACAATCAAACCTTGGTCGATATAGATGGGCAATCATCTTCAATTGATGCGCTCAATCTTGGCCAATTGGTGGCGATTGAATCCATCAACAAGGGTGACTTACTTGAAGCTGAGCGCATTAGTGTCTCACATATTCTGGTGGGTAAAATAGAAAAAATTAATCTCACCCAAAATACCATACAGATTTTGGGGAAAACCATTAGTTATAGCCACAATACACTTGGTAGCGCAGACTTAAAACTAAATCAAACCGTACAATTAAGCGGCTTAATTACCGCAAAAAATCAAGTGCATGCATTGCGCATAGATTTGGCTCCACCAAACACGCCGTCTTCTATTGTTGGGTTTGTCGATTCAACTGGTAAAATCAATGGTGTTAATATTTCTACCGCCAATAAACTTAATGTGGGTAGCAGCATTCATGTAAGCGGGCTTTGGGACGGTCGCACTCTACAAAGCAAGCAAATCAAAGAAAGTGTAATTCAGCGCGTACTTAGTAAGTCTGAGAACATTGTTATTCAAGGCATTGCACCTGCAAGGTCAACAAGCAATATTAACGTACAAAATCAAAGTATTCGTGTAGACGCTAACACCAAAATTAAAGGCTCAAACCTTGATAACAATCAAACCATTATTGTACGCGGTAACAAAGACAGTGCTGGCAATATTACTGCGCGTAGCATTGAATATTTAACTGAAGATAAAATTTTAGAGCGTGGTGGGAGCAAGCAGCGGCCAAATGTAATCGAGGATAGAAGGCCCGATTCAGCTAAAGAACATACTAAATCTACGTTAGACAGCGATAAATTAGAGACTAATGATAATCATAACCAACTAGAAGCTACAGATAAACCAGAAAGCGCAGAAATGCCTGACCATATTGAAAGAACAGATAAAGTCGAAAGGCCAGATAAAGTAGATAGGACGGAGAAAGTTGACAGGCCAGAGAAAGTTGATAGGCCTTCTAGGGTTGAGAGACCTGAAGTACCTAGGTATTAAGTTTACCATTTAAGTGTGATAGCATGACGGGTCAAACAATGCATATTAATACCAATGAAAAAGATACTACTTGCGCTGCTGCTGCTCAATCTTAGCGTCAATTCAAAAGCCGATGAGGCGCAATTTGGATTTACCACTGGGCTTGATTACAGCACAGGTAAATACGGTCAATCAGAAGTGACTCGCATAAAGTACATCCCGTTTACTGAAAAAGTTGAATACGGTCGCTGGCTTTTTAAAACAACCGTTCCTTGGCTAGAAATAGACGGCCCCGGCGGCGTTACTGGCGATAGTCAAATAATCATCACTGAAAATATCAACAAACATTCAAAAGAATCTGGTTTGGGCGATATTGTATCAAGCCTTACTTACACGGCTTTTCAATCGGCAGAACAAAAATTGACGCTAGATGTTGGCGCAAAAGTTAAATTTGCTACAGCTTCAGTTGGAAAAGGCCTTGGAACTGGCAAAAATGATTACTCCGCGCAACTGGATATTTACAAAACTCTTAGTGATGAAGCATTGGACAAACTTACTTTAATAGGCACAGTGGGTTATAAAGTGTATGGCAAGCCCGATTTATCTACCTATGCCTTAAAAGATGTTTGGTTTGGCACGTTAGGTGCCGCTTACAAAATTGATACTTCGAATAGCGCAGGATTTTTAGTCGATTTAAGACAAGCAGCATGGGCGCAAAATAGCAATATCCGTGAATACACACTCTACTATTCACATCGATTCAGCCCAACTTACAATATTCAATCTTATATTAGCACTGGCAACACTCGATCCAGCATCGATTTTGGAGCTGGCTTAGTGCTTGGGGTGAGTTGGTAAACTAGGTCGATTTTAGTTTTTCGGTTAAATGTGGCGCTAGCACTTGTAATATTTGCGCGAAGACTTTTGGGTTGGCTGCCACGATATTACCTGTCGTAATCCAGCTTTCGTTACCCTCAAAATCGCCGGCCATGCCACCCGCCTCTTGAACCAATAAACCACCGGCAGCGATATCCCAAGTAGATAAGCCAATCTCAAAAAAGCCGTCGGTATAACCTGCTGCTACGTAAGCCAAATCGAGCGCAGCTGAGCCCGGGCGGCGAATGCCGGTGGTTTTTTTAATCATGTCTTTCAACATCGCCATGTAAGTATCGAGGTGCGTAAAATCGCGAAACGGAAAGCCGGTACCGATGAGTGAGTCCTGTAGTTTAGTTCGATTGGTGACGCGAATACGCTTGTCGTTCAAAAACGCACCGCGACCTTTGGTTGCAGTAAATAAATCGTTACGCAGTGGGTCGTAAATCACCGCTTGTGTGAGTATGCCCTTTTGCTGTAAGGCAATAGATATGCAGTATTGCGGAAAGTTATGTAAAAAATTTGTCGTACCATCCAGTGGGTCAATTATCCAAATATTTTCGGCGTCTGTGTTACTTTTTCCACTTTCTTCACCCAAAAATCCGTGGTCTGGATATGCATAACGAATAGTATTGATAATCGCTGCTTCTGCCGCGTGGTCCACCTCGCTCACAAAATCGTTAAAGGTTTTGCTTTGCACCGAGAGTGCATTTACGTCTTGCGAGGCACGATTGATAATTCGGCCAGCTTCGCGCGCGGCTTTTACTGCAATTGAGAGCATGGGATGCATAACTTAAATTTCTTAAAGAGCTGTTAAAATGCTATTTTAGCATTATTTAGGCGCTTCCCCAAATTGTCGCAGACCATTTTCGATAACATCCGTATCGTTTTATGCCAAACCAGCCACCCTGGCAACATCGGCTCAGCTGCACGCGCCATGAAAACTATGGGGTTTCAGCATTTATACTTAGTCCAGCCAGATAAATTCCCAAACCCGCAAGCCAGCGCTTTGGCGGCTGGCGCAGACGACGTTTTAGATAGCGCCATTGTCACGCAAACCTTGTCTGAAGCACTTGTGGGCTGTGCATTTGCGATTGGTATGAGCGCGCGCAAACGCTATTTATCACACGAAACCGTGAATGCGCGGGAAGCAGCCGTGCAAGCCAATACCTACGCGGCTTCCCAGCCTGTTGCATTAGTATTTGGCACCGAAATGAGCGGCTTAACCAATGCCGAACTTGATTGCTGCCAATTGCTAGCGATGATTCCTGCAAATCCAGAATATTCATCTCTCAACTTGGCAATGGCAGTGCAACTAGTGTGCTACGAATTAAGAATGACAGCCCTAGAAGGCAAACTGGATGCGCCTGCTGGCGAAGTGCTTGCTACTAACGACGAGCTGGAACGCTTTTACGTACACTTAGAAGAAACGCTACTACAGATCGGCTACCTCAATCCCAACGCACCAAAAAAATTGTTCGAGCGTATGCGCCGTTTGTATTCGCGCGCGCGACTGGAAAAAGAGGAAGTGAATTTGTTACGTGGCGTGCTGACGCTGACAAAAGAACCAAGAAAACACACCAAGTATTAACCCAAAACATTAAACCTAGTGAATTAGTCAACTATTTACTTTTATGGCATAATAACGTATTTATTTTGCAGATTTAATAAAGCATGCTCAATCACTTAAAAGAAGATATTTCTGTCGTTTTCGACCGCGACCCCGCAGCGCGCACGCATTTTGAAATCCTCACCACCTACCCTGGCGTACACGCACTGATTATGCATCGTTTTAGCCATTGGCTCTGGAAGGCTCGACTTTATTGGCTTGGGCGATTTTCATCGCATATTGGCCGATTTTTCACCGGCATTGAAATTCACCCCGGCGCGACCATCGGCCACCGCGTGTTTATTGACCATGGCATGGGTGTGGTAATTGGTGAAACCGCCGTGATTGGCGACGATTGCACACTGTATCACGGCGTGACGCTAGGCGGCACCTCATGGAATAAAGGTAAACGCCACCCCACGCTGGAACAAGGCGTGGTAATTGGTGCGGGCGCAAAAGTGTTAGGGCCGATTACGATTGGCAAAAATGCGAAAATCGGCTCCAACGCCGTCGTCGTAAAAGATGTGCCTGAAAACGCGACTGCGGTAGGCATCCCTGCACGTATTTTAGAGGAAGAAAAAACCAAACAGCGCGACGAAACTGCCAAGAAAATTGGCTTTAGCGCTTATGCAGTAGGTAATGACGAAAATGATCCAATCGCTAAGGCTATTCACAGCCTGCTAGACCACGCGGCCAAGCAAGATGGTGAATTGGCTAGTTTGAAAAAAGAATTAGCTAAAATGGCTGACGTCAGCGCAGATGCTAATTTGGCTGAAGCTTTTGGTGCCAAAAAAACTGCTGCAAAAAAATCTAAAAAGCTCTGAACTAAACCCAGTAATAATTGACTAAATTACTAGGTTATTATAGAATACGAGGGATTATGAGACTCACCACCAAAGGCCGTTTTGCTGTTACCGCGATGCTGGACCTCGCTTTAAACGAGGCCGACAAACCCGTCACGCTGGCAGGTATTAGCGAGCGCCAAGCCATTTCGCTCTCGTATTTAGAGCAACTTTTCAGCCGTTTGCGTCGCCAAGGTTTAGTCACCAGTGTGCGCGGCCCTGGCGGCGGTTATCGCGTGGCGAAATCGCACAATGAGATTTCAGTTTCTAACATTATTACCGCGGTGGATGAGCTTATCGACGCTACCCAGTGCGGCGGCAAGGAAGATTGCCACGACGAAGGCCGTTGCATGACGCACGATTTATGGGCGTCGCTCAACAACAGAATTTTGGATTATTTATCCGGCGTGACCTTGGCGGAACTGGTTGAAAATCAACGCCAAAATGACATTGGCAATGTGAGTCAAATTAATTTTTTACCACGCAAAACAAGCGTGTGCGAAGATGTAACGGCTTAAATGTCACAAGTTTATTTCGACCATAACAGCACCACCGCGCTCAAGACAGAAGTGCTTGAAGCGATGTTGCCGTTTATGACGAAGCAACACGGCAATGCGACCAGCCGCCACAGTTTTGGCCGTGCTGCACGTGCCGCGGTGGAACAGGCGCGCGAGCAAGTGGCAAACGCGGTAGGCGCGTATGCCAACCAAATTGTATTTACCGCCAGTGGCACCGAGGCCAATAATTTTGCGATATACGGCATTGCAAGTGGCCTGGAACCAGCGCAGATACTCGTGAGTAGCATTGAGCACCCATGCGTGTCGCGCCCTGCACAAGCCCTAAACAGTCGTGGCTGGAAGACGTATAGCATTAAAGTGGATTCGAATTGCAATATCAATATAACGCACTTGCAAAAATTGCTGCAAACCCCCACAAACCTAGTATCTGTGATGTTGGTGAATAACGAAACCGGCGCGATTCAAGATATTGCAAAAGTGGCTGAGTTAGCGCGTGAACATAAAGCTTACGTGCATACCGATGCGGCGCAAGCGCTGGGTAAAATTCCTGTCGATTTTTTCGCGTTAAACGTGCATGCGATGACAATTTCTAGCCACAAAATTGGCGGCCCGCTTGGCGCAGGCGCGCTGGTGCTGGATAAGCGCGTAGATATTCAGCCACTGTTATACGGTGGTGGGCAAGAAAAAGGTTTGCGCAGCGGCACAGAAAATGTGGCAGCGATTGTGGGGTTTGGGGCGGCTTGCGAGCTGGCTGTTAAAAACTTGACCGCATTTGATATGCACACTGAAAATCTGCGTAAACATTTGGAAGCTGGTTTAAGCAAATTGAATGCGGTGGTTTTCGGGCACAATGGACTGCGCATCCCCAACACCAGCTTTTTCGCCTTTCCAAATATGGATGGTGAAACCTTAGTGATGGCCTTGGATTGTAAAGGATATGGGGTTTCCAGCGGTTCGGCATGTTCGTCTGACAGCGACAAACCAAGCCACGTATTGCTGGCAATGGGCGTGGATGAAGATTTAGCACGCGGCGCAGTGCGCGTGAGTTTTGGCACGAATAACACAATAGAACAAGTGCAGCATTTTTTGAGTGCGCTTGAACATGAATTAACCAGATTAAGAAATTTAACCGCAATAGCAGCATAGAAAGCAAAGTTTAGAAATATGGAAAGACAACCAATTTATTTAGATTATTCCGCCACCACGCCGGTAGATCCACGCGTGGCAGCAAAAATGATTCCGTACCTCACGGAGCATTATGGTAACCCTGCGTCGCGTAGCCATCCATTTGGCTGGACCGCCGAAAAAGCCGTGGAAAATGCACGCGAAGAGGTGGCGAAATTGGTCGGCGCAGACCCGCGCGAAATCGTGTGGACATCGGGCGCGACGGAATCGAACAACTTGGCTATTAAAGGCGCGGCCAACTTTTACGCCAGCACCAAAGGCAAGCACATTATTACCATTGCCACCGAGCATAAAGCGGTAATTGACCCGATTCGCGAGCTGGAACGCCAAGGTTTTGAAGCAACATTTTTAGAACCTGAGCCAGATGGCTTGGTCGATTTGGCCAAGTTTAAAGCCGCGATTCGGCCAGATACCGTGTTAGCTTCGGTGATGTTGGTAAACAACGAAATCGGTGTGATTCAAGATATTGAAGCCATTGGCAATATTTGCCGCGAAAACAACGTGATTTTTCATGTGGATGCAGCACAAGCAACCGGTAAAGTGAAGATTGATTTGGAAAAACTTCCTGTCGATTTAATGAGCTTTAGCGCGCATAAAACCTACGGCCCAAAAGGCATTGGCGCCTTATATGTGCGCCGTAAACCGCGTATTCGTATCGAGGCGCAAATGCACGGCGGTGGCCACGAACGCGGCATGCGTTCTGGCACTCTGGCGACACATCAAATTGTCGGCATGGGCGAAGCGTTTCGCATCGCGCGCGAAGAAATGGCGACTGAAAACGAGCGTATTCGTATGCTCAGAGACAAGCTTCTACAGGGCTTGCAGGACATCGAAGAAACCTATGTGAATGGTGATTTAGCGCATCGCGTGCCGCATAATTTGAACATCAGCTTCAATTACGTGGAGGGCGAATCGCTGATTATGGCGGTGAAAGATATTGCCGTCTCCAGCGGCTCTGCGTGTACTTCTGCCAGCTTGGAGCCGAGCTATGTGTTGCGCGCCTTGGGCCGTAGCGATGAGCTTGCGCACAGTTCTATCCGTTTTTCTATTGGCCGCTTTACTACCGAAGCCGATGTGGATTACACGATAGAATTATTGAAAAATAAAGTAGGTAAATTGAGAGAATTGTCGCCACTTTGGGATATGTTCAAAGATGGTATTGATATTAGTAAGGTACAGTGGGCCTCCCACTAAAAGGAGTATTACAATGGCATATTCAGACAAAGTTTTAGATCACTATGAGAATCCAAGAAATGTTGGCTCGCTCGACAAAAACGACCCGAACGTAGGCACCGGCATGGTCGGCGCGCCTGCTTGCGGCGATGTAATGAAGCTGATGATTAAAGTAAACGATAACGGCATTATTGAAGATGCAAAATTCAAGACCTACGGCTGTGGTTCGGCGATTGCCTCTAGCTCACTCGTTACTGAGTGGTTAAAAGGCAAAACGGTGGATGAAGCTTACGCGATTAAAAATTCTGCAATTGCAGAAGAATTAGCTCTACCACCCGTGAAGATTCATTGCTCAGTTTTGGCAGAAGACGCGATTAAAGCAGCTGTGGCGGATATTAAAGCCAAACAATTGGCGGCTAGAGAGGCAGCTTAATGGCAATTAGTTTGACACCTGCGGCCGCAAACCGCGTTGAAAAATTCCTTGCTAATCGCGGCAAAGGCATAGGTTTACGCTTGGGCGTTAAAACCACAGGCTGCTCTGGCATGGCCTATACGCTTGAGTTTGTGGACGATTTGAACCCCGAGGATATGGCATTTGATAGCCATGGCGTGAAGGTAATTGTTGACCCAAAAAGCTTGGCCTATATTGATGGCACCGAACTCGATTTCACCAAAGAGGGTTTGAATGAGGGCTTTAAATTCAATAATCCCAACGTAAAAGACGAGTGTGGTTGCGGTGAAAGCTTCACAGTGTGAGTTTGAATTACTTTGAGCTGTTCGAGCTTAAGCCAGCATTCGACATTGATTTAGCCGCTTTAGAAAATAATTACCGAAAAATACAATCGGAAAGCCATCCAGACCGTTTTGTGACAGCCACATCTGCTGAAAAACTCGCTTCCATGCAAACGGCTACACTTGCCAATGAGGCATATCAGACTTTAAAAAAACCAACGAACCGCGCCAAATATTTATTAGAGTTGCAAGGTATTAATGCAGTAGCAGAAACTAATACCAACATGCCTGCGGATTTTTTAATGCAGCAAATGGAGTGGCGAGAAGCGGTTGAAGACAACGCGACCAACTTAAGTGGCATGCATCGCTTATTGCGAGATATTAAACACGAAACTGCGACATTACAGCAAACATTAGCTGATGAGTTAGACACAAAAAAAGCATGGCAAGCTGCGGCAGAAACTTTACGTAAATTACAGTTTATGGATAAATTGCGTGAAGAAATTGCACGTAAACTAGCAATATTAGAAGACTAAATGGCACTTTTACAAATATCTGAACCCGGCCAATCCACCGCGCCGCACCAACATAAACTTGCAGTGGGCATTGATCTTGGCACCACTAATTCACTGGTCGCCACCGTGCGCAGCGGCTTAAGCAGCGTGTTGGTGGATGATGATGGCCACGCGCTTTTACCAAGCGTGGTGCGCTACTTGCCAGATGGCAGCATCGACGTGGGTTATAGCGCGCAAGCGGCACAATCGCAAGATCCAACCAACACCATCATATCAGCCAAACGCTTTATGGGGCGCGGACTTAAAGATATAGATGTTTCGCAGCAACCGTATCATTTCATCGATAGTAACGAAATGGTACAAATCGAAACTCGCGCGGGCATCAAGAGCCCGGTTGAAATCTCAGCAGAAATTTTAAAAACACTCAAAACTCGAGCCGAGAAAAGCTTAAGTGGTGAATTGGTTGGCGTGGTGATTACCGTACCCGCTTATTTCGACGACGCACAACGCCAAGCCACTAAAGACGCAGCTCGCTTAGCTGGTTTAAATGTATTGCGCCTGTTAAATGAACCCACCGCTGCTGCCGTGGCTTATGGCTTAAACAATGCCTCCGAAGGTACTTACGTCATTTATGACCTTGGTGGTGGGACTTTTGATATTTCTATTTTAAAGCTAGCAAAGGGTGTGTTCGAAGTGCTCGCCACCAATGGTGACAGCGCTTTAGGTGGCGACGATTTTGACCGCAGAGTATTCTGCTGGATACTCGAGCAAAGCAAATGTAAGCCAGTAAACGCACAGGATACGCGGCTTTTGCTTACCAAAGCGCGCGAAGCCAAAGAATGGCTTACTGACCACGCAACAGCGCAAATCACCAGTGTGTTGAGCACGGGAGAACTGGTTAATATCACACTCAGCACCAAGCAATTTAACGAGCTCACGCAGACTTTGGTTACAAAAACACTCACACCCACCAAAAAAGCGCTGCGAGATGCGAATTTAACTATTGACGACATTAAGGGCGTTGTAATGGTGGGTGGCGCAACGCGCATGCCGCAAATTCGGCTGGCGGTGGCCGATTTTTTCAAGCAAACACCGCTGACTAATTTAGACCCAGACAAAGTGGTGGCTTTAGGCGCTGCGATACAAGCTAACACGCTTGCGGGCAATAAAAGTGAGAGCGATTTATTATTACTGGATGTGATTCCGCTGTCACTAGGTTTAGAAACCATGGGTGGCTTGGTTGAAAAAGTGATTCCACGTAACAGCACGCTACCAATAGCCCGCGCACAGGAGTTTACAACGTTTAAAGACGGCCAAACTGCCATGAGCATTCATGTTCTGCAAGGCGAGCGTGAGTTAGTCATGGATTGTCGCTCACTGGCACGTTTTGAGTTGCGCGGCATTCCGCCTATGGTGGCGGGCGCGGCACGCATACGTGTGACGTTTACCGTAGATGCCGACGGCTTATTGAGCGTTTCGGCGCGCGAAACCACCAGCAATATCGAAGCGAATATTGTGGTGAAACCAAGCTATGGCTTGAGCGAAGAACAAATTTTAACGATGCTCAAAAGTAGTTTTTCGGAGGCGGAAAATGATAAAAATGCGCGTTTGCTGGCCGAAGCAAAGGTAGATGCGGAAAGCTTATTAGCAGCGATTAACATGGCGCTGGAACAAGATGGTAGTTTATTGAATGCTAAAGAAAAGCAAAAAATAATTTCACAAATGGATGCTCTGCAAGCCAATATCCATGGGGGTGTTGGCGATGCCATTCGCAAAGCAACCGAAGTGCTAAATGCCGCAACTGAAGACTTCGCCGCTAAGCGCATGGATGCAAGCGTGAGCCGCGCACTTGCTGGTAAAAATTTAAATAGTTTAGAGATATAAAAGAAAAAATATGCCACAAATTATTGTATTACCACACGTAGAACTTTGCCCAGAAGGCGTGGCGATTGAAGCCAAAACAGGCGAAAGTATTTGCAATGTATTACTGAATAACGACATCGATATTGACCATGCTTGCGACCAAGCCTGCGCTTGCACTACTTGCCATGTGATTGTTCGTGAAGGCTTTAAAAGTTTAAACGCGTCTGAAGACAAAGAAGATGATTTGCTGGACAAAGCCTGGGGCTTGGAGCCTAATTCGCGTTTATCGTGCCAAGCCATTGTTGGCACGACTGATTTAGTGATTGAAATCCCTAAATACAGCATCAACATGGCCAAAGAAGGCCATCGCTAATGCGCGCACTATATCGTGAACGTTTCAGGCAAAAACCGCACCATACCCGTATTTAAATCGTAAACACCACCTACCACGCCAATTTGCTTGGCAGTTACCATGTCTTGAATAATATCGCTGGTACGAATGATTTGATCAATTTGGTAGTGCACATTTAGCTCACAAATTTTCTGTACAAAAGCCTCGTTTTTAGACGTTCTATCATCTATCACCGTTTTTTCATGGCGAATTGCAGGCTTAATCATATTGATAATTTCGCCAATATGGCCATCTTTAAAATCATCGCAAGCGGCTTTTACCGCACCACAACTACTGTGACCCATCACCACAATTAGCTTACTACCTAAGTATTTGCTACCAAATTCTAAACTGCCTACGCACTTATCAGACGCGATATTGCCAGCCAAACGCACGCTAAAAATATCACCTAATGCTTGATCAAACAATAACTCAACTGGCGCACGCGAATCACTGCAACTTAAAAACGAGGCAAATGGATGCTGCTTATTTTTAGTGAGATCAACCAAGTTCAGCAAATCTTTATTGGCAGTGAGGTTGTTGGCAAAGCGATGGTTGCCTTCAATTAAAATATCCAAAGCCTCTTGCGGGCTCATTTTATCGCGATCTAAAAGTGGGTGTTTATACATGCTTTATTCTCAGTAAAATATGTTTTGAATTATACCTGATGATACCAAACCTAAGAACCTGCATTGAGAATCAGTAAGGCTTTGTTTCATGCAATAAAAAACCCGCCAAAGCGGGCTTTTTAAAGTGCTGTAAATGTAACTTAAATTAGAACTTATAAGTTAAATCTGCTTGGAATAAATCAAAGTCACTCAAGTTAAGACCAATATCGTTACCTGCAGAATAAGTCGCACCTACAGAGTTATTTTTGCGCTTGGCGTGGCCATATGCAAAGTTAGCATATACGTTATCTAAGAAGTTATATTGTGCTTTTACAACTACGCCCTTCATATTCACGCGTGAATCCATAAAGTCTGAGTCAGGTGTATTTGGGTCCAGTGAATAAACACCAACTTCTTGATACCAAATTCTTGCTTGCCAATCACCTTTTACCAATTTATTGCCTTCAAATGATTTTAAGTCGTTCGCCGAACCAACAACAAAACCTAATAACCATGCTGCATCATCGCCACTTGCATTTCGATACGCTGTTGCAGTAGCTGCTGGAGTTGTCGCAATTGAAGCAGCTGCATTTGCACGTGCATCAGCATCTAAGTTAACTGCATAATCACCATAAACGCGTACACCAAGACTGTTAGTAACCATCCAGTTAGCTTCAGCTGGAATTTCAAGAATCTCTAAATTATTAACACCAGATTGACCTGCATAAGAACCATTTGTGCCAGCAGGAAGGGCAGCATTACCTAATCCAGGCGCAAAAATACCATGACTATTAAAAGCCAACGTATTATTACGAGTTCCACCATGCGTATAGTCATAATAAGTTAATGCCGCTTTGGCCGATGAAGTGCTGCTAAATGGGTATCTATAGCCACCTTGAAAAACCAATAACTCGTTAGTTGGGGTTGTTGTATCTACTGCAGTATTAGCTGGGTTATCACGTTTTCTATCACCTGTGTAAGTCATTTGCACGAAGTTACCAAACAAATCACCCAAGCCAACTGGATAACTAACTTTTTCTGCCAAGCCAGTCACTGTCAAATCAGCATCCCAAACCATTGGCGTTGTGTAAAGTGGGTTAGCCATCAACCCCGCTTCAACAGTTAACCAATCTAGTGCTTTCCAACCTATCATCGCCCGCTTAAGATTGATTTGAGGTTTTTCACTGATTGATGTACCTGCAGGGTTACTTGTGCCAGTACCATTGTTAGAACTACCACCAAAAGTAAAGTTATCGGTACGACCAGCACTACCAACAACCATTGCCACATCTGAATACCAATCACCAGATTCAGTTTTAACACCAAGAGTCATTTTGCCTCTGTATCTATTTCTAGATTCATCTGCGTTAACAAGAGTAGGTCCACTGCCAGAAAATCCGCCAGAACCTTTTCTGTATTCTTCACGAACGCGCATGTCACCATATAATGTGGCGCTATCGATTGCATCAGAAATACTTAATCTGGTCGCTTTCTTAATTTTTTTATCTACGTTTTGATTGTCATTTTCGTGACCTTTCAATAGCGGTAGCGCTTCTTCTTCAGTCAGCACGCCTTTTGTAACTAATGCCTGCACTAGATCAAATGTACCATCTGCCATTACATTTGCGCCAAAACCCAATAAAAACGAGCCTGCTAGTGTTGCAACCACCAATTTATGTAATTTTAAATTCATTTTTTAAGTCCCCAATTAAATCATTTAATATAAATTTTCAACTGGCGAATTTTGAGACATTAATATGACAATTTGATGACAAAGAACTATTTTTAGAAATAGTCGTTGTATTTACCCCACAACAAAAAAGCCGTCTCAAAAGACGGCTTTTTTATCTAAAAACTTTAAGCTTCTGGCCGCATGTGCGGAAACAAAATCACATCGCGAATGCTAGGCGAATCCGTAATCAGCATCACCAAGCGGTCAATGCCTATGCCACAACCGCCTGTCGGCGGCATGCCATATTCCAGCGCGCGAATAAAATCAGCATCGTAATACATCGCCTCGACATCGCCCGCTTCTTTGGCTTTCATCTGCGAGGTGAAACGCGCAGCTTGGTCTTCTGCGTCATTCAGCTCGCTAAAGCCATTCGCCATTTCGCGGCCTGTAATAAATAGCTCAAACCGCTCAGTGATTTCAGGGTTTTTATCGCTTGCCCTAGCTAATGGTGAAACTTCCACCGGGTAATCAATAATATAAGTCGGTTGCCACAACTGTGCCTCGGCAGTTTCTTCAAACAGCGCGAGTTGCAATGCGCCCAAGCCTGCGTGGTCGAACGGTTTTGTGCCGTGTTTCATGATTTCTGCGCGCAAAAATGCGACATCATTTAACTGCGCCAGCGTATATTGCGGCGCATATTTTTGTATTGCACCAACAATAGTGAGCCGCTCAAACGGTTTGCTTAAATCTACTACTTTGCCATCGTAAGTCAAAGTCGCAGTGCCGCGTGCAACAATAGCAGCGGCGCGTATGCATTGCTCGGTAAAATCCATCAACCAGTGGTAATCGGTATAGGCCGCATAAAATTCCATCATGGTAAATTCTGGGTTGTGGCGAACGCTTAAACCTTCATTTCTAAAGTTACGATTCATCTCGAACACTCGTTCAAAACCGCCAACCACTAGGCGTTTTAAATATAGCTCAGGCGCAATGCGCATGAACATTTGCATATCGAGTGCGTTGTGATGCGTCATAAATGGTTTGGCGGATGCGCCACCAGGAATTGGGTGCAACATTGGCGTTTCAACTTCTAAAAATTCATTTTGAATCATAAAGTTACGAATGGCAGAAACCACTTTGCTGCGTACTACGAAGGTTGCGCGCGTTTCTTCATTTACAATCAAATCCACATAACGCTGACGATATTTCACTTCTTGGTCAGTCAAGCCGTGAAATTTTTCGGGCAATGGGCGCAACGATTTTGTCAGTAAGCGCAACGCGGTCACTTTTACTGATAACTCGCCCGTTTTGGTTTTAAACAAATAACCAGTCGCGCCAATAATATCGCCTAAATCCCAATGTTTAAAGGCCTCGTAGGCTTCTTCACCAATATTGTCCCTGGAGATAAACAACTGCAAGCGATGGCCAGCGTTTGCGCCGCTGCCATCTTGTATGGTCGCAAAACTCGCCTTGCCCATTACGCGCTTAAGCATCATGCGGCCAGCCACTTTTACATTCACTGCTTTTGCTTCAAATACTTCATTTTCAGCATCACCATGATCCGCATGGATATTGGCGGCTAGGGCATCAGGTTTAAAGTCGTTTGGAAAAGCAACGCCCTGTGCGCGAATCGCTTTTAGCTTCTCGCGTCGCTCCGCGATAACATGGTTTTCGTCTACTTGCGCCACTTCATTATTTTGATTTTGGTTATCGCTCACTCTTAAACTCCCTGCTTCAAACTCACTTGTATAAATAGGTCAAGGTCGCCATCTAGCACGCCTTGGGTATTGCCGATTTCCACATTGGTGCGTAAATCTTTAATGCGGCCTTGGTCTAGTACGTAGCTGCGAATTTGGTGTCCCCAGCCGATGTCGGTTTTGGCATCTTCTAAGGCCTGTTTATCCGCATTGCGCTTGTTCAGCTCTAAATTATACAACGCGCCTTTAAGCATGCTCATCGCTTCGTCTCTATTGCGATGTTGCGAGCGGTCATTTTGGCATTGCACCACGGTATTAGTTGGAATATGCGTAATACGCACGGCTGAATCAGTCTTGTTAATGTGCTGGCCACCCGCGCCGCTTGCTCTATAAGTATCAATGCGCAAGTCTGCCGGGTTGATGTCAATTTGAATAGAATCGTCGACTTCTGGGAAAATCTGCACGCTGGCAAAACTGGTGTGCCGTTTGGCGTTGCTATCAAATGGAGATTTACGCACCAACCTGTGTACCCCATTCTCAGTACGAAGGGTTCCGTAAGCATAATCGCCAGAAACCTTAATCGACGCGCCTTTAATGCCTGCCACGTCGCCATCAGATAATTCCAGCACTTCTACCTTAAAGCCTTTGCGCTCGGCATAGCGCAAATACATGCGTAGCAGCATATTGCACCAATCTTGCGCCTCAGTGCCGCCGCTGCCTGATTGAAACTCAATAAAGCAATTGGCGGCATCCAGTTCGCCCGAAAACATGCGTTTAAATTCCATGTCGGCGATTTGCTGTTCAATCACCAGTGTATCCGCATCTACACTTAATAGCGTGTCGTCGTCATTCTCTTCTCGCGCCATTTCAAACAATTCTTGCGAATCTTTTAAATTGGTTTCTAAGCTTTGCAGATTATGCACAATTAGCTCTAAGCTGCGTTTTTCTTTGCCTAACTTTTGCGCTTTTTCTGCGTTGTTCCAAATGTTTGGGTCTTCCATCAACCCATTCACTTCTTCTAGCTTTTGCACTTTATTTTCAAAGTCAAAGATACCCCCGAAGGGCGTGATTGCGCTCGCTTAAGTCGATTAAACGGTTGGCAATAAGATTGAGTTGTTCGGCTTCCATGATGATTGCTGCTTGGCTTGAAAAGCGTGATTATACAGTAATCACTTCATCAAAAAATATTTAGGAAAGGTGACCAATTCTATCCAACTCATGCTTAAAGCGCACTTTATCAGTTTGGATTGCAGTTATTGACAAAGCTAAAAACGCCTCGATTCGTGTGCGCAAAATTTGGTAAGCCTGTTCAAAACTTGCATTAATTTCCGCTTCACTCCCAGTTGCTTTGGCGGGGTCTTCTACGCCCCAATGCGTGCGAACTACGTTACCCAAATAGGCTGGGCAGGTTTCACCCGCAGCATTTTCACACACAGTCACCACAATATCAGGCACTTGCGGCAAATTATCCCAAGATTTACTGAAATAACCTTCAGTTGAGATGCCTTTGCTTTTTAACAAGGCGATAGAACGCGGGTGCACCTTGCCAGCCGGCTTGCTACCGGCGCTCATGGCGCGCATACCAGTGGGCGCTAAATGATTAAATGTGGCTTCGGCTAAAATAGAACGGCAAGAATTGCCCGTGCAAAGAAATAATATATTCATCATTTTTGACTTTTAAAAACCTTTAAATAAACGCAAAACACCACCAAAGCTAGTAGTTGCGCGGTGACGAAGCCCAATACATCTGCTGGCGCAATGCCAACAAAGGTATTGGTGAGGCTGCGCGCCAATGTCACCGCTGGGTTTGCAAAAAAAGTGGATGAAGTAAACCAATAGCCCGCAGTAACCGTAAGCGCGACCAGCATCGTCACTTTTTCATTCGTATATTTAACGCCTAAGTGAATTACACTAAGCAAAACCAAGGTGGCGACTAACTCGCTCACCCAAATGCCTAAGCCATGCCTAGGCTTGCTTGAGGCTTGAATAATAGGCAAAGCAAACATCAAATGCGTGAGCCAAACGCCAGCAATTGCACCTGAGATTTGCGCAGCGATATAGCCAAATAACGTTGGCGTATTCAACGCGCCTGCGCGCCAAAACATGGTGCTTACAACTGGATTAAAATGCGCACCAGATATGGGCGCCAGCAAGCTAATCAGCACATATAAACCACAGCCTGTGGCAATGCTATTGCCCAGCAGTGCCACAGCAGCGTTGCCTGCGTTAAGGTTTCACCCATAATGCCAGAGCCTGTAACGATAGCCAGCAATAAAGCAGTGCCAAAGAACTCAGTTGTTATTTTAATTTGCATGCTTTTGTTTTTATATTGGCGTCTTCTTTTGTCACATTTATGTCATAATTTTGCAGCTTAGCAACTACGTAGCGTATGCCCGTTTCGGCAACGATATAATAATATGCTTTTTGCGTAAAATTATAATTTTCGCACATTAAAATTCGTAGCTTTAATATAAGCAAGTAAACTAAACGCAAGTTACAGAAAAATTACAAAAATTCATTTGATTAAGGGAGACAAGCATGGCAAGTGGCGTTTTCAGTCGGTTGATGTCATCCATCACACCGCGCAGTGATAGTTACTTTACCCTATTTAACAACTTGGCCGACTGCGCTGTTAGAGGCTCCAAAGTATTGGCAATGATGGCGGCTGTGAATGAGGCAGAAAAATTTGAGCAGCATTTTGCAGAAATTAGAGCCATTGAGTCTGAAGCGGATGAATATACCAAAGAGATTCTACTTTCACTTCACAAAACCTTTATTACACCGTTTGATCGACGTGAAATTCGCGAGCTGGCAATGGCTTTGGATGACATTATCGATTATATGGAAGGTATTCCGCAAAGCGCCAAGATCTACGGCCACAGCAATTTTACGCCCGAAATGGTCGCGCTTGGACAAATCCTACTACGCGCCTCGGAAAAAGTACGCGATACAGTGCATATGTTATCGGACATGAAAAATGCCGAACGCATTTTGCGCACTTGCGAGGAAATTAGTAGCATTGAAGGTGAGGCAGATCATGTGATGCGTGCCGGCATGCACCGCTTGTTTGCTGAAGAAACTGATGCGCGCGCGCTCATCCGCTCAAAAGAACTTTATGATTTATTTGAAGATGCAGTAGATAGCTGTGAAGACGTGGCTGATGTGATTCATGGTGTTGTGCTAGAGCGCATTTAAGGGGCACGAACATGGATCACGCAATTGTCATCATGGCGTTGCTGGTGGTGGTAGCCCTCTTGTTCGATTTTATGAACGGCTTTCACGATGCAGCAAACTCTATTGCACTTATGGTTTCTACGCGTTTACTCACGCCGCAAGCGGCAGTGGTTTGGGCGGCATTTTTTAATCTAATTGCCTTTCTATTTTTTGGCCTGCACGTGGCAGATACAGTTGGCAAAGGTATTATCTCCAAACAGATTATCGACAACGCCGTGATATTTGGCGCGCTTAGCGGGGCAATATCTTGGAATTTCATTACCTGGTGGTTTGGTATTCCATCATCATCATCTCACGCGCTAGTGGGCGGATTGGTGGGCGCAGGCGTGGCCAAAGCGGGCACTGGCGCAATTATTGCGGCAGGGCTAATTAAAACTTCGGCCGCTATTATTTTATCGCCGTTATTTGGCATGTTGCTCGCGCTAATTCTCATGGTGATTGTACTGTGGGTATTCGAAAAATCGGCACCCTACCCAGCAGAACGACGATTTAACAAACTACAATTTATTTCTTCATCGCTATATAGCTTAGGCCACGGTGGCAACGACGCGCAAAAAACTATGGGGATTATCGCCGTGTTGCTGTATGCCAATGGCTATTTGCAGGGCGATTTCCACGTACCGTTTTGGGTGGTAATTGCATGCCAAATCGCCATGGGCTTGGGAACGCTGTTTGGCGGTTGGCGCATTGTGCGTACCATGGGCATGGGCATTACGCGCATTCGCCCATCGGGCGGCTTTTGCGCACAAACCTCTGGCGCAATTGCCTTGTTTATTGCCACTTCACTCGGTATTCCGGTTTCTACCACACACACCATTACCGGCGCGATTATTGGTGTTGGGCTTTCTCGCCGCGTTTCAGCAGTGCGCTGGGGCTTAGCTTCGCGCATCGTTTGGGCGTGGGTGCTGACTATCCCTTGTGCAGGTTTAATTGCCGCAGGCGCTTATCACTTAGGTAGTAGTTTTTTATAATAATTTAATATAAGCATTACTTTACAAAAGGGGCTATTTTGAGACCCTTTTTTATTGGCCAAATTAATCAATTTGTCATCAAACTGTCATATTCAATCTCTAAAATTCGCCTCTACTTAAAAAAGTATTTTTAACTTGATGGAGACTTCAATGCGAACTAAGTTTGTTAAATCATTACCCCTGATAGCTATGTTGATTGCTGGCATTACTATTACCACCCCCTCATTTGCTACTGATATCACAGGCGCTGGTGCTACGTTCCCATACCCTATTTATGCAAAATGGGCTGAATCTTACAACGTTAAAACAAACGTGAAATTAAACTACCAATCTATCGGTTCTGGCGGCGGTATTAAACAAATCACCAATAAAACGGTTGATTTTGGTGCATCTGACAAACCATTAAAACCTGAAGAGCTTGAAAAAGTTGGCCTAATGCAGTTCCCCGCCGTTGTGGGTGGTGTAGTGCCAGTAGTGAATATTCCAGGTGTTACAGATGGTGAGTTACGTCTAAACGGCGAAGTGCTTGCCAACATTTTTCTTAAAAAAATCACAAAGTGGAATGATGCCGCAATTAAAACATTAAACCCAAGTTTGGCATTACCAGATTCAGCAATTACTGTGGTTCATCGTTCTGATGGCTCAGGCACCACTTTTGTGTTTGCCAATTACTTAAGCAAAGTAAGCAAAGAATGGAGCGATAAAGTAGGCGCTGACACTTCTATCGCATGGCCAACAGGTGTGGGTGGTAAAGGTAATGAAGGTGTTGCCTCATATGCGCAACGTATCAAAGGCTCTATTGGTTATGTTGAATATGCTTTTGCTAAACAAAATAACTTACCAACCGTAGCTTTGCAAAATCGGGAAGGTGAATTTGTTAAACCAAATATCGCAAGCTTCCAATCTGCAGCCAAATTTGCTGACTGGGAAAAAGCACCTGGCTTTTATGAAATTTTGACGAATGAGCCTGGTAAAGAGACTTGGCCTATCACAGGTGCTACTTTCATCTTAATGCACAAAGTTCAGGATAACCCGGCAAATGGTACAGAAGTGCTTAAATTCTTTGATTGGGGTTACAATAATGGCGGCTTGATGGCTAAAGCACTTGACTATGTTCCAATGCCTGAAAGCGTTGTTAAACTTATTGAAACTAGCTGGAAAAGCAATCTGAAAAGCAAAGATGGCGCTGCTATTTGGACTAAATAAATTTATCAAATAAAATTTACTAAGTAATTGATATAGTATAAACATGTCGTCTTATGATAATAAGATAACCGTTAGCATTGCAGGAGGGGAGCCTTCTCTCCCCTCTTTAATAACATTAAAAGAACAAACTACTAGAGATTCAAAAAAAATGTCACCTAGTGCACAGAATAAAAATGTGGGGGCTACATTAGATAAACTATTTCGCAACACCACCATGTTTTTTGCGTTTCTGGTTTTCATCTTACTGTTTGGCATAATCGTCGTATTGTTTGTTGGTAGCTTGCCAGCACTTAAGGCCTTTGGGCCATCTTTTTTTACAAGTCCCGCTTGGAACCCAGTTGAAATCCAATTCGGCGGCCTAGTTCCTATATATGGAACTTTCATTACCGCGCTTATTGCTATGCTAATTGGAATACCAGTGAGCTTCGGTATTGCCATTTTTATTACTGAATTATCGCCCACTTGGCTTAAACGCCCAATTGGAGTCGCGATAGAGTTGCTTGCTGGCATTCCAAGTATTATTTATGGCATGTGGGGTTTGTTTGTATTTGCACCTTTATTTGCTGACCATGTCCAGCCATGGATTAACGATAACCTTGGCAATCTACCATTGATAGGACAAGTATTTCAGGGTCCCCCAATGGGCATAGGCATGCTGACTGCTGGCATTATTTTAGCCATTATGGTCATCCCATTTACATCCTCAGTCATGCGAGATGTATTTGAAATTGTCCCAAGTATGCTTAAAGAATCTGCCTACGGTCTTGGCGCCACCACTTGGGAAGTGGTGTGGAATGTAGTCCTACCTTATACCAAAACTGGGGTAGTCGGTGGAATTATGCTAGGGCTAGGTCGAGCGCTGGGTGAGACCATGGCAGTCACCTTTGTGATTGGAAATGCGCATGAATTATCACCCTCACTTATGATGCCAGGTAACACCATATCTTCCGCATTGGCAAATGAATTTACTGAAGCCGTGGGCGATATTTACACCTCATCACTCATCACCTTAGGCTTAACTCTGTTTGTGATTACTTTTATCGTATTGGCTCTTGCTAAAATTCTATTGATTCGCCTATCCCTGCGCGAAGGGAAGCAATCATGAGCCAATTGAATAATAAGCGCTATCTGAAGCGCAAGATTATTAACAGCCTCGCACTTAGCATTTCTGTTGTAACCGTATTGTTTGCGCTGAGCTTTTTAGTGTGGATATTATGGACATTGTTTAGTCAAGGCTTGAGTCACCTGACTCTAGATGTGTTTACCAAGATGACCCCACCTCCTGGCAGCTCTGGCGGTTTGTTAAATGCAATCGTAGGCAGTTTTCAAATGGTGTTGTTTGCAACATTAATCGGTACACCTGTAGGTATATTGGCGGGTACTTATCTTGCGGAATATGGCAGGTCTGGCTGGCTGGCGCCTACAACTAGATTTATTAATGATATTTTACTTTCTGCCCCGTCCATTGTCATCGGCCTATTCGTGTACGAAGTTGCCGTGAATACCGTTGGGCATTTTTCTGGGTGGGCAGGTTCTCTGGCACTGTCACTCATCGTGATTCCTGTGGTGGTTCGCACCACAGAAAATATGATGACCTTGGTGCCAAGCACCTTGCGTGAAGCTGCTGCTGCGCTTGGTGCTCCCTACTGGAAAGTGATTGTAAACGTCGTTTATCGATCAGCCAAAACTGGCATCATGACAGGTCTATTGCTTGCGGTAGCTCGAATTAGTGGCGAAACAGCTCCGCTTTTATTTACCGCGCTCAACAATCAGTTTTGGAATTCAGATATGAGCAAGCCAATTTCCAGCTTGGCTGTGGTGATTTTCCAATTTGCAATGAGCCCATATAAGGATTGGCAGCATTTAGCATGGGCTGGCGCGCTATTAATTACCTTGTTTGTGTTAGGCCTCAATATCTTAGCGCGTTCTGTATTCCGCTCCAATCAATCTCAAAGTTAATTTAGGATTTATTAAACATGTCCTCTACACAAACGCTTCAAGCGAAGATCTCAACCAAAAATATGAACTTTTACTATGGTAAATTTCATGCGCTTAAAGACATCAACATTGACATACCTGCGAATAAAGTAACCGCCTTTATTGGCCCGTCAGGTTGTGGCAAATCTACTTTGTTGCGCACTTTTAACCGGATGTATGAGCTCTACCCAAAGCAAAGAGTTGAAGGAAATATTTTGCTTGATGGCAAAGACATTCACTCTTCTGAACAAGATTTAAATTTACTTCGCGCAAAAGTGGGTATGGTATTCCAAAAACCAACACCCTTCCCGATGTCTATCTACGACAATGTTGCTTTTGGTGTCAAGCTATACGAGAATTTATCAAGATTTGAAATGGATGATCGCGTTGAATGGGCGCTTCAAAAGGCAGCTATTTGGAATGAAGTGAAAGACAAACTCAACCAAAGTGGCTCTGGTTTATCAGGCGGTCAGCAACAACGCTTATGTATTGCGCGAGGTGTCGCGGTAAAACCCAATGTATTATTACTGGATGAGCCCTGTTCTGCGTTAGACCCAATCTCTACAGCACGCATAGAAGATCTCATACATGAATTGAAAAATGAGTACACCATCGTAATGGTGACCCACAATATGCAACAAGCAGCGCGCGTATCAGACTACACTGCCTATATGTATTTGGGTGAGCTGATAGAGTATGGCGATACCGACACAATTTTTACCCGTCCTAGCCGCAAAGAAACTGAAGATTACATCACAGGCAAGTTTGGCTAAATTAGATTTAGTTAGTTTAAGTTATTTTATATTTGTTTTACCCAGCAAGGTTTGAAAGGATTAAGCAATGCAGCACTCTGAACATATCTCCAAACAGTACGACGCCGAATTAGAGGCGGTGCGCGCCAAAGTACTAGAAATGGGAGCGCTAGTTGAACAGCAGATAGTTGATGCGCTAGAAGCGTTGATTAGCTCTAACCCTAAGCTTGCGAAAACTGTCATTAAAAAAGACCATATGGTGAATGCCTTAGAAGTGCAAGTGGACGAAGATTGCAGTCATATAATTGCCCGCCGCCAGCCAACCGCAGGCGATTTACGCATGGTGCTGATGATGATTAAAACCATCACTGACCTTGAGCGCATTGGTGATGAGGCCGCGAAAATTGCGCGCTTTGCACTAAAAACTTATGAAACCGATCGCGTGTGGTCACCACGTTTTGCCGAAATTAAAGCAATGGCAAACTTAACACGCGACATGTTACATATGGCACTGGACGCTTTTGCGCGCTCGGATGCGACCAAGTTGCTCGAAATAGCCCATATGGATGAAGAAGTCGATGAACAGTATCAAATGACTATTCGTCAACTCATCACTTTCATGCTGGAAGACCCACGCACTATTTCAATGGCACTCGAAGTATTATTTGTATCAAAAGCCATCGAGCGCATTGGCGATCACGCTAAAAATATCTCAGAATACGTGGTGTATATGGTGAAAGGTAAAGATGTGCGCCATATCAGCATGGAAGAAAAAGAACAAGAAACTTTGCCAGACTAAACTACACCTGCCTGCAAGCTCTTTAATAGCTTTAAAACCCAATTTTATAATTGATGTACTTTATTTAACTCTGCTCTGCCCTCTATTGGCAAATATTGTTTGCTAATAATTTCAGCATAAAACCTCACCATGCGTTCTGCTTGGGTAGCGGCTGACCAATTGCTCTGCGCATAATGCCTAGCACACTCACCTAAATGTTTTCGATGTACTGGATTCAGAAGCAATTCATGCACCTTATGCATAAACTCCACCTCATCCTCAGCAGCAATCATCGCGCCTTGTCCTTCTACCAATATCGAAGCGGTGCCTAGCTCAGCAATCGCCACTACTGGCGTGCCTTGCGCCATCGCTTCAAGCAATACCAGACCCTGCGTTTCACTTTTGGAGGCAAACACAAATATATCGGCCGCTTTATAGCAAGCATTAAGCTCGGTATTGCGATCTAAATAACCAATAAACTGTACATTTTTTTCAATGCCAAGCGTTTTTACCAAAGCACGTAAACTAGGCTCTGCTGGTCCTTCTCCAGTAATCACCAATAAAGCCTCTGGCGTTTCTTTAATTAATAATTGAGTCACTCTTACTAAGAAATCAATATTCTTTTCAAAAGCCACACGCCCCACGTACAACAACATTGGCCGTTGCAAGGCAATGCCATGTTTTTCTCTAAATGCATCGCCATCAGCCTCACTAAAACTATTTGCTTGTAGGCCAGTTGCTATTACTTCCGCCTGCGTATCGATGCCATAAGTACGCAGCACATCTAGCATAGGCTGCGAAGGCGCCACAATGGCATCTACTTGATTACATTGATTTTTTGAAATTAACCTTGCTAATCCACGTGCTGCAAATGTTGGAACCCACGGCAAATAGTGATGCAAATAATCCTCAAAAAACGTGTGGTATGTTTCAACCACCGGTAAGTTTAATAATTTACCAAGTTTCAAGCCCGCATAGTGTGCGACAAATGGCGTATGAATATGAATAAGGTCAAATTTATTGTTTTTAAGTGCTGGTAGCAATCGCAGTACTTCGCTGTATTTCATTAATTTATCTTCTGGGTCAAAATAAATTGATCGCGCAGGTACGCGCGTAATCCAGGCTTCATCAGCAGTTTTGCCACCATACTCTGGCGCAATTAAATGCACGCTATGGCCTAACTTTTGTAGTTGTTCGGTAAAGGTTTTAATCGAGGTAGAAACGCCATTCACACGTGGAAAGTAAACATCAGAAATCAGCAATATATTCATAAAGTTAGGCATAGATTTAATTGTATGAATGCTAACTTTATCACATGACAATTAGATGAATATGACAAATATATTCACTTTCTTCAAACTATCATCTAGCTGTCATTTGAGCTTCATACTTGCGTGTAACAGTACGCGACATGAAAAAACGTTTTTACATCAAACTGTTATGGTGCCTGCCGATAAGTCTTTATGCAATTGATGCTAACGCATGGGGTTTGTACACGCATATCTTATTTTCGCAGTGGATGATGGCAACAATGCCACTACTTGACCCTAAAATCCAGCAAGCTATTAAAAAATTCCCTAAACTTGTCATGGCGGGTGCTTGCCTGCCAGATTTAGCCGTTATTTCTAAATCATTCCACACGACGCATCAATGGGAAAAAGCTGAAATTTTGATTAAGAATGCAAATTCGGAACAAGAAATCGCTATAGCGATTGGCTACAGTAGTCACTTGTTTGTCGATGTGATTGCACATAATCATTTTGTGCCTGCACACGAAGCCAAATGGCTAAACAAAACAATTATTACGCACATTAGCTCAGAATGGGCGATGGATGCGCATATTGCCGAACACATACCGCATAGCCCTCATCATTTAATCTTGACGCATATCGAGGTGCTAAGTGAATTTATATCACCTTGCTTTAGCGTGTCGAAGAAATTAACTAAAGCTAAATTAAGGCAGCTGGCTTGGGCAGATGGCTTATTAAGGGTGAGTCGCTTATCGTCAATAATACTGTGGATATTAAAATTAAACGATACTGAATTTGTAAAAAACTTAAACTATTATTTAACTAATACCAGCCACGCGCTCATGCACTTTGACAAATCTTTACTGGGCAAGCGACCAAATTGGCAGCCAGAATTAACACACCTTAATATGGCGGAAATGATTGCTTGGCGCGAAAAATGTTTGCATGACTTAAGCTTGCGTCTAGCAATGCCAATCAAGTTATATAAAACTAAAAATCCCTATTGAAAGCTGTGCGATAACGTAACCAATGGTAGCACCTGCCAACACATCGCTTGGATAATGCAGACCCAAAATCACGCGCGACATCGCCACCATGATGGTAAATGGAATCAAAATAAAAGCTAATACTGGGTAATAAGATAAGGCTATTAAGCTGAACACTACGGCATGCAATGTGTGACCTGAAGGAAAGCTAAAA
>JANYGD010000080.1 GCA_025359405.1 Methylotenera sp. | reverse complement strand
AAACTCTTCAAGCTCGGCTTTAATTGGCTCCTTTGAGGGGGTAACTGCTTCAAAAGAACCTAAAGCCCCCATGTCAAAATCCATTGTACTATTATCAACAGTACCACTATCTACAGTGTCGCTAACTTTAACGCTAGTGCTGGCCACAGGGTCATCTGCAATGCCAGTATGGGCGAACGGTTCAGGCTCTGCTAAATCAGGCTTAGTGGTTTCGCTTTCCAGCGACCCCATATCTAGGCTCAACGCATCACTCGTACTCACATTCTCTGTTGCCGCATCTGCTGCTGTAGCAACTCCACCTGCCACCGTATCTGTCGAGGCAAAATCTTGAACTAAAGAATCATTATCAAACGAAAAATCCAAGTCTTTTTCAGCCGCCAATGGTGAATTAGAAAAATCGGTAGCATCTAATTTTTCGGTTTTACTTGCTCCTGAGCCAGTTGAGCTAGTATTAGCTTGATAGAGTGGGTTACTTGGCTCTAATTTGATACCAATTTCTGCCACTTTTGCCCAAGTTGGATCTTCTGCACCCAAGGTAGTATATAACTCACCCGCAATCGTTTCAAAAGCGGAAACATTTTTGCTGGCGGCATACATTTCTAGCAATTTTAGGTGCAACTCATGTCGTTTAGGTTCTTTTGAGATTGCGTCTTTTAAGATTTCTTCCGCTTGCGCATCACGTCCATAGGCCATGTACACTTCAGCTTCCGCAATCGGATCAACATCATTGGTGTCAATCATGCCACCATTTCCGCTTTGAGAGAAATCGGTTAAGAATGAGGTATCACCAGTATCTACGCTGGCACTTGCAGTATTACCAAATACAGTGTTTGCCTTCAAACCCCCAGAAGTCATGATGCCTTGCTCAAAATCAGCCAAGCTACGTGCTTGTTTTTTACGCAAATACATCCAACCGCCAGCCAATAAGGCGAGCAAGCCACCTGCAGGGGCAAGTATGCCCCAATCAAGGCCGTCTAATATGCTGCTGATAAAGCTTGACTCTGGAACTGGCTTTGTTGTTGGTGCCGGTTTTACAATTGGTTTTGCATCAGGCTTTGCTGCATCAACTGCTTTAGCAGTTTCTACTGGTTTTGCCGGCTCTGCAGGTATTGTTACAACTTCAGCAGACTTTTCTGCTTCAGGCTTTACAGGTACAGCTGTTGCTTGCGCTTCAGCTTGTTTTTGTAGGTCGGCCATCGCACCGTTTTTCATGGCCAACAACTTCTGCATATCAGCAATTTGTTTTTCTAGCGAGGCAGTTCTATCTTGCGCCTCTTTTACACTTTTTTCACGTGCTGTTGCTTCTTCTTGTAGCGCAGTAATTTTATCTTGCAACGACTTCACATTGGCAGCGTCTGCTTTTGTCGCAGAAGCATCGCCCGCAGAAAGTTTAACCACGTCTTTTGGTCCTGCTGCAGCGGGCATCGATTTGTCTTCAGCAGCAGTTTTAATTTTACCGCCTGCCGATTGCGTGTTGGCCTCCGTATCAGCAGGTGCCGCATCAGCCACCATGCCTGCTAATTTATTGCGATAGGCATTCCAATCGGTGGTCTGAACTTTGATTTCTTTTGACGCGTCATTACGTGATATTGCATTTAATGCATCTTCTGAAGGCGAGCGGATGATCTGCCCCACCTTAAGACGATTCATGTTGGCACCTTGAAACGCATCTGGATTAGTTTGATACAAACCCACCAACATTTGTTCCAAACTAACGCCCTCAGGCTTCATGTCACGCGCTATTTTCGCCAAGGTATCACCGCTCTGTGTGAGGTGTTCTTGACCAGTAGCCTCTGAAGCTACAGCCACTTCAACGGGTTTTTTACTGCGTTTACTAGTTTTTTTTGAGCCTGAAGTTGGGCTGGCCATTGTCTCGCCAACCATTTGATTGCTTTGTGTTGAGCCATTCGCGCTTGAGTTAGTTGCTGTTGAATCGGCCAGACTAACTATAGGTGCTTGCATCGTTTGTGCCGCTTGCGCATTGGGGTCAGTTTCGCCGGTATAGCCGGGTGGGTCAAGTAATACAGTGTATTCGCGCAATAATCTGCCTGAAGCCCAATCTACTTGAATGAGCATATCCAAAAACGGTTCGCTTATTGGTTGCGCTGATTTTAATTTTAATACTGACACGCCATCGGCGTTTTTGGCAATATCTACTTTGATGGTGTTGTGGGACGCTGGTTTTTCAATGCCTTGCGTAGCATAAGCTTCATCTGAAGCGATAGCGGCGGTAATGGTACTAAGTTCTTCTGGAGTAACTGATATTAATTCTATATCTGCTTTAAGCGGTTCTCCCAAGCCTGACATCACATTGAGCTTGCCCAGACCTGCAGCAAATACTGATATTGGCACCAAAGCCATGCATAAGGCAACGCTTATTCGCTTTAATTTTGAGTTATGCACTATTCCACCCTTAATTTACTTAAATATTGCAATAACAAAAATAACATCAATTAGTTAGAGTTGCAAGCTCATAATGCACATTATATTCAGTAGCTATGTGATTGTAAGTGAATAGTGTTGGTTTTTTTCAACGTTTACCACAAAATCCATGTACTTTAGTGCGCGATTAGTATGCGCATCATGCGCCGTAAAGGCTCTGCAGCGCCCCATAATAGCTGATCGCCCACAGTAAAAGCCGACAAATACTCATTACCCATATTCAGTTTGCGTAAACGTCCAACCGGGGTATCCAATTTACCGGTTACTGCCGCGGGGGTTAGCTCGCGCATACTAGCTTGGCGCTCATTGGGAATCACTTTCGCCCACTCGTTGGCCTCAGCTAGCATTTGGCTGATTTCGTCGAGCGGTACATCTTTTTTAAGCTTGATAGTCATCGCCTGAGAATGGCAGCGCATGGCGCCAATGCGCACGCACAGACCATCGATAGGGATTGGATTATTGCCGCGACCCAGTATTTTATTGGTCTCTGCGCCGCCTTTCCATTCCTCTTTGCTTTGGCCGTTGCCCAAATCGCTGTCAATCCACGGAATCAAGCTGCCAGCCAGCGGCACACCAAAATGCGCGGTTGGGAAGCCGTTATCACGTAAAGTACCCGCCACTTCACGGTCAATATCAAGTATCGCAGAAGCCGGGTCTTTCAAAAACTCACTGGCCACACGATGTGCTTCGCCCATCTGGTTGAGCAATTCGCGCATATTCTGTGCACCCGCGCCAGAAGCCGCTTGATAGGTCATGGAAGTAATCCACTCCACCAAATCCGCTTTAAATAAGCCGTTCAGTGCCATCAGCATGAGTGATACAGTACAATTACCCCCCACCCAAATTTTGCCGCCTTTAGCCAGTGCGCCTTCAATCACGTGCGCATTTACTGGGTCGAGAATAATCACCGCATCTTTTTGCATACGCAGAGTTGAAGCGGCATCTATCCAGTGTCCAGTCCAGTTTTCAGCTTGTAATTTTGGGAATATTTCATTGGTATACTCGCCACCTTGACAGGAAACAATGATGTCCATGGCTTTTAAATCCGCAATATTTTTAGCGTCTTTTAACGGCGCAGAATCTTTACCCACATTCGGCGCTTTGCCGCCCACTTGGGACGTAGTAAAGAATTGCGATTCGATTGCCGCAAAATCATTTTCTTCCATCATACGCTGCATGAGCACACTGCCCACCATGCCGCGCCAACCAACGAAACCAACCTTTTTCATTTCATTTTCCTAATTTAATGCCTTGGCGACCACGTCGCCCATTTCACTACAACCCACTTTTTTGCAACCTTCGGTCCAAATATCGGCTGTCCTGCAGCCCAGTACCAGAGCCGCTTTCACGGCATGCTCTATTTTAACCGCATTTGTTTCATCGTTAAACGTGTAACGCAACATCATCGCCACAGACAAAATCGTTGCCAACGGATTGGCAATGTCTTTGCCCGCAATATCAGGCGCAGAGCCATGACTCGGCTCATACATGCCTTTGTTGTTGGCATCTAACGAAGCTGAAGGCAACATGCCGATAGAGCCTGTGAGCATGGAAGCCTCATCCGACAAAATATCGCCAAAAATGTTTCCCGTCACCATCACATCAAACTGCTTGGGCGCGCGAATGAGCTGCATGGCAGCGTTATCTACGTACATGTGGCTCAACTCCACTTCTGGATATTCGCTTGATAACTCAATCATTACCTGACGCCATAACTCCGTGGTTTCTAGCACATTGGCCTTGTCCACGCTGCACACTCTCTTGTTGCGCTTCATGGCGATATCAAAGGCGACGCGGCCGATGCGCTTAATTTCAGATTCGCTATAGCGCATAGTGTTAATACCCTCGCGCTCACCGTTTTCTAAGGTAGAAATGCCACGTGGTTGACCGAAATAAATATCACCAGTCAGTTCGCGCACAATCATAATATCCAAACCAGAAACCACCTCTGACTTCAGCGTAGAGGCACTTGCCAACTCTGGATAAAGCAAGGCTGGGCGCAAATTGGCAAATAAATTGAGCTCTTTGCGAATACGCAACAAACCGCGTTCTGGGCGCAAATGCCGCTCCAATTTGTCGTATTTCCAATCCCCCACCGCACCCAACAGCACCGCATCAGCTTCTTTTGCTAATTTGAGCGTTGCGTCAGGTAATGGATCGCCTGCAGACTCATAACCCGCGCCACCGATCGGTGCTTCGGTCATGTCAATATTGAGCCTGAGCGCCCACAACACCTTAACCGCTTGCGCCACAATTTCTGGGCCAATACCATCGCCCGGCAAAACTGCAATTTTCATTTACTTACTTTCTAACTAAATAACCATGGTTGAGCTAGCTTGTGCTTCGTCTCAAACGCCTTGATTTTATCTTGTTGCTGCATAGTTAAACCAATGTCGTCCAGACCATTCAACAAATTATGTTTACGTACTTTGTCCACCTCAAACGTGTACGATTTTCCGTCGGGCGAAATCACCGTTTGTGCGCTTAAATCAATGGTGAGTTTATAACCCACATGCGCTAAAACCGCATCAAATAAGGCGTCCACGGTATCTGTAGACAACACAATGGGCAACATGCCGTTTTTAAAACAATTGTTGTAGAAAATATCAGCGAAGCTTGAGGCAATAATGGCCTTAAAACCAAAGTCTTCCAAGGCCCACGGTGCGTGCTCGCGACTTGAACCGCAACCAAAATTCTCGCG
>JANYGD010000035.1 GCA_025359405.1 Methylotenera sp. | reverse complement strand
CAAAGGTACTGCTGATGCGGTATATCAAAATTTAGATATTCTGCGTGCCAGCCTAGCGGAATATGTAGTGATTTTGGCGGGTGACCATGTTTATAAAATGGATTATGGCCAAATGCTGGCTTGCCATGTGAAAAATAACGCTGATATGACGGTGGCGTGCATCAATGTGCCGCTGGTGGACGCGACAGGATTTGGTGTGATGGCGGTGGATAACGAAGATCGCATTATTGAATTTGCTGAAAAGCCTGCCAAACCAAAACATATGCCAGGTGACGCGACGCAGGCGTTGGCAAGTATGGGTATTTACGTGTTTAACGCGGGCTTTTTGTACGAACAACTGATGCGTGATGCTGAAGATGAAAACTCAACGCATGATTTTGGCGGCGACATTATCCCCCATTTGATTTCTAAAGCGCGCGTATATGCGCACCGTTTTGCAAGTAGCTGTGTTGGCGCCAAGAATGATCTTCATTATTGGCGCGATGTGGGAACAGTAGACGCTTACTGGGCGGCCAATATGGAGCTAACAAGGGTGATTCCAGAGCTAAATATGTATGATAATTTATGGCCAATCTGGACCTACCAAGAACAGTTGCCGCCAGCAAAGTTCGTATTTAATGACGAAGACAGAATGGGCAAAGCAACGGACTCGTTGGTTTCAGGTGGCTGTTTAATCAGCGGCTCTTGTGTGACCAGTTCGGTGTTATTCTCAAATGTGCGTGTACATAGTTTCTGTAATATTGAAGGCGCGGTGATTTTGCCAAATGCCGTCATTAACCGTCACGTCAAACTCAAAAATGTGGTGATTGAAAAAGGTGTGCATATTCCCGAAGGCATGGAAATTGGCTTTGATGCTGTCGCAGATAAAAAGCGTTTTTATGTTTCAGAAAAAGGCACGGTTTTGGTCACGCGCGAAATGCTTGGACAGTTTCGTCCTGTCACCTACGGGACTAAATAATTCGCAAACCTTTGAATAGTAGTAAGAATAATTATAATGACACCTCCTAAGCTTTTAATCTCCCTGTATTGGCACATGCATCAGCCTGATTATCGCGATTCGATATCCTGCGAATACGTTTTGCCTTGGACTTACCTACACGCAATCAAAGATTATTCTGATATGGCGTATCACCTAGAAAATAATGTAAAAGCGCGCATGAGTTTTAATTTTGTGCCTATTTTGTTAGATCAATTAGAAGATTATGTAACGCAATTTAAAACAAAAAAAATGCGAGACCCACTACTGGCAATGCTTGGTGAAGCAAGTTTAGAGGTTGTTTCACAAGCACAATGTCAGCTGATTATCGAAAGTTGCTTCAAAAGTCATCACGAAAAAATGTTGGCACCTTATGCGCAATATCAACGTCTGTATAACCTTTACCAAGTTGCCAGCCAAGTAGAGAGTAACTTAAATTTAGATTACTTTTCTGTCCAATACAAAGCGGATTTGTTGGTTTGGTACCACTTAGCATGGATGGGCGAGAGTGTCAGGCGCAGCAACAAATTGGTGCAGTCATTAGTTGCAAAAGGTAGCCACTTTAGTGTTAAAGACCGACTTGCTTTATTCGACTTTATAGGCGAAATAATTGGTAATTTAATTCCAAGGTACAAGGCTTTGCAACAAAGAGGCCAGATTGAAATTTCTAGTACTCCACATCATCACCCCATTTTACCTTTGTTGCTAGATTTTAAAAGCACGCTAGATGCCATGCCTAATGCCACTTTGCCGTTAGCTTCCAAATATGATGGTGGTGAAGCGCGCGCGATAAACCATATTAAAGAAGCGCAGGCGTCACATCAACGTCGATTTGGCGAAAAGCCAATAGGCATGTGGCCCGCAGAAGGTGCGGTGTCTAAGCAAGGTTTGCTGCTAATGGCGCAACAAGGGGTGCAATGGGCGGCCTCGGGCGAGGGTGTGTTAACCAATAGCTTGCATAAATCTAACCCAGTAAAAGCTTTGGTTTCTAGGCATGAATATTTGTATAAACCTTATAAAGTGAGTGATGGAAAAGATGAAATAGTTTGTTTTTTTAGAGATGATAGATTGTCGGATAAAATTGGTTTTGAGTACGCCAAGTTGCACAGTGCGGATGCCGTGCGCGATTTTATGCAAGAATTAGAGCATATTCATGCGACTTTTCAAAAGCCAGAAAACCCGGTGGTGAGTGTGATTTTAGACGGTGAAAATGCTTGGGAATACTACCCTTATAGCGGTTATTATTTTTTAACTGAGCTTTATCAAGCGCTGGCGAATCACCCTAATATCGAGATGGTGACGCAATCTGAAATAGTGCAAGCAGTAAAAGCGCCAGAAAAAAGTGCTTACAAGGTTTTCTGTGGCAATTTACCTGAAATTGCTGCAGGCAGCTGGGTATATGGCACTTTTAGCACCTGGATTGGCAGCAAAGACAAAAACCGTGGCTGGGATTTGTTGTGCGATGCCAAAAAAGTGTATGACAAAGTCATAAAAACGAGCAATTTAAGTGCAAAAGAAAAAAAACGGTGCGAAGACCAGCTTTCGGTCTGCGAAGGCTCAGATTGGTTTTGGTGGTTGGGCGATTACAATTCAGCCTCTAGTGCGAGTAGTTTCGATCAACTATATCGACGCAATTTAAGCAATTTATATTTATTGCTCAAACAGCCAGTACCTACCAGCCTGTTAACGCCTATTAGTGCGAGTGATATACCGCCAGCCGCCAATGATGGCATGAACAGAATCATAAATTCCAGCTTAAGTGGAACGATGAAGCGCGGACAAGAGAATTAAAAAAACCATAAAAATAAATTTTAATGCCACAAAATTCACATAATCCAATGCGTCGTGCAGGCATTTTGTTGCACATCAGCTCGCTACCAACAGGCAATTTTGGTGCAGATGCGACGCGTTTTGTCGATTTTTTAGCCGAAATTGGCGCCAGCATTTGGCAGACATTGCCGCTGAATATGCCGCACGATGATGGCTCGCCATACCAATGTTTGAGCGCACATGCGGGCAATCCATCGTTTATTTGTTTAGATAATTTAGTTACAGAAAACTTGTTAAAAGGTGAAGATTTAATTGCCCCGCAAGTTGATAGGGATGAGCTTTTTAGCCATGCTTATATTCGCTATAAACAGCATCAAAATCTAAAATTACAAAAAGAATTTGTCAAATTTTGTCATGAAAATGTGGCATGGCTGGGCGATTTTGCATTATTTTTAGTGTTAAGAGAAAAGTTTAAACACACAAGTTGGAATACCTGGCCAAAAGCTTATAAAAACAAGCAATCAGCCGCAATGAAAAAAGTAAAACAGCGCTACTCACATGAAATTGCGGTGATTAAATTTACCCAGTTTTTGTTTTTTAGGCAGTGGCAGGCACTTAAAAATTACGCCAATAATAACGGTGTTGCAATGTTTGGCGATATACCGATTTTTGTGGCTTTTGACAGCGCCGATGTTTGGGCGAAACCGCATTTGTTTAAGCTGGATTCTGCGAAAAATATGCAGGTGGTGGCGGGTGTGCCGCCAGATTATTTTAGTGAGACAGGCCAGCGTTGGGGCAACCCGCACTATAACTGGCAGGCCATGCAGCGCGATGGTTTTAAATGGTGGTTGAAACGCATGCGCACGCAGCACAAAATGTTTGATCTGCTGCGCATTGACCATTTTAGAGGCTTACAAGCCGCCTGGGAGATTCCTGCATGTGAAGATACCGCGATTAATGGCGAATGGGCGCTAGCGCCAGGAAAAGCCTTGTTGCGAACCATTACTAGGCATTTTCCTAGTATGCAATTAATCGCCGAAGATTTAGGCGTTATTACGGATGAAGTGGATGTTTTACGTGAGCAATTTAAACTTCCAGGCATGAAAATTTTGCAATTTGCATTTGGCGGCAAAGATGATAATCCATACCTGCCACACAATATTGAGGAAAATAGCGTGGTGTATACCGGCACGCACGATAACGATACAACGCTGGGTTGGTATCAGCAATTAGATGAACATAGCAAAACCCATTTACATACGGTACTAAAAAGCTCATCGCCCGACGTACCGCAAGCCTTGGTGGAACTAGCTTTGGCCACCAAAGGCAATATTGCTATTATCCCTATGCAAGATATTTTAGGATTAGATGCAACGCATCGCATGAATACACCCGGCACGACAGCGGGCAACTGGCAATGGCGTTTTGATTGGAATGCGCTCAAACAAGAGGATATTGCTAAAATGAAACCTTTAATTCAAGCCTATAACAGGGCTAATAAATGGCGTTAACCATTGGTATTGATGTTGGCGGTACCAATCTGCGCATTGGCGTATTTTCTGGCTTACAGTTGATTGAAGAAACACGTTTTCAGGCAGATTTTTCGCGGTTTTGCAAGGAGCATGCACCAGATGTGGCTTGGCAAAAAATACTTAACGTAACATCCAACGCAATACAAACAGTGTTACAAAAACATGCTAACGTAAATGCAATTGGCATTGGTTTCCCGGGTTTTATCAACCCACAAACACAAACTATTGAGCAATCGCCCAACTTTTCAGGCTTAAAAAACGTTAATTTAGCTGCTGATTTAAGTCAGTTGATTGGTAAAAAGGTCATTGTCGAAAACGATGCCAATGCCGCGGCTTACGGCGAATATTGCCTAGCGGGCAAGCCAGGAGGCGGTTTAATTTACTTAGGTTTGGGCACTGGCCTTGGCGGCGGCTTTATCGATACAAGTGGCAAGCTTTATTCGGGTCAACATGGCTTTGCGATGGAGGTCGGGCATATCATTGTAACGCCCAATGGCAGGCAATGTGGTTGCGGCAACCAAGGTTGTGTCGAGCAATACACTTCTGCCAGTGGTGTGGCTGTTAGTTACTATGAGGTTACCAATCAAAAACTAAGCGCGCATGAAATTGCCGAACGTGCCAGAGCAGGTGATGAAAATGCGTTAAATGCCTACCAACAAGCAGGGGAAAGCCTTGCGGTGATGTTGGCGCATGTGCAAAAGATGATTGATGTGCCTAACGTGGTGATTGGCGGCGGACTGAGTCAGGCCTGGGACTTAATGCAAAACGCCTTTAATGCAAGACTAGAAGCTGATTTGATTCCCGTGTTGCGCGGCAAAATAAACATTCACATCTCTAGCGCTGGCGATGCAGCTGGCATGCTGGGCGCGGCGATGCTGGTTTATAGCTTGGGTTAATAAGGGGCAGCATCGGAATGCTTCGATTAAGAAGCTGTTCCACCTACCGTCAAGCCATCAATTTTAAGTGTGGGTTGCCCAACGCCGACTGGTACGCTCTGGCCTTCTTTGCCGCAGGTGCCTACGCCGCTATCAAGCGCCATATCGTTGCCTATCATCGAAACGCGCGTGAGTACATCAGGTCCGTTGCCAATAAGTGTTGCTCCTTTAACTGGATAGGTGATTTTGCCATCTTCAATCATATAAGCTTCGGCTGCGCTAAACACAAATTTTCCGCTGGTGATGTCCACTTGCCCACCACCAAAATTGGCGGCATATAAACCTTTTTTAACGGACTTGATTATCTCGGCAGGGTCGCTAGAACCATTCATCATGTAGGTGTTGGTCATGCGCGGCATGGGTATATGCGCGTAGCTTTCGCGGCGTGCATTGCCTGTCACATTCATGTTCATCAAGCGCGCATTGAGCGAATCTTGAATGTAACCTCGCAAAATGCCGTCTTCAATTAATACGGTTTTGTTGGTTGGGTTGCCTTCGTCATCCATGCTGAGTGAGCCGCGTCTGTCGGCCAGCGTGCCGTCATCCACAATGGTGATGCCTTTAGCGGCGACGCGTTTACCCATCATGTTAGCAAAAGCCGAGCTGCCTTTACGGTTGAAATCGCCCTCCAGCCCATGCCCAATGGCCTCGTGCAACAAAATACCTGGCCAGCCCGCGCCTAATACCACGGTCATACTACCTGCAGGAGCAGGGCGCGCATCTAAATTGACCAAAGCTTGATGTACTGCTTTTTGCGCGTAATCTTGCAATATCTCATCGCTAAAATAACTGTAATCAAAACGTCCGCCGCCGCCGCTAGAGCCTTGTTCGCGCCTGCCATCATGTTCAGCAATGACTTGCACGGAAATGCGCACCAAAGGCCGCACATCAGCCGCCATCACGCCATCGCTACGCGCTACCATAATCACTTCGTATTCACCAGCGATAGAGGCCATGACTTGCGTTACACGCGGATCAATTTTGCGGGCGAATTGCTCTAAACGTTCGAGTAATTTTACTTTTGCATCGGCGCTTAAACTGGCAATTGGGTCTTGCGGTAAATACAGTGCTTGCGCCTTCCTAGACACTATACTTTTGCCAGTTTGTTCTGCGCCTAATGCTGCAATGGATTTAGTGGCATTTGCAGCAGCTTGTAAAGCTGGCAAGTTAATGTCATCAGAGTAAGCAAATGCAGTTTTTTCACCGCTTACTGCGCGTACGCCAACGCCTTGGTCGATGCTGAAATTGCCCGATTTTACTTGGCCTTCTTCTAAGCCCCAGCTTTCGCTGCGGCTATACTGAAAATATAAATCAGCGTAATCCACTTGGTGCGACATGATGTTGCCAAGCACACCCTGCAAAGCGCTTATATCAAGGCCTGTGGGCTTAAGCAGCACGTCACGTGCGGTTTCAAAATGGTTGGCTTTGGTTAGGGTTGGCTGCTCAATTTTCATATGCTTACTATACCAGTACTGCTTAAATGCGACGCTAAGTATATTCTTGAAAAAGTGGTGATAAAGCCCTTAAATTGCTTTAATAGTACGGTGCTTAAGCGCAGGCAAGCTGTTACGCAAACTGGTTTGATACGCACGGTTTACGTTGGCAATTACCACGCCAGAACCGCGTGGCAGTCTATCTAACACCACGCCCCACGGGTCAACAATCATGCTATTGCCATGCGTTTCGCGGCCAGATAAATGGTACCCACCTTGCGCGGGCGCGATGACATAGCATAAGTTTTCAATGGCGCGGGCGCGTATAAGGCTTTCCCAATGCGCTTTGCCTGTGGTCTCGGTAAAGGCCGATGGCACCACAATGATATCCACCTCACCCATAGCGCGATATAGCTCTGGAAAGCGTAAATCGTAACACACCGAAATGCCGATTTTGCCGTAAGGCGTTTCTACAACGACTACTTGGTCGCCAGATTCGATGGTATTTTCTTCGTGATAATGCTCGGTGCCTAAATCGAGGCCAAATAGGTGGATTTTGTCGTAACGTGCCACTTGTTCGCCTTTGTCGTTATACACCAAACAGCTATTGCGCACTTTGTTGGGATAATTGCTGACTAAAGGCACCGTACCGCCGATGAGCCAGATTTTATGCTCTTTCGCCATTTTGGATAAAAAACGTTGAATTGGCCCATCGCCAGCTTTTTCGCGCACAGCCACTTTATCAATATCTTTAACACCTATCATGCAAAAATATTCTGGCAACACCACAATTTTTGCGCCTTGCTCAACCGCAATTGCAATCAAGCGCTCGGCTTCCGTAAGATTAGAAGCCACTTGCGGACTAGACGCCATTTGAATGCCCGCAACTTTGACTAAACTATCAGCGGAATTAGTTGAATTTGATGCTTTATTTCGTGATGAGATTGACATAATAGTTTTCTTATCTTCTGCTGTATTTTTAAATTGGTGCTACTTTTATCTATTGATTTAAGGGCGAAACATTGCTTGGTTTTTGCGTCTCATCCTTATCAGATTCTACCTCTATCGGTTTATCCCATGTGCCGGTAATAACATATTCGCTTTGTATAATTTTGTTAAAAGGATCTTTTAGTAGTTTTTGCGCAACAAAAGCCGCTGCACCTGCAATTGGGCCGCCCGCAAGTGCGGCAAGCGATAAGCTATCGCTAATATGCGGCCTGACTTTTACTTTTAGTTTTTGTGTCTCAGTTTTTAAGTTGGTTTCACCGCTTATTTTTGCCTCAGCCGCAGGACCTGTCATCAAAAAATCATTACTGCGCAATATGCCATTGTCAGCATTTGCAGTTGCGCCAATTTTATCGAAGGCAAACCCATCGCTAAATAAATCCCTAAAATCTAAACTGAGTCGTCGCGGCAGGCTTTGTAAACTGAGCAGACCAAACAAACGTCCAACGCCAGGTTGCACTTTTAAAATCTGGCCTTTTTTGGCTTCTAATTTAAAGTTCCCATCTAAGCCACTCGTTTCAAATTCATGCGGGCTTCCAGGCCATTGCAGCTGCCCAGAAATTTCAGCCTCACCGCCTTTGACAGCATCAGGCTGACCAAAGCGCCTAAGTGCGTTACCGATATTGCTTACACTCAAGAAAAACTTCAAGTTGGTGTTGGGGCTGCGTGTCCAATTATGCCAGCTACCATCTGCCAGCAAGGTACTGTCCGGATTAGCGATTTTTAGTTTTTGAATGATCCAATCATCGCCTGTTTCAAAGGCATTGAGCTCTAAGCTGCCCAGTTTTTTATTGCCGATTTGAAAATTATCTGCAACTACGTCCAGCGCGGGGTACTCGTGGCCTTGCCTTCTAAAGTCTCTTTTATCTTCAGTTTTGATTTCGGCTTTATTGGTTTCGTTGCTGTCTGGAATGGTTAAGCTTTTTAAGCGTGCAATAATTTTGCCATTGCCCGCATTTTGCCATTCGGCATCACCAGTAATTTCTTGACTATTAATCGACATTTTTAAGCCGGTTGTATTGGGTTCAGCAAACACTTTAAGTGCGTTTAAGCGTCTGCCATATAAGTCCAGTTTTTGTACTGCAAGCTCCGCTCGGTTTATCAGCAAAGGGTTTGTATTGGCGGCTTTGTTGCTGGGTTTGTTAAAAAGCGCCACCCAATCGTCAGCATCAAGGTAATCTAGCTTGCCATGCAGTGATAAACCTGCTTGTGTGGGTGTAATGGCGGGTGTATGCACGCCAATATCGCCGCGCTCAAATGCCAATTTACCTGATTGCCCAACACCAGTTTGCACAGTGCGCAGTATTTTTGCAGAGACAGCATCGTCATAAGTAATATTAATGCTATCGTTACTTGGGCTCTGCTGTTTTTTATCTACCGTAAATGCCATTGCTTGGCTGGCGGGTTTGTAAAATGGCATTGGCAGGCCAATTGCCATGCCAATTAGGTTTGAGCGCAAATTAACGTCAACCAACGGTTTTTTAATGGTAATTTCGCCAGCCCAATCTGTACTACCTTGCAAACTATCAATTAGCGCATTTGTGGCGAGTTTTTTGATGCCTATATCAGCAATGCGGCCATTGGCGGTTACGTGTAATATTTTATCTGAGCCTGTGCGCAAGCTAAATTGTGCTGGACCGCCTAAAATTTCGCTATTCACATTTTGTGCGCTTAGGCTGCTTTCGGTAAAGTTTAGCGCTCCATTCAATTTGCTAAGTTCTGGCAAACCAACATCGGCGTTAGCAAAAATGGTGCCATTGGTAATTTTGTACAAACCCTTATATTTTGCGGCTTCCAGGTCTTGCAAAGGGATTTTCAATTCCAGTGAAAGTTTGCCATTGCCTGCCGTTTTCAAGTCGTCAGTAAAGCCTTGCGCCACCAATTTAACCGGGCTTTCGTTCACAAACCGCACGCCATCCGCCACTGGGCCTTCAACCTCGCTGGTGACTAGTAGCATCGGTGAATCGGCGTCTAATTGCGGAATCTCTGTTTTGCTTTTGATAATTTTGTTGCCAAAAATATGGCCGCTATCAGCATTAAGCTCCATGCGTTTGCCTTCAAACAGCATGTTTAAGCCAATACCTTCTATCGCCGGCCAGTCCGTGCCGTACTCTAATGATGCGTCACTAATTTTGGCTGTGACTTTAAAAAGCCCCAGCTTTTTATCTAGTTGATTATTTTTGTCAACGTATGGAAAATCTGCAAGATTGCCCCTAACGGTGAGGTTTACATCATTGGCGCGACCCCCTAAGATAGAGGTGTCCAGCCAATGCAGTGTTGGCTTGCCCAATATAAGCGGGTAATAAAAAGGCGCAAATTTGGCATTACCTTTATTAAATTTTCCGCTTAAATCCAAATAGCCGCCTTTAACATTGTTCATATCGTAACTGGCATTGACGGTGCCTGTAATATGAGGACTGCTGATGAAAATATTTTTGGCATTAATTTTGGCTTTGAAGCTATCTTTGCTGCTGTTAATTTTCCAGCTGATTTGACCATTTAATTGGTCTGCAGGTATGGGCCAGCGCAAAATATCCTTAAAATCAAGCATCGCTTGTTTGGATTGCAAGGTGATTTCGCCACCATCTTCGTCGGCTTTAATATTACCTGTTAAGTTGCTAAATCCTGGCATTTTCTCAAATGCAGTTAAACCTAATGCTTTAAAGGACGTGCTGATACTATAAGCGTTAGGCTTGTTGGCATCGCCCTCGTAGCCCAATGCTAGCGCTCGTAGCTCGCCTACAGGCGCGAGGTCGCTTAATAAAGCGTTAGTGCCTTCTGGAAGCTTTACATAGGCCGCAAGTTGCTTAATTGTGGCAAGATTAAATTGATCGAGCCTAATATCCGCTTTTACCCATGGTTTGCCATTTTTTGTGCTGGTTGCGTAGTAGCCGCTGCCATTGTTGATGCTTAGGCCAGTATTGGAGCTCAGCATAATATTTTCGGCGCTGATGGTTTGGGTGTTTTTAAAGTCACTCCAACCAATATCACCAGAAAATTGCTTGGCAACAAAAGGCGTGGTTTGACTGCTCATCAGCAGTGACAGATTATTTAAAGTGGCATGGGTGCTTATTTTTTCTATTTTTGCATCTGCAAAATCGAGCGAAATTTGTGCATCACCCATGCCGGTTTGTACATTGATTGGATAATCAAGCCATGGTCGCCACACGCTCAAATTGGTCTGTTTAAGCTGAGTAGAGAGGGTGCCTTGCCATTGTTTGATTTTGCTTACATCGTGACCAATAAAATGACCGTTGGCAGTGATAGCTTGACTACTGCCCGCTGAGGGCAATGCCGATAACGTAAATTTGTGCTGGCCAAACAAGCTTTGCCAAGTGGGGTTGCTTAGCGTTAGGTTGAGTTGCTTCAGCGATAACGGCGGTGCCTGGCGCAAATCATCCAGCCAAACCACTTGTGCGTCTTTAATGTTCACCTCAGCTTGGCTTAGCAACCAATTCGCGAAATCGGGTTTAGACGCGCCTGCCAAGTTAATACCAGCCAAATAAATGCTGCCATCTGCTTTGCGACGAATGGTCAGCTCAGGCTGATTGACAATCAAATTAGATAGGTACGGGTGTAGTAAGGGAATGCTTAGCCATGAAATGTTTGCGTCCACATTTTTTAAATTCAGCGCAACACGATTTTCTGCATCAAATAAATCAATATTTTTAAGCGCAAAGTGCGGCGAAACGCCATCCCAACCAGTATCTATATCGCCAATGGTGATTTTTTGACCCGCGGTTTTGCTGGCGTAAGCGGCAATATCATTTTTGTATTGGTCGATGTTGGGGAACAAAATAAAACGTATTGCCAGCACTGTAATTACAATAATGACTAGCAAAATCAGCAACATGTATAACATCCAGCGGGCTAGTTTTTTTAGTGAGATTATTGTTGTGGGTTTTAACATTGCGTCAGTAAGAGCTGCGTATTGAATTTAAGTTTTATTTTACTTTAATTTAGGCGAATAACTTATTAATAAAACATAAACATTTCATTAGAAATTAGGTCAGTTTGCTTTAGAATAACGCCTTTTGGTCAATTTGGCTGACAAGCCATTGAATATTGGATAAACCATTTGATTCAATTTAAAAATCTCAGCTTGGTTCGACACGTTAAAATTTTAATCGAACAAGCGTCATTTCAACTACATCCTGGGCATAAAGTGGGGCTTACCGGTGCCAATGGCACAGGCAAATCAAGCTTGTTTGCCTTGCTGCGTGGTGAGTTGCATGCTGAAGTGGGCAATTTGGAAATGCCACCCAATTGGGTGATTGCGCACGTGGCGCAAGAAACGCCAGCTTTGGTGCTCCCTGCGCTGGAGTTTGTATTAGATGGCGATGTAGAGCTGCGCGAAGTAGAAGTCGCGTTAATATTAGCTGAAACCAATCATGAAGGCGAAAAAATTGCCGAGTTGCATCATCGTTTAAGCGATATTGAAGGCTATTCGGCAAAAGCGCGTGCATCGGCCTTGCTGGATGGTTTAGGCTTTACCCAGACGGATTTAGCGCGCGCCGTAAGCGATTTCTCTGGCGGTTGGCGTGTGCGTTTGAATCTAGCGCGTGCATTGATGTGTCGATCAGATTTATTGCTACTAGATGAGCCTACTAACCACTTGGATTTAGACGCGGTGATTTGGCTAGAAGGCTGGCTGCGCGAGTATCGTGGCACGCTTTTGCTGATTTCACACGATAGAGATTTTTTAGATGCAGTAATCGACAACGTGTTGCACATCGAGCAGCAGCGCATTACGTTGTATCGCGGCAGCTACTCAGATTTTGAGCGGCAACGCGCCGAGAAACTGGCTTTGCAACAAGCCATGTATGAAAAACAGCAACGCAAAGTGGCGCATTTGCATAGTTATATCGACCGTTTTCGTGTGCAGGCCACCAAGGCGCGTCAAGCGCAAAGCCGCATTAAAGCGCTGGAGCGAATGGAGCTGATTTCGGCTGCGCATGTCGATTCGCAATTTAACTTTGAGTTTCGTGCACCCACGAGTGCGCCAGACCCTTTGCTGGTGCTGGATGAGGTTAACGGTGGCTACGCAGATAAAACCATACTCAATAAAGTGGAGCTTACCATTCGCCCAGGCGAACGCATTGGGTTGCTGGGCAAGAATGGTGCGGGTAAATCGACGCTGATTAAGTTGTTGGCCGCAGAACTCAAACCATTAAGCGGCAAACGAATAGAAGGCAAAGATTTACAAATCGGCTATTTCGCGCAACACCAATTAGAGCAACTGCGTCCCTACGAATCTCCACTGCAACACATGCTACGTTTAGACCCAGCTACGCGTGAGCAAGAGCATTTGAATTATCTTGGCGGCTTTGATTTTAAAGGCGACATGGCACGCAGCACATGTGAGAATTTTTCTGGCGGTGAAAAGTCGCGTTTGGCTTTGGCGCTGCTGATTTGGACGCGACCGAATCTATTATTATTGGACGAACCGACTAACCATTTAGATTTGGAAATGCGCCATGCCTTGACGCTAGCCTTGCAAGATTACCAAGGCGGCGTGATTTTGGTTTCGCACGATAGAGCCTTGCTACGTGCCAGTTGCGATCAATTTGTGCTGGTTGTAGATGGCAAGGTGCAAGCGTTTGATGGCGATTTGGAAGACTATAAATTATGGCTTGCTTCTCAAAAAGCAGAAAAAGCTACCCCCTCTCCAATGTTGGCTTCCAGGGCAAGTGCTACAAACACTTATGCACAAAATAAAGCCGAACGACAAGCGCGACTTGTGGCGCGTCGGCCATTCCTGAAAGAAACCGAACAAATCGAAAAACATCTCGAAAAATGGCAGCTAGAAAAAACTCATTTAGATACTCGCGCGAGTGAGCCTAGCCTGTATGATGTTGAAAATAAAGCAGAATTACAAAGCTTGCTAAAGCGCCAAATTGAACTTACCTGTTTGATAGATGAAGCTGAAATGCGCTGGCTGGCATTGCATGAACAACTGGAAGGCTTACCTGAGGTAAATTAGGCCCGAAATTAACTAACTATTTGAGAACAATATGGACTATTCAAAACGCTTAACCTTGCTGCACGCCCTATGTTTGGCGGAAACCTTTGACGATGGCGACGGCACCAAACCCAATATAAACTTGAGTGAGTATAACGCGCTGGATTCCGCGCATTATTTGGCGAGTTACGTTACCTTTAAGGCGATTCAAGCGGCGGATAGGCAGCCCGCGTTTGAGCATAAAAATAATTTTGATATGTTGAGTGTATATCAAGCTTATGCGTTGTTGGCTTTCGCGTTTTTTACCGCACCTCTAGCCGCTGAAAAACTTATGCCAGATTTAACCGCCGCACAAATTATTATCGCAAAAACGCTTTTTACGGGCTTGCCTGAGGCGGAATTGATGGAAATTATCGAAAGTGGATTTACCAAATTTAAGCTAATTGGCGACGCCGAAGCCGAGCACTGGAGCGAGTTTCGTGAGAATTTAGACAAACTCACGGTGAGTTTTGTTGTTGCAGGTACCGACGATGATAGTCCGCATAGCAAAGAAGAAGTATTGCCGTTGTTTGGGCAATTGCTCAGTCAGTTGTGCGAGGCGTTTGAGGCGGCGTAGCTATTCCAGTTGTAGGGCGGATTATGTAAACTAATCCGCCCTACAAGCTGGGCTTGGCGGCGAACTTACAAGATTTTTGCAGCGGCCTTGCATTGATATTCTCCTGTGATAAGGCCTGCAGCTGCGAACTCCAAGCGGCCAGAGATTTTGTTAAATGAGCCGTTCTTAACCAAGCCTTTCAGGTCAACTAACCCGATGTCGCAGTTCGCCCTTCCGCCCGTGGATACAAGAAAAACCACTGTATCGCTCTCGTCACATATCTCGTAGGCGCCTGAAAACGTTTGAGATGCATCTATGGTAAAGTGCTGTCCTTGAATATGCAGAGTGGGTGACTCTGGGAACGACGATTTTTCTTGGTAACGACCAACACCACTAGTTCCCTTGCAATTGAAATATTTCTCTTGTTGTTCACAAGCGGAAATAAGACATGAAACAAATGCCAAAACGACAAGCAAATAGGTGTGCATTTTTATGACGCCCAATGTTCGACATAAGGGGCGCGCTTTAGCGCGTCCAGCTTAATGGATAGGTTAGGCGGCGTGACTATGAACATAGAAGTGCTACAGCTCTTGAAACAACGACAAGCACGAAGCCAAGAAGGAAGGTGCCGTACTGAGCTGTGCCAAAGATGCGGATTTTCTTTTCAAGCTTTTCCAATTCCGTCTTAAGTGCACGGTTGGGAGTACTCCACAGACTTTCATGATACTCGGCAACACCGACCTCACGCTGCCAAAGCTTACTGATGCGCCACAATCCGACCAAACCTGCAACGAGAAGTAATACCCAGCCCGTTATCTCGATTGGAAGACGCCATGACGGACCAGATCGAGTGGCCGTTTGCACGGACAACCCAACCAAAGTAAACGCAAGTGAGACAAAGTAGAGTTCAAACTTCTGGCGAAGGTCAATCCCGAGCTTCTTACGCTCCCAGATTTCTTTCGGCGGTTCATTGTCTGTAGTCATATTTATAGCAGTCTAACTACTAAGTCGCCATCTCAATGATGGCATGTAAATGAATTTAATCATACCTTACGCAATCTCCCTCGTCTCCGCAAATTGTAACTCAGGATAGCGCTCTTGTGCCATTTGCAGGTTCACGCGATTTGGCGCGAGGTAAACGTAATCATCTGCACCATCTAAGCCCACATTAAAGCCGTATTTGTCGGCAATGGCTTTTAGATCGGCGTCCTTGCCTTTTAGCCAGCGCGCGGTGTAGCAATCGTATGGCTCAAACGCTACATCCACGCCGTATTCGTGCTCCAAACGGTGCGCGACGACGTCAAATTGCAACATGCCGACTGCGCCTAAAATCAAATCGTTAGAAAGTAGGGGGCGGAACAGTTGCGCTGCGCCTTCTTCTGATAATTGCTTGAGGCCAATTTGTAGCTGTTTCATTTTCATCGGATTCTTGATGCGTGCGCGGCGGAAAAACTCCGGCGCAAAGCTTGGAATGCCGATAAATTTCAGGTTTTCATTTTCGGTAAACGTGTCGCCCAGCTTAATCGTGCCGTGATTGGGGATGCCGATAATATCGCCAGAGTAGGCTTCGTCCATGGTGGTACGGTCTTGCGCCATAAAGGTAATGGCGTTATTTACCGCCATCAGCTTACCTGTAGCCACTTGCTTAATTTTCATGCCACGCTCAAAACGGCCAGAACACACGCGCAAAAAGGCAATTCTATCGCGATGTTTCGGATCCATATTGGCTTGAATTTTGAACACAAATCCTGAAAATTTGTTCTCGTCTGGTAAAACAAGACGGCTGGCTGTATTGCGTGCGAGCGGAGCAGGTGATAAGTCTACAACGGCATCTAATAGGGATTGCACGCCAAAATTATTAATCGCCGAGCCAAAATACACAGGCGTTTGCTTGCCAGCTAAATAACGCGCTGCATCATAGGTGTGCGATGCACCACGTACCAACTCAATATCCACGCGCAGCTCAACAGCCACATGACCTAGCAGTTCATCCAAACGTGGGTTATCTAAACCCTTGATAGTCTCCGACGTACCTTTATCGGCACGCGGGTCGAAAAACGAAACGGTATCGGTATGTAAATTGTAAACACCACGGAAGCCTTTGCCCATGCCAATCGGCCAAGTCATCGGCGCGCATTCCATGCCCAGCGTGGTTTCAATTTCATCCAACAACTCAATCGGCGCACGACTTTCGCGGTCTAGCTTGTTAATAAAGGTGATAATCGGCGTATCGCGCATACGACACACGTTGAGCAGCTTGATGGTTTGCGCCTCAACGCCATTCACCGCATCAATCACCATCACGGCAGAATCTACGGCGGTGAGGGTTCTATAGGTATCCTCAGAAAAGTCATCGTGGCCGGGCGTGTCGAGCAGGTTAATCATGTGTTCACGATAAGGAAACTGCATCACCGACGATGTAACCGAAATACCACGTTGCTTTTCAAGTTCCATCCAATCCGATGTCGCATGGCGCGAGGCCTTGCGTCCACGTACTTCACCCGCCACTTGAATAGCACCACCAAACCACAACAGCTTTTCGGTAAGTGTGGTTTTACCTGCATCAGGGTGAGAAATAATGGCAAAGGTACGGCGGCGGGAGATTTCTTCTTGCAGGGACATGTTGAAGTTGGGTGCTTGGCTAAAGTGCTATTTTACCTGAATTGTGGCTGCATTAGCATCAAGAATTGCAAGCTAAAAGCTTTGGACAAGCTTTTTAAGCCACTTTTTTCTTTAAAGAGAGCGCATTGATACAAAAGCGTAAACCACTTGGGGCTGGGCCATCGGGAAACACATGGCCAAGGTGAGCGCCACACGTGTTGCATAAGGCTTCTACGCGTTGCATGCCATAGCTATTATCTGCATGAAAAGCAACAACATTTAGTTTAATTGGATCGGTAAATGAAGGCCAGCCTGTACCGCTTTGAAACTTTTCTGATGAGTCAAACAGCTCTGTTTCACAGCAGGCACAGTTGTAAATACCTGGGGTAAATAAGTTACACAGCTCAGAGCTGTGAGCCCTTTCAGTTCCTTTTAGTCTTGTGATTTGAAACACATCTGGGCTTAATAACGCTTTCCATTCAGCTTCCGACTTTTCCACCCTAGTATCGGGTGTTGGGTTGCCCTTGTTGGCGAAATTAATTACATCTGACCAATTCATTTTAACGTACCACTTCTTTAAGCTGTTCCAAAATCGCAGGATTGTCGAGTGTAGAAATATCCGAAGTAATCTCTTCACCTTTTGCTAAGCTGCGTAATAATCTGCGCATAATTTTGCCTGAGCGAGTTTTCGGTAGGTTGTCACCAAAGCGAATTTCATCAGGTTTGGCGATGGGACCGATTTCTTTGCCTACCCAATCACGCAGATTAGCGACGATTTTTTTAGCATCTTCGCCTTCTGGGCGTTTACCTTTTAGCACCACATAAGCGACTATAGATTCACCTTTAATCTCGTGCGGTTTGCCCACTACGGCGGCTTCTGCCACTAGCGGGTTTGATACGAGTGCAGATTCAATTTCCATGGTACCTAAGCGGTGGCCAGAAACATTCAGCACATCGTCGATGCGTCCCATAATGGTGAAATTGCCAGTGATGGCATCGCGCACTGCGCCATCGCCCGCCAGATAAGTTTTGCCGCCTAAATCGGCTGGGTAATAGCTAGATATATATCTTCCAGGGTCGTTGTAGATGGTGCGTATCATCGATGGCCAAGGTTTTTTAATCACCAATAAGCCGCCCGTTCCCCATGGCACGTCTTTGCCAGTTTCATCGACTACATCAATATCAATACCAGGAAAGGGTAGCGTGCATGAGCCAGGAACCAGTGCTGTAGCGCCTGGTAGCGGAGTGATGACATGACCGCCAGTTTCGGTTTGCCAAAAAGTATCTACAATTGGGCAGCGGCTACCGCCCACATTTTCGTAATACCACATCCACGCTTCTGGGTTAATCGGCTCACCCACAGAGCCTAAAATACGCAAGCTGGTTAAATCGTAATTTTTAGGGTGTGCGCTAGGTGTGGTTTCAGCGGCCTTAATCAAAGACCTAATGGCAGTTGGTGCGGTGTAGAAAATGGTGACTTTGTGTTTTTCTATCATCTGCCAAAAGCGACCAGCATCAGGATAGGTTGGGATGCCTTCAAAAATCACTTGTGTTGCACCCATCGCCAGTGGACCATAAGTCACGTAAGTGTGGCCGGTAATCCAGCCTACATCGGCGGTACACCAAAATACATCATCATTTTTGATGTCGAAGGTCCAGCTCATGGTGTTAAGCGCATGTAACAAATAGCCCGCAGAACTATGCTGTACACCCTTTGGCTTGCCTGTGCTGCCACTAGTGTAGAGCAAAAATAGCGGATGTTCTGCGTTCACCATCACCGGTTCGCAAGTGTCTGCAACGCCAGCAATTAAGTCGCTCCACCAAATATTTTTAGCATCCCAGGCGATTTCCTGCCCAGTTTTTTTCAGCACAATGACTTTTTGGATTGATTCGCAACCACCCATGCCGATGCCTTCATCAACGGCTTGTTTCAGCGGCAAGGTTTTACCACCGCGAAATTGGCCATCAGACGTGATGACCGCACTAGCGCCTGCATCGATAATGCGCTCATTCAAGCTTTTGGCCGAAAAACCGCCGAAAACGACTGAGTGAATGAGCCCAATGCGTGCGCAGGCTTGCATGGCCACAACCGCCTCAATACCCATTGGCAAATAAATAATGACGCGCGAGCCAACACTCAGATTAAGCTTTTTTAGGCCATTGGCGAATTGACATACTTGGTGGTAAAGCTCTTTGTAGGTTACTTTTTTGCTGTCGCCGTTATCGGCTTCGAAAATAATCGCGGTTTTATTGGGGATAGTCGTCAAATGTTTATCTAAACAATTGGCAGAAACATTCAGCTCACCATCTTCAAACCACTTGTAAAACGGGGCTTGCGAGTCATTGAGCGTTTTGGTAAATGGCTTATGCCACACTAAAAGTTCGCGCGCTAACTTCGCCCAAAAGCCTTCGTAATCGGCTGCTGCCTCCGCGCAAAGGGCGTTATAAGCCGCCATACCAGATACATTGGCAGTTTTTACAAAGTCTGGATGAGGCTCAAAAACGCGATTTTCATGAAGAACTGACTCAATTGACATGCGACTACACTCCAATTATTACTATTTATAATTATGTTTAATGTAAGACGTTGTAAGATGTTATTAAAATGCAAAACACCTATATTACCTTAAAAAACTGATGCTTACACTCGATAAATTGTTGTCCGAAAACCACGCTACTGCTAGTTTTAGGGCAGGCGTTAAGCGTTTATTAGAATGCAGCTTGTTCTCTGCGCGATTGCTATCAAAAAATGCGCAATTGTTGGATGATTTGCTACAAAATCATCGGCAATCCTATGTAATTGTAGAGATGCAACAATTTTTAAGCGCTGCGAATATTAGCGATGAAAACTCACTCAAAAAAGCCCTACGTCAACTGCGTCAGCGTGTGATTTTAAGAATAATGTATCGTGATTTGAATGGTTTGGCAGATTTAGATGAAGTCATTACAACAACTACAAACTTAGCAGAAATCACTGTAAATACAGCAACTCAGTATCTGCAAACATGGCTACAAGCCTTGCATGGAAAGCCTCTAGGTGAAAGTGGCACACCGCAAAATTTAATCGTAGTGGGCATGGGCAAACTGGGCGGCGGTGAGCTGAATGTGTCGAGCGACATTGATTTGATTTTTGCTTACGAGGAGGAAGGCGAGACTAATGGCGAAAATAAAATAAGCAACCAAGATTTTTTCATCAAACTGGCAAAAAAACTCATCGCAGCAATGGATGAAATAACTGAAGATGGCTTTGTTTTTCGTGTGGATATGCGACTGCGCCCGTTTGGAAATGAAGGTATTTTAGTTTCTAATTTGGATGCGCTGGAAGATTATTACCAAAACAACGGTCGCGAGTGGGAACGTTACGCATGGATTAAAGGTCGCGTAATCACTGGCCCACAAGCCAATATCTATAAGCTTCTTAGACCATTTATTTTTAGAAAATATTTAGATTACAACGCGCTTGCCAGTATGCGTGATTTGAAATTGCAGATTCATCGCGATGTGGCACAAAAAGGGCAGCAAGACAATATCAAGTTAGGCCGTGGCGGCATTCGTGAGATTGAATTTATTGCGCAAGTGTTTCAGTTGATACGCGGTGGGCGTGATGCAAGCTTGCAAATTAAGCCAACTTTAGAAGTATTAAAGCTGTTAAAAAACAAAGGCTTATTACAGGAAAAAGCTGCGGATGAATTGACCGCAGCTTACGTTTTTTTGCGCAATTTAGAGCACAGGTTGATGTATGTGGAAGATGCGCAAACACAAGATTTACCAAAGTCGGACGAGGCAAAAGCGCGTATTGCCAGCGCCATGAACTACAAAGATTGGACTGTGCTTATAAGTGAGTTGAAGGAGCATAGAAAAATTGTCGCGCAACATTTTGATGCAACATTTAGCGACAAGAATCAACATGAGACCTCAAAAGAAACAGCCATTTGGCAAGGTTTAATTGAAAAAGAAACTGCCCTGCAAGCCTTATCTTATAAGGGATTTAACGATGCAGCTCAGACACTCTCACACTTACAAGTGTTACGCAATAGCAACCGTTTTCAGCAATTACCAGAACTGAGCCGCCAGCGTTTTGATGCGTTGATGCCTCTGGTAATTCGGCAATCCGCATTGGAAAAAAACGCCGATGTTGCATTACTAAGAACGATTATTTTGCTGGAAAATATTTGTCGTCGCGCTAGTTACTTAGCATTGTTAGCGGAATTTCCAGATGCTTTACATTTAGTGATTAAGCTTTGCGCAGCCAGCCCTTGGTTGGCGCAGTATCTGGCCGCGCATCCGATTTTGTTGGATGAATTATTGGATACGCAAACGCTTTACGCCGCGCCCGATTTTGTAAAAATGCAGGTAGAACTAAGCGAAAAAATGCAAGATTTGCAAAATGACGCAGAGGCGCAAATGGACGTGATGCGGCACTTTAAGCATGCTGCTATTTTGCGCTTTGCCGCGCAGGATCTGGCCGGCAAGCTTAAATTAGAAACTTTGTCGGATTATTTAAGTGCTTTGGCCGATACGATTTTGCAGGTGAGTTTGCAAACGATTTGGCAGACTCTCAAGTTCAGGCATTGCGAAACGCCCAAATTTGCGGTGATTGGTTATGGCAAGCTTGGCGGTAAGGAGTTGGGCTATGTGTCTGATTTAGATATTATTTTTTTATATGATGACGTGCATGAAAACGCAGCAGAAAATTATGCACGCTTTTCGCAGCGCATCAATAATTGGTTTAACAGCTTAACTAATGCCGGTCTGTTGTATGAAACCGATTTGCAATTGCGCCCAGATGGGAATAGCGGTTTGCTTGTGAGCAGCGTTGCGGCATTTCGTGAATATCAGCTGCATAAAGCTTGGGTGTGGGAGCATCAAGCCATTACGCGGGCACGATTTGTGGCGGGCGATGCAAATATTGGCGAAGCTTTTGACGTGATTCGCTATAAAGTGATCACGCAAACGCGTGACATTCAAAAGCTGAAAACTGAAGTGATTGCAATGCGTGAAAAAATACGTTTAGCTCAACATTTTAAAGAGGATATGTTTGATATTAAACATAGTGCTGGCGGCATTATCGACGTGGAATTTATCGTACAATATTTAGTGTTGGCACATGCGCAGCAATATGCACAACTTACTGAAAATATTGGCAATATTGGCTTATTAAATGTGCTAGGAGAATTGAAAATCATCGATAAAACATTAGCTAAAAAAGTAGCGGATGCTTACAGGGGGTATCGCAAACTTATTCACGCTGCAAAGCTGCAAGAGCAAGCGGCAAAGATCAAGTTAACTGAAGCTGAAAAATATCAAGCTGCGGTTTTAAAGCTGTGGGATTTTGTATTTAACTAGCTCAACGACCCCAGCGTAAGGC
>JANYGD010000143.1 GCA_025359405.1 Methylotenera sp. | reverse complement strand
CTCGTTAATCAGCAAACTGGCCGATGTATGCTGAATATACAGCGTGAGCAAACCAGTGCTTAAACCAAGCTGGTTAGCCCAGCCTAGCACTTGCGGCGTGATATCGTAGAGCTTACGACCTTGTGCCTTAACGCTGATTTGTTGAGTAAATTGACGCATTCTTAAAATCTCGAAAAAGAATGCCTAATTATAACTTACTGCAAAGCCAACTCCCATTTAGCTTGCAACAAGTGAGCTTTATCTATGTTGCCTATAATAAAAACTAGGTGCCCAGAAAAAGTGGCTGCCCCAGTAAGGGTTGTAACCATAATTATAGTAAGGGTTGTAAAAAGGGCCGTCATAATAATCATTGTAATAGCTTTGCGCTAAAGCACGCTCACGTTGCAACTGTTTTTGAGCTACACGTTTATCTTGCTCACGTTTGTTCAATTCATCGGCAATAGCGTTTTGCTTGGCTAACTCGTTACTTTTGTGCATATAATCAAGCACTTTAATATCCACATCTTGTTTGCTTAAATCCAATGTTTGCGTGGGTGTTAGCTCGTAACGCGAATTACTGGCTTTAATTTTTGCGATAATTTCATCTGCAGTTTTACCTTGTTTACTATCCACTACAATTTCATCTAAAGTCACTGTAGCTACTGGTGGTGGTAAAATTTTTGCCAATTGCTCTGGCGTAATTCTATCCACCTGACCCTGGCTAGAGCCGGTACTGGCACAGCCTGATAGCATCAGCATACTCACAATTAATGTAATAAAAATTTTCATTTCGTACTCACTTTCTTTAAAACTGGCGAGGCATCGGTAATACTCGCATCATAATCGTGGCGTTTTGATTGGTATAAACCCAATACTTTTTTTACATAAGCGCGCGTCTCTTTGTATGGCGGCACGCCTTTGTATCTATCCACCGCGCCCTCGCCTGCATTGTAGGCGGCTACCGTAAGGGTCACATCACCTCTAAAATATGAGAGCAGCCAACGTAAATACGCCACGCCGCCCTTAATATTTTGCGATGCATTATAGGCATTTTTTACGTTAAAACGTTCAGCCGTTGCGGGAATAATCTGCATTAAACCATTGGCATTTTTGTTGGATTTTGCCGAAACTTTAAAATTAGACTCCGCAGTAATTATCGAAAGTACCAATTTAGAATCTACTTTGTACCAATCGGCAATCGTATCCACCAAATCCACCACCCAGCGCTTGCTTTTTGGCAATTTGGCCACATAAGCATCAATGGCTGGAGAGCCTTGCGATTCGTTATATTGATGCACTGATGCGCGTTCTGGCTCAACCGCTTCTAACACGCAAAGCGGTGTATCATTGGTTTTAATCTCAATTGTTTCCAGCATTTTTTGCGCCTCATAATGCCCGTGCGTAGAAGCTATACCAAATAAATTGGCCGCGTAATCACGATTTGCTGGCACACCGCGCCCAAACGCGTATAGCATGCCTAGTCTATACACGCCTTCCGCACTACCATAACGCGCCGCCTCGCAATATAAATTGGCGGCTTTCCATGCAGACTCATTATTATTTTCGGCATTATTCTCATCAGATTCCAGCACGCTGGCGCGCTCCAGCAAGTCTTTGACAATCGGCGGCTCGTTATCAAATGTGTCAATTTCGGCCTGCGTATAGGCAAAAACCTGATTGCTAAATAATAGCGTGCTTACAAAAAACAAACTGAAACTTATAAACCAGTGTTTAGAATTTATATGCACTTAAGCCTTATTAAACGTCATTTTTCCAGCCATACAATCTATTATGACTGTATCTTTAGCCACAAAATTCCCGCTTAAAATTTCACGCGCTAACGGGTTTTCAATCTCACTCTGTATCGCACGTTTAAGCGGCCGCGCACCATATACTGGGTCAAAACCTGCACTGGCGATTTCCGCCAAAGCTGCATCGGTAATCGCTACATCAATATCCATCGCATGCAATCTGTCCGTCAAATATTGCAACTGAATGCTTGCAATCGATTTCACATTTGCTTCATCTAAGCTATGAAAAACGACCACCTCATCAATACGGTTGACGAACTCTGGTCTAAAGTGCGCTTTTACTTCGCCCATCACCGCCAGTTTTACTACCTGATAATCTTGATCCGCCATGCTTTGGATCATTTGCGAGCCCAAATTGCTGGTCATAATAACCACCGTATTTTTGAAATTCACCGTACGACCTTGGCCGTCGGTCAGCCGACCGTCATCCAACACTTGCAACAATACATTAAAAACATCGGGATGCGCTTTTTCAATCTCGTCTAGCAAAATAACAGAATAAGGCTTACGGCGTACTGCTTCAGTCAGCGTGCCACCTTCTTCATAACCCACATAGCCAGGAGGTGCGCCTATCATGCGTGCAACGGAATGCTTCTCCATAAATTCGCTCATGTCGATACGAATTAAATGGTCTTCGGAATCAAACAAAAAAGTTGCCAAGGCTTTGCAAAGCTCGGTTTTACCGACACCTGTAGGACCTAAAAATAAGAAACTGCCATAAGGACGATTTGGGTCGCCCAAACCCGACCTAGATCTGCGAATCGCGTCCGACACCAAACGCACCGCCTCATCTTGACCGACAACACGCTCATGCAATTTAGATTCCATGGTAAGCAGTTTTTCACGCTCGCCCGTCATCATTTTACTCACAGGGATACCAGTTGCTCGGCTGACCACTTCCGCAATTTCATCTGCGCCTACTTCGGTGCGCAGCATTCTGTATTTACCTTTTTCTGCGCTAGATTCAACGCTAGAAGCCTGTTTTAATTGAGTTTCTAGCTGTGGCAATTTGCCGTATTGCAGCTCAGAAACCTTTTGCCATTCACCTTTGCGTGTGGCTTCTTCCATCTCAAATTTCACTTTTTCAATCGCTTCTTTAATGTGCGCAGAGCCTTGCACTTGGGCTTTTTCAGCTTTCCAAATTTCTTCTAAATCGGCGTATTCTTTCTCAAGCTTGGTAATCTCTCCCTCAATCAACTCAAAGCGTTTTTTGCTGCCTTCGTCTTTTTCACGACGCACCGCTTCGCGCTCAATTTTAAGCTGAATGAGCCTGCGCTCAAGTTTATCGAGCACTTCTGGTTTAGAATCGATTTCCATTTTGATACGAGAAGCCGCCTCATCAATCAAATCAATGGCTTTATCGGGTAAAAAGCGGTCGGTGATATATCGATGCGAAAGCTCGGCCGCCGCCACAATCGCAGGGTCGGTAATCTCAACACCGTGATGCAACTCATATTTCTCTTGTAAGCCTCGTAGAATGGCGATGGTCGCTTCCACGCTGGGTTCATCGACCAATACTTTTTGAAAGCGACGCTCTAAAGCCGCGTCTTTTTCAACGTACTTGCGATATTCATCTAAAGTTGTCGCACCGACGCAATGCAATTCGCCGCGCGCCAAGGCGGGTTTGAGCATATTACCTGCGTCCATCGCGCCTTCGGCCTTGCCTGCCCCGACCATGGTGTGTATTTCATCAATAAATACAATGGTTTGACCTTCGTCTTGCGCCAATTCTTTCAACACCGCTTTCAAGCGCTCTTCGAAGTCGCCACGGTATTTTGCGCCCGCCAACAAGGCCGCCATATCAAGCGACAACACCTTTTTACCTTTGAGAGAATCCGGCACTTCGCCATTCACAATACGCTGCGCCAAGCCTTCTACAATCGCGGTTTTACCCACGCCAGGCTCGCCGATTAACACGGGATTGTTTTTGGTACGGCGCATCAATACTTGAATCACGCGGCGAATTTCGTCATCACGGCCGATGACTGGGTCGAGCTTGCCTAAACTCGCTCTTTCTGTGAGGTCTAGCGTGTATTTTTTGAGCGCCTCACGTTGCCCTTCGGCTTCTTGACTATCTACATTGGCATCACCACGCACCGCATGGATACTGGCTTCCAGAGCACCCTTTGTGAGGCCATTTTGTTTGAGTGATTTGCCTGTTTCGCCTTTGTCGTCACTTAGTGCAAGTAAAAACATTTCGCTGGCAATATAAGCATCACCGCGTTTTTGTGCGAGCTTATCAGTGACATTTAAGAGATTATTCAAGTCGCGCGAAATGGCCACTTCGCCGCTAGAATCGGGAGATTTGGGTAAATTTGCAATAGCAGCATTTAAGCTGGTTTTAAGCGAATTTAACTGCACGCCGGCACGCGAAAGTAGCGAAGCCGCACCACCGTTATCCTCTTGCAACAAAGCTAGTAGCAAGTGTTGTGGCTCAATCGTCGTGTTATCCGCACCCACAGCCAAGCTCTGTGCATCATTTATCGCTTGTTGAAATTTGGTAGTCAGTTTATCGAAACGCATAACGCCTCCTTATTTATATATAGCTAAGGTGGGGCAGTTTTGCACATTTACAATATCAAGGTGGGGCTAGATTCAATTCCCAGCTACGGCCTTCATCACTGGAAAGCGCTTGCATATTGGCTGTAACACCATTTTCAACTTGCTGCCAAGTGATAACTATATTTTCACCATCAAGCTTAAATTGTGGATTAATTGGTACCAGTTTGGTGAAACATTTTGGCAAACTCGACACCCATGCTTCGCCATCTACGCGCGCATAAAACAAACCTTGCGGCTCGGACCAGAATAAATGCCAACCCCAGTATTTTTCACCTTTGCCGCCTTGCGTGAAAGCCAAAGGTTGGAAGTAACAAATGGGTGTTGTAGCTCCACGGCCAAACGTCACGCGTCTTACTTCTGCTTGCGGGTCAACAATCACCAAATCTTGCTTATTATCGAATGCATGCTGTTTAAACACATACTCGCCCTCAGCCGATTTCTTATTGGTTTTAAGCGCCATGCACTCGTCATTCGCATAAGTGTTATAGGCAAAAAGACAACAAAAAATAATGGCTAAGTTTTTCATCGCTTTAATACTACTCGATATTACTTAAAACTCTGTGCTTAATCCCACAGCAACCGACCAGCTAGCGGTAAGTTGTCCACCATTTACGTATTGATAGATAGGTTTTTGCAGAAAACCGTAAATATGTGTGCCTGTTGCGACACGATAACTTAAACCAGGACTTAAATTGATAGAATCGCCACCAGAATTAGCTGGCTCGGCATTGGCACCACTATCTCTAGATTTATGTTGCGCGTTCAATTGCAACATCAAGCCAAAATTTGGCGTTGCGCTGTAGTTTAACCCTACATCTGTGCTTAATTTAATGCCGGGTTTAAAGTTATCGCGCTCGTGCACAGGTTGTTGCCACATGCCCTGTACAAACCAAGTAGTATTGCCTTTATGGACATTGTAGTAAGCGCCTAACAAAGTATCTAGGCTGCCTGTACCTGGCTGTAACATACGTTCAGCCTTGTCTTCGCTATTTCTTTTATTTATACTGCCAGTGGGAAATTTAAGGCCAAAACGCAGACCCGCATTGCTATCTTTGTCGGCATAAAAACGATAGCGCGCAAGCGCTTCCAAATCGCCCAAGCCAAAAAAGTTCCATTTTTCAATTTCTTGGGTTGTGCCCCCTCCACCATCGTCTTCACTGGATACATGCGTGTGTGAACGACTTAGCAACGGCACTCTAAAAGTCATACCCCAAGTGGGGTTAATGTTCCAATCGATTGTGGCTAACAAATTACGATTAATCGTCCGCACTTCGTCGTGCTCATTCACCTCGCCCGCTGGCCCAACTTTGTTGGTGCCGCTGCTTAACTGATCTAAATCGATAAACTCTGCGCGCACATCTAGACGTATGCCAGGCTTGCTGGTGACACCTTGCGCATCCCAATCGGTACTTAAACTGCAAAATGCGCCGCCACAGCTAGCATTAGCTGCTAATGAACTTGCTAATAGCGCAATTAATATGGCAATTGCCAAATAGTGTTTTTGAATCAATTTCATGATTAACCTCTAAGTATTCTGAGCGTGAAAAAACCACGCATGTAAATAAATGCAAAATTATTGGAAAAAACCAATAAAAATGCGTTTAGTAGAATAGCTTACAGGCTAGGTGGGGCTTGGGAAGGCGGTGAAACGTAGGTGTGACTTGCAAAAACTGGTGTTGTATATTCAGCTGCTTTTTGAGCGCTAACTTCTAGTAGAGCAATAATTTCCAAATTGTCGCTTGGTAACGCTGTTGCAACCGCATGGCTAGCGCAAAAAGGGCAATGCTCAAAGTGCATATCCAAACTTTTTGGCGCTTGCGGTTTATTAATAGTAAACTCTGTGGCCAAGTGCTGGCCATGCGTAGTGACTACTTGAATCACTACTTTTTTGCCGGCGCTAGAACACACTTCTTGTAGAAAACTATTAGCATTATTTTGTGCGGCTAATGCATGCGAAATGCTGGGTGCAAGCGACGCAAAAACAATCGCAAATAACGCGATTTTATTGATAATCCGAAATAATTTTTGCGGAAGCATACACATATTCTACATTTAATTAGGTAATATTCAATAGCCTGTTTGGGTAAGGCTTTAGGCCAATCAATAAGGAATCGCATGGCAGCTGGCAGTTTATTAGCACTCTTAGACGACATCGCAACCATTTTAGATGACGTCTCACTCATGACCCAAATTGCCGCCAAAAAAACCGCCGGCGTATTAGGTGATGATTTAGCTTTAAACGCCCAGCAAGTAAGCGGCGTAGCAGCAGAGCGCGAGTTGCCAGTGGTGTGGGCGGTGGCTAAAGGCTCATTCATAAACAAACTCATTCTAGTGCCTTCCGCACTCACCATAAGCTATTTTGCACCTTGGGCAATATTGCCCTTGTTAATGGCTGGTGGTGCCTATTTGTGTTTTGAAGGTTTTGAGAAAATTGCTCACAAATTTTTGCACGGCAAACATGCAGATAAAAAACATGAAACCGAGCTAAAACAAGCTGTGGCAGACCCTAAAGTCGATCTGGTCGCGCTAGAAAAAGAAAAAATTAAGGGGGCGATTCGAACGGATTTTGTATTATCTGCCGAAATTATCGTCATCGCGCTCGGCACAGTTGCTGGTGCTGTCTTTAGCAAACAAATC
>JANYGD010000122.1 GCA_025359405.1 Methylotenera sp. | reverse complement strand
GAACGAAAGGTATAGGGTGGTACACGCTGTATTTAATATTCATAACCCTCAAGGCGTGCAAACCTTCACCATACAAATTGCCGGCACACAAGAATGGCGCGAAACACTCACCAATACTATTTTTATAGGTATTGTGGTGCCGCAATTATTATTAGCGCTACTTTCGTTTTTGATTATTTGGTTTGGTGTTAAAAAAGGCCTAGCACCACTAGATGCCTTGCAGAACGCCGTTTCGAAGCGCTCTGAGAAAAATTTAAGTCCCATCGATATACCAAATGTTCCTGAAGAGGTTTATTTAGTGGCTAATTCAGTGAATAACTTGATGAAGCAACTACAGAATTTGATTTTAGGCCAAAATCGCTTTATAGCCGACGCTGCACATCAACTAAGAACGCCATTGGCGGGCGCCCAAGCGCAGTTAGAGCTAGCGGAGCTTGAAACTGACCCAGCTGTATTAAAATCTATTTTGCTTAAAGTGCATCAAAGTCTGGATCGTTTACTGCACACGGTAAATCAACTACTCATTTTAGCAAAAAGCCAGCCAGAAGCGGCTTCTACAATACAGATGATTCCGCTCGATTTAAATCTCATCTCAAAAGAAGTAGCCATAGAAATGGCACCTACGGCAATTCAAAAAAAGATTGATTTAGGTTTTGAGCCAAGCACGATTTCAGCCATGATAAAAGGCAATGCAGAGCGGCTGAAGGAGTTGTTGTATAACTTGCTTGATAATGCAATTCGCTATACGCAAATTGGTGGACGGGTTACCATATCCATCAATGTGACGGATGCTGATGTAGAATTGATAATATTGGACAATGGCCCGGGGATTGGTGCTACAGAACGAGATAAGATTTTTGATCGTTTTCATCGCATCATCGGAACGGGGCAAGACGGTAGCGGTTTGGGTTTGGCAATTGTCAAAGAAATCGCCAAATTGCATGGGGCGGATATTACAGTTGCTGACGAAAGTGCCAATAAAGGTTTACAAGTGGTGGTCAGTTTCGATAGAGAGCAGGAAAATTTACAGAATATCCCAGTGCCTGGCATTTAAAGCACACACAAACTTGCTCTGCAAGCCAGTATTCATGAACTTTGTAGGCCGGTCATTAGCGCCCAGAAATAAAGCTAATGTTGCGTACAATTGGCAGTTTTGCCAAGATTTGTATGATAGGTAAGGTTAAACGCTCTAACAAATCTTGTGCTTTGGCAACATATGGTGTGTAAAACCCCCAACCAAAGGCAATTAAACTTAGAAATAAGCCGCCCACAAAAACATCCGAGCCCCAATGCGCACCAGCCACCAGTCGTGGCAACAAATATAAAACGGTTAACCCCCAAACAAAAAACAGTTGTTTTCCACGTGCAAAATAGCAAAGCATCGCCGTCCAAATAAACAGAACTGAGGCGTGATCGCCAGGGAAGCATTGCTGAGAGCTGTCTTTTAAGTACCATTTTTGCTCCCAGCCCGGGAATAGGGCAGTGAGTCGCACTGCGCCTTCGACCTTTAGAGATGGGCTTGCGCGCTGCCAATGCAGTAGCTTAAGTGCTTGGTCAAATAAGGCGATGCGAATGAGTAACAACAACACTAGTAAGGCAAAAAATGCATAAAATGCGCGCCTTACTTGCGCGCCGCTGAATATCCAATTGCTTTTAATGATAGTCGTCAACATAATCAAGCCAACAGCCGCGTCAATCGGGCGCATATTGCCGACCGCCCAAGTTTTCGCCCAAATTGGGTGCGTTGCAAGTGGCGCGTTGAGCCAATGAAATAGCCATAAGTCAAATGCGTCCCACAATTGCCGTGTTATTGGCAACAGCCAGCTGGCAAGCAATAATGCGGCGAGCAGGTTGCAAATGAAAAGGTTGCGCCAATGCCAACGTGCAGGGAATAAATCTGCTGTCGTTTTGATTTGGCTCATGTCGATTTGTGCTGGCGACCTTTAAGGTAGGTAACAAGCCCAGGCAGACTAACAACGATGAGTGTTAAGCCATATAACATTGACATCATCAGTACCGCAGTTTTATTAGCACCAATCAATGAAAACAAGCCCACCAGCGCGCCTTCGCGCACCCCCCAGCCTGCGATAGAGATGGGGATAATCGTCAACACGATTGCAGGCGGCACAATGGCGAAATAGGTCATCAAACTGTATCTAAGCCCAAGCGCCCAGCCCGTGGCAAAAAACCCCAACATTGCCAGCAGCGGAATAATGAGTGAGGCCATGATTATTTGAAATCGATGTGAAGCAAACGCCTGCCGTAAGCGAGTGGAAGTGATGCTCAAGATTTCCAATTTTGGGTTCCGTTCCAGCCATTTTAGGTGGCTTAAGAAAAATATCGCCACAAATCCGGCAGAGCTTGTGGCAATTAATAACAAAATCGGGCGATGTACCTGCACAGGCAATAAATTCGGGCTCACTAGGTAAGCAATTAATGTGAGCGACATCAGCGCACCTAGCCCAACGATACGATCGACCATCACGCCGTAGAGCGCATCACGCTTGCGAAAGCCATGGCTTGCCACATCTAGCACCTTAATCGCGTCGCCGCCTATGCTGGTGGGCAGGCCTTGGTTAAAAAACATGCCCTTAAAATAGCTGCGCCGATAAAACGTAAAAGTTTGGCCAAAATTCAAGTTGTGCATAATCATTTGCCAGCGATACGCCGAAACTGCCGTGCTGCCAAATTGCAGAAAGAGTGCGACCGCTAGAAAGTCTAGTCGTGTTTGTTTTAACACGTTCCACACTTGCGCCGTGTCAATCGAACGCACGATTAGCGTGAGAATCGCTATCGTGATAATTGCACGAAGTAGAAACTTAATTAAGTTATTATTGTAAGTCATTATTTTAATTATAAATTTAGTCTAAATTTTTATCTGTATTTTGGTTCATTTCGGTGGTGTTCGCGCGATAGTTTTTTACCAAGCGATAGTAATAAGTGCCAGTTTTTTGTCCATTTTTGTAGCTGGAAATTTCTTTAATTTCATCCACTGGTTTAGCGCGCGAAAGCACAAATTCACTATTCAAATCATCCCTTTTTTCGCCAATTAACAACATGGTTTTGCCATTTTGTGCAGCTGCGGGAAACCAAAACTCGTACATTAAGCCTATACTACCAAACAAATGCCCACTTGCGGTCTCGAATGCAGGGTTATGTGCTGTTTTTATGTGCGAATTTTCTATGAATTTTGAGCGGTAAAACGCCAATCCGCTGGCGATTTTGTTTCTATCCATGGCGACGACCAGTATTTTCTCGCCTGTTTCTTTCTCTAGCTGCGTTACCAGAGTTTCCACATCGCCGCCAAATGCTTGGTAACCCATCAAATGCACGTTTTGCGGGTATTTTGTGAGAGGCAAACCCATACTTAGATACTGCAAACCAGCGCCATAAATCAGCATAAGAACCACCACTGTTGCTGGCCACACGCGCTGGCTCCAGGCCAGTAATTTTGGCGTGGTTGCTTCTGGTTTTTGTGTAATCAGCAATGCTAAAAACGGAATTAGTGCTAACCAGCACGGGCCAGTCCAGTTGAGTTTGCTCGCCCTAAATAAGCTAAGAGAGGCGAATACCAACACAGGGAAAAGCGTTAACCAAGCTAATACAAAGTAGCTACGAGATGTGCTGGAATCCTTACCAATATTGGCTTGCAGACGCGCTAAAATTGTACTTTTATACTTCGCCAGCGCGATAAAGGACATCACACCAATTGGCGTGATAAAAATAAGCACATTGCTAATAAAGCGCGGTAACGAAAAATGGTTGCCGCTGGCAACGCGACCTTCGCTTTGAAAAGCAAATGACGCCCACACATGCTGCATGTTCCAGATGATGACGGGTAAAAACAATACGCAAGTTATAACCAACGCAATGTAAGGCTGTGGCCGCATGAGCCATTTTCTGGATGACTTATCAACCAGCAGAAATAAC
>JANYGD010000088.1 GCA_025359405.1 Methylotenera sp. | reverse complement strand
GGGTTGCGGTGGTTGGGCCTGCCGGGCCAACTACCTCGTCACGCACCGCATCCACTGGGCCGACGTAATAAATAAAACGGTTTTTAAAATCAATAGGCAGTTTTTCACCTTTCGCTAACATATTCGCAATACGTTTATGCGCTGCATCGCGGCCTGTGTACAATTTTCCAGTCAGCAAAAGCGTCTCACCTGCCCGCCAAGTAGCGGTCTCGGCTTTGGTCACGGTTTCCAAGTTCACACGCTTGGCTTGTGCGCTTGGTACCCAATGTACGTTAGGATAGATTGATAAATTAGGCGGCGTGAGCTCGGCCACACCTGCTCCATCTAGCGTAAAGTGAATATGACGCGTGGCGGCGCAATTAGGGATAATCGCCACAGGCAAGCTAGCTGCATGCGTCGGGTAATCCAAAATTTTTACGTCTAACACTGTCGTCAAGCCGCCTAAACCTTGCGCGCCTATACCTAAGTTATTCACTTTTTCGTAAATTTCCAGCCGTAATTCTTCCAGCCTATTTTGTGCGCCCTTTAGCTTTAATTCATGCATGTTAATCGGCTGCATTAGCGATTCCTTGGCTAAAATCATGGCTTTTTCAGCATCGCCACCAATGCCGATGCCCAGCATGCCAGGCGGACACCAGCCCGCACCCATGGTCGGCACGGTTTCTAGCACCCAATCCACAATGCTATCATTAGGGTTCAGCATTGCGAGCTTGGCTTTGTTTTCACTGCCGCCGCCTTTTGCTGCAATCTTCACCTCCACTTTGTCGCCCTGTACCAATTCCACATGTGTGACAGCTGGCGTATTATCTTTGGTATTTTTGCGTAACCCTGCAGGGTCGTTGACAATCGAAGCTCTAAGCGTGTTGTCTGGTAGTAAATAAGCGCGACGCACGCCTTCATTCACCATTTCTTCTGGCGTTAAATCCCCTTCAAAGCGTACATGCATGCCCACTTTTACAAACGCGACTACGATGCCAGTATCCTGACAGATCGGGCGCTTGCCCTCCGCACACATACGCGAATTGGTGAGAATTTGCGCAATCGCGTCTTTCGCGGCAGGCGCTTGTTCTAGCTTGTACGCCGCACCTAAGGCTTGAATATAGTCTGCAGGGTGATAGTAGGATATATATTGCAAAGCATCTGCGATGCTTTGAATAAAATCTTCGTTTTTGATATGTGTCATCTGGAGCTTTTTGCAATCGCTAATTTCGGACTTATATCTTTACGCAAAATTTTACCATTTTTAGTACGTGGAAAATCATGTGCTAAATACACGGTTTTAGGTGTTTTGTAGGCAGCCAAATGTTGTTTGCCATAGCTTAACAAAGCATCTGGACTAGTTGCAGTGTCAGGTTTTAAAATCACATAAATCACTACCAGCAATTTATCTTTTTCAATCTCTTCACCCACGGCTGCACAATCGGCGACATCGGGATGACCTTTGTACACACGCTCTATTTCATAAGGTGATACGCGGTAGCCGAAGCTTTTGATAATGTCATCTTTACGACCCAAAAACCAAATGTAACCATCGGTATCGTATTTTGCATAATCTCCGGTGAAAAAGTAGTTATCGTGCTTGTATTTTGCAGTTTCCTCGTCTAAATTCCAATAACATAAAAATACGCCCGGGTCGTCTAATGGCACGCTAATCATGCCTTCCTCGCCTGTTTCAACTTCTTCTAAGGTTTCAGGATTCAGCAATTTGATGTTATGTCCAGGTTGCGGAAAGCCTGCTGAACCTGGGCGGATTGGCCTAAATTTGCTTTGGCTAAGGTAATACGAAAACTCACTCATACCCACCGCTTCATAAATATCCAAACCAAAACGAGTATGCCATTGGCTTAACACTTCATCCGACAAATGCTCGCCCGCGCTCATGTAATGGCGCAAGCTAGGTATTTCTTGGTTGGTCGCGGTCGTTTTTTGCAAAATTTGACGATAGATTGTCGGCACGCCAATAAAAATGGTGGCTTGATGTTTTTGAATTAAATTTAGCCAAACTTGCGCGTCATTTTTGCCTTCATGCACAATAACGGTTTTGCCTAAATACAGCGGATCCATTAGGCCAGAACCCAACACATAGGTCCAATTAAACTTGCCAGAATGCATGATGCAATCATGGTTACTGTCAGCATAATTAAACCAATATTGTGTGGCAGGCTGGCGACCAAGCAGGGCGCGGTGCGCGTGCAATACGCCTTTGGGGTAACCTGTTGTGCCACTTGTGTAGACTAAATATGCAGGGTCATCTGACTTGGTTTTGTAAGCAGCATCGCACTTATGCGTCACGCTTAATGCATTTTCTAAGCTCAACATATTTAAGCAACCATGTGGCTGTGTATGCGTAGTTTGCGAGAGCAATATATGCGATAAATTGGGCATATCTGGCATGCCTTCAACCATTTGCTCTTCCATCGCGATCCACGCTTTTGCGTCAGTCACTAGCACAGTTGCGCCTGAATCTTTAGCCAAATAAGTCACTTCTTCCGCAGTTAATAGCGTAGAAG
>JANYGD010000065.1 GCA_025359405.1 Methylotenera sp. | reverse complement strand
GGCGCTTTAAGTTGGATAGAAAATAAATCGCTTAGCAGTAAACGCACGGTATTAGTGCTTGCAAAAACTGATATTAAATCAGCCGAAGATGTGGCCTCCACCTTGGTTGCTACGGTAGATAAAAATGTGGTGCTTGAGCTGGTTTTGCCTGATCAAGGTGCCTTAGCTATCAAAAATGGCTGGGTAAAAGTAAAACACCGCGACGGCATTATGGGCTTTGTGCAAATAAGTAATCTCTGGGGTGCAAATTAATGGCGCTTTTTAAATGGCAAAGCTAGCCGTTTTGGGTGCAGGCGCCTGGGGCACAGCGCTTGCTATGCACATCAGCAATAAGCATCAAGTTAGTTTATGGGCGCGCAATGCAGGGCACGTGTCTGGCATGCGCAAGGCACGTGCAAATCCACTTTACCTAGGCGATTTTAAGTTTAACAATAAGCTGCAAGTTGAAGATGATTTAGCCGCCGCGATTGATGGTGCAGACCTTATTTTATCGGTAGTGCCAACCGCAGGTTTTCGCAATATTTTAAAAGAAATCAATAAGTTAAAGTCTACTCGCCCCATTATTTGGGCGCATAAGGGTTTAGAGCCACAATCTGCCAAGTTGCCGCATGAGGTGGCGTTAGAAGAGCTTGGCTGCAATCAACATTGGGGCGCGCTTTCAGGGCCAAGTTTCGCGGCCGAGCTAGTGCGTGGGTTACCCACCGCAGTAACTTTGGCCGCTAACGATGCAGATTTTGCGCTTGAAGCAGCTAATTTGATTCATGGCAATAATCTGCGCGTATACAACAGCACCGATGTCGTCGGTGTATCAGTCGGCGGCGCGGTTAAAAACGTAATGGCAATTGCCGCGGGCATTAGTGATGGCATGGGTTTTGGCAACAACGCACGCGCGGCCTTGATTACGCGCGGGCTTGCAGAAATCACCCGTTTTGGCGTTGCACTTGGCGCAAAAACTGAGACATTTATGGGTTTGGCAGGTGCGGGCGACCTCATTTTAACTTGCACTGGGCAATATTCTCGAAATCGAGAAGTCGGCCTGCAATTGGCTAGTGGCAAGGCTTTGGAAGACGTGCTAAAAGGCTTGGGTCATGTGGCAGAAGGCGTGAATACCGCGCGCGAAGTGATGCGCCGTGCCGATAGCATGAAGATTGATATGCCGATTACTTATGAGGTGAATCAAGCGCTTACACATGGTAAATCTTCACGCGATGCGGTGATGGATTTGCTAGGGCGCGAACAAAAAGCCGAAACTTTATAGTTTTATTCCAATCAAACCTTGGGTTTGCGGCGGTCTTTTCTCTCTCGCTTATTATTGTGTTCAGACAAAATTTGATTCGCCGCCGCCTTCATCACAGTTCTTCGGTCTTCTGTTCTGCGGTCATCGTAGCGTATAAATTTACACCCGCACAATTTAGCATCACAAGCCTTTATCGGCAGCGTTGGCGCCTCATTCATTAGCAGATGCTTCCCTTTATAAGCATATATTGCTTTGCATGGATTGAGCCCAGGCGCAATGACGACACTTCGAAAATGGGATTGAGCAGGCTTGGGATTCGGCGTTTTGCTAGATTTGCGGCTAACCGGCTGCGGTTTTTGTTTAACATTCTTGCTAGCGCGCCAAAAATAAGCAACAACAAGCGCAAGCCCTAAAAATAGAAATATTTGAATTAGCATGAGCAATTTTTCTTGTTAATAGTCCATTTACAAAAGCTTGCTATATACCGCTTTCAAAACCCACTTGCCGCCAAGCCTCATAAAGCAACACCGCGGCGGAGTTCGATAAATTCAAACTTCTGCTATCAGGCAGCATTGGTAAACGTAGTCTGTGTTCTGGTGCAAATTCATTGCGGATTGCTTCAGGCAGCCCTCGTGTTTCAGGGCCAAACACAAATACATCACCTGTTTTAAATTGCACTTTTGCATAGTTCTGGCTGCCCTTGGTGGTCATCGCGAATAGTCGTTTTCCCGCCATCGCCAGCTTAAAATCAGCCCAATTTTTGTGCACATGCAAATTCGCATATTCGTGATAATCCAGTCCCGCGCGTTTTAGTTGTTTATCTTCCAGTTTAAATCCAAGTGGCTCAATTAGGTGTAAAGCCGCACCAGTATTTGCGCATAGGCGAATTATGTTGCCGGTGTTGGGCGGAATTTCGGGTTCAAAAAGGGTGATAGAAAACATAATTTATTTATGTGGAAGCGCGCGGGCGATTACCCAGCATTCTACATGCGTAGCACCTGCTTTTTTAAGCATTTTTGCGAGTTCGTTTAAGCTCGCACCCGTGGTCATTACGTCATCGACAATCGCGATACGTTTGCCCGTTAAATCGCCATTAACTGCAAATGCGCCTTTAATGTTTTTCACGCGTTCTTTCAGCGGTAAGCTGGCTTGCGGCGGCGTGAGTTTTTGGCGAATGACGCTTTTGTGATCTAGTTTAGATTTAAAATCTAATTTTTCTGTATGATTTTTAGTCAAAACTTTAGTTATTTCATGCGCTTGGTTAAAGCCGCGCTCCTTAATGCGTGCCGGGTGCATGGGCATGGGGATAATTAAATCTACACTTCCCAACTTTGTCTTCTCGTTTAACAATTGCCCAAATGTGTGACCTAAATTGAGCATACTGCCGTATTTATAACGCTGCATCATGGCATCAACGGGGTAAGCATATAAAAATACGGAGTAAGTTGCGTCGAAATCGGGTGGTGAGCTGATACAGCTACCGCAAATATTGCCATCGGACGCTAAGCCGCATTGCGGACAACTTGTTTTTGGGTGCCATGGTAAATCTTTAAGGCATGCTTCGCAAAGCGCATGGTTATTGGCCAGAGAGCTATGTAGTTGCGATGCACATAAAAGACAATTCTGCTTAAATAAAGCATTTATAAAATTACTTAAATTTGACAAATGATTATTTTTTAGACAATTGTTTAGTAGTTGCATAATAATTGCTTTACAGCTTATAATTTAGGTTAAAATAATCCATTAAACTAGTGACTTAACTCAATAATTAGCCACATAGAAAGAGACAACATGCTAGAAAGCACAGAAAAAGGCAGTCAAAAACCTGTTCAGGAATCTATTATAAACACGGATGCACTACATGGTTGTAAAAGTGAAATAAAGCTTTCTAATCAAACCAATGTGAATCGTTGGAGCGTAGACGAAATTGTGGTTTTGTTCGAGCTACCGTTTAGCGATTTAATTTATAAAGCACAAATGGTACATAGAGAAAATTTTGACCCAAACGCAGTGCAAGTAAGTACACTTTTATCAATAAAAACAGGTGGTTGCAGTGAAGATTGCGGCTATTGCCCACAAGCAACACGCTACCATACTGAGGTTGAAGATGAGCCGCTAATGGCGCTTGATGAAGTAATAGCTGCCGCGACGGAAGCGAAAAACAACGGTGCCAGCCGCTTCTGCATGGGTGCTGCTTGGCGCGGCCCAAAGCAGCGTGATTTAGAACCCGTGCTGAAAATGATCGCAGAAGTGAAAGCCATGGGTTTAGAAACCTGCGCCACACTGGGTATGTTAAAAGAAGGTCAAGCCGAGCAATTAAAAGGCGCGGGTTTGGATTATTACAATCATAACCTCGACACCGCGCCCGAATTTTATGGCGATGTAATTACCACGCGCACCTATCAAGACCGCCTGGAAACCTTAGGCCGCGTGCGCAGCGCCGATATTAACGTATGTTGCGGTGGCATTATTGGCATGGGGGAATCGCGCAATCAGCGTGCGGGCTTGTTGGCGCAGCTCGCCAATATGGAACGCCCGCCTGAAAGCGTGCCGATTAATTTGCTCACGCAAGTTGAAGGCACGCCCTTGCACGGCATTGAAGAGTTGGACCAAATCGAGTTTGTGCGCACCATTGCCGCTGCGCGTATTACCATGCCGCATAGCTTTGTGCGCCTTTCTGCAGGCCGCCAAAGTATGCATGAAGGTATTCAGGCGCTGTGTTTTATTGCGGGTGCCAATAGTATTTTTTATGGTGAAAAACTATTAACTACAGGCAACCCAGAAGCGGAAACGGATAAAAAATTGTTTGCTAAATTGGGCATACATTCAATTTAATGTTGGCTGCATTACAAACAGAACTAGATCAGCGCAAAGCAGATGGCTTGCTGCGTCAGAGGCGCCTTTTAGATTCGCCGCAAGCAGAATATATCGTTGCGAATGATAAGAAATATTTATCATTTTGTAGTAATGATTACTTGGGTTTAGCAAATCATCCAGCTTTAATCGCCGCCATGCAACAAGCAGCTGGCGATTCTGGCGTAGGTAGTGGGGCTTCCAATTTAATCACGGGTCATCATCGTTATCATGACGAGTTAGAAAAAAAGCTGGCGAAATTTGTAAACATGCCTGCCGCATTGCTGTTTTCAACAGGTTATATGGCCAACATTGGCGTGATTAG
>JANYGD010000030.1 GCA_025359405.1 Methylotenera sp. | reverse complement strand
TTACCAGTATTTAAAACGACTTGGTCGCCCTTGTGAATTTTGCTCATATCTATTCCTTAGCCTTACAACACTTCAGGTGCTAGAGAAACGATTTTCATGAAACGCTCAGTACGTAGCTCGCGTGTCACTGGGCCGAAAATACGGGTACCAATCGGTTCTAATTTATTATTGAGTAATACAGCGGCGTTAGTGTCGAATTTAACCAATGAGCCATCTGGGCGACGCACGCCTTTAGCGGTGCGCACTACAACTGCACTGTAAACTTCGCCTTTTTTAACGCGACCACGTGGCGCGGCATCTTTAATGCTGACCTTGATGATGTCGCCTATACCAGCGTAACGGCGTTTTGAGCCACCCAACACTTTGATGCACTGCACAGAGCGGGCACCAGTGTTATCGGCAACTTCTAGCCTAGATTGCATTTGAATCATGAGATAAATCTCCAACTTAATCCGTTAAACCAACACCAGCCGTTTTAGTTAAACGGCCAGTAGACCACGGTCAGTATTGGGGCACTTGCTTTTATGAACTTTAATCTTAAAGTTCACGAGTGCCGAAAAGTCCAGCATTATAACGGATATTTATGGTGCGAAGCAAGCCATAAACACCTTTTTACTACTTAATATTGCTTACGCCTTAGTAACTACTTTACTAAGTACCCATGTTTTTGTTTTTGACATCGGGCGACTTTCGGTAATAGTGACTAAATCACCTTCTTTACATTCGTTTTTTTCGTCGTGCGCGTGAAATTTATTTGATTTCACAATCACTTTGCCGATTAACGGATGCTTTACTTTGCGTTCAACTAATACGGTGATGGTTTTATCCATTTTGTCGCTAACAACGCGACCACTTAGCGTGCGCACTACTTTTGTAGATTCTGCCATTTTAACGTCTGTCATCATTTATGCCTGTTTCGCTTTCTCAGCCAATACAAGCTTCACACGCGCAACATCTTTGCGTACTTTACCTAGCTGATCTACTTTTGTTAATTGTTGTGTTGCAATTTGCATGCGGAGTGAAAACTGCGCACGACGCAATTCAATCAATTCAGCATTCAATTCATCCACACTTTTTGCTCTTAAATCGGTAGCTTTCATTACTAACTCCCTAATTGACGGATCATGAATGTCGTTTCAATTGGCAACTTAGCAGCTGCCAAACGAAACGCTTCACGCGCAAGCTCTTCACTCACACCGTCCATCTCGTATAACATTTTACCTGGCTGAATTTGCGCTACGTAGTACTCGGTACTACCTTTACCGTTACCCATACGCACTTCAGCAGGTTTTTTAGAAATTGGTTGATCTGGGAAAATACGAATCCATACACGACCACCACGTTTAATGTGTCGGGTCATGACACGACGAGCAGCCTCGATTTGACGTGCAGTCAAACGACCGCGACCAATGGCTTTTAAACCAAAATCACCAAAACTTACTTTATTACCCGTCGTTGCAATGCCCTTGTTGCGGCCTTTTTGCATCTTGCGGTATTTTTGTCTAGACGGTTGCAGCATCTTTAGCCCTCGGCTTTCTTACTTTTTTCTCTGGTTCAGCAACTGGTGTGGCGGCTGGCGCTGTTGCCCCAATTGGCGCTTGCACGTTATCTGCAAAAATTTCGCCTTTAAATACCCACACTTTAATGCCAATAATGCCGTAGGTTGTTAATGCTTCGGCAACACCGTAATCAATATCAGCGCGCAATGTATGCAATGGCACACGGCCTTCACGATACCATTCGGTACGTGCAATTTCGATACCATTCAAACGACCCGAACTCATGATTTTGATGCCTTGTGCGCCTAAGCGCATAGCATTTTGCATGGCGCGTTTCATGGCACGTCGGAACATCACACGTTTTTCAAGTTGCTGCGCAATGGATTGTGCAATCAATGTAGCGTCAATTTCTGGCTTACGCACTTCTTCAATATTCAAATGTACTGGCACGCCCATCATGCCTTGCAGGGCAGAGCGTAAAGATTCAATATCTTCACCTTTTTTGCCAATTACCACGCCAGGACGCGCACTGTGAATGGTAATTTTTGCATTTTTTGCTGGGCGCTCAATAATAATTTTACTCACAGCAGCACTGGCTAATTTTTTATTTAAAAATGCACGTACTTTAATGTCGCTTTGCAACATTTCAGGGAAATTTTTGCTATTGGCGTACCAACGCGATGACCAATTTTTTTGGACACTCAGACGGAAACCGATTGGATGTATTTTTTGTCCCATGTTATACCTTTGAGTCGCCAACTGTCACATGAATGTGACAGGTTGGTTTAATAATACGACCTGCGCGACCTTTTGCGCGAGGACGAATACGTTTAAGCACAATACCTTTATCCACATAAATTGAAGTGACCTTCAACTCGTCGATATCTGCGCCATTGTTATGTTCTGCATTGGCAATAGCGGATTCAACCACCTTCTTAATGATTTCAGCGCCTTTTTTTGGTGTGAAATTTAAGATATCCAGTGCATGATCCACTTTTTTGCCACGAACAAGGTCAGCCACCAAACGCGCTTTCTGCGGGGAGAGGTGAACGCCTTTTAATATTGAAGTTACTTGCATATCATCAGCCTCTTATTTGCTAGCTTTTCTATCAGCCGCATGACCTCTGAATGTGCGCGTCAACGCAAATTCACCAAGCTTGTGACCGACCATGTTTTCAGAAATCAACACTGGTATATGTTGCTTACCATTGTGAATAGCAATGGTTAAACCAATAAAATCTGGCAAGATTGTTGAGCGACGTGACCAAGTTTTAATTGGTTTGCGATCGCGCGTAGCAGCAGCAGCTTCTACTTTTTTTGCCAAATGTCCATCAATAAATGGACCTTTTTTAATTGAACGTGCCATATGATTACCTTACGCCTCTCGGACGACGACTAATGCGCATGTTATCAGTACGTTTATTTCTACGCGTACGATAACCTTTTGTTTTAACACCCCATGGGCTCACTGGATTCATACCAGCAGCTGTTTTACCTTCACCACCACCGTGCGGGTGATCAACTGGGTTCATCACCACACCGCGAACGGTTGGGCGAACACCACGCCAGCGCATCGCACCAGCTTTACCAATTGAACGTAGTGAATGCTCTTCATTACCCACTTCACCTAAAGTTGCTTTGCAATCTACGTGTACGCGGCGAACCTCGCCGGAACGTAAACGCAACGATGCGTAAGCACCTTCACGCGCTAGCAACTGAACTGAAGTACCCGCTGAGCGGGCAATTTGTGCGCCCTTACCAGGTTGCAATTCGATACAATGAATGGTGCTGCCAACTGGGATATTACGCAGTGGCAACGCATTACCTACTTTGATAGGCGCTTCTGCACCGCTAATCAACTGCGCACCGGCAGCAATGCCGCGTGGCGCAATAATGTAACGACGCTCACCATCGGCATAACAAAGCAATGCAATATGTGCGGTACGATTTGGATCGTACTCAATATGCTCCACTTTCGCAGGAATGCCGTCTTTATTGCGACGGAAATCAATCATACGATAGTGCTGCTTATGACCACCGCCTTGGTGACGGGTTGTAATATGACCGTTATTATTACGGCCTGCATGTTTACTTTGACTTTCCAACAGCGGCGCGTGTGGCTTGCCTTTATACAAATCTGGTGTCACTACTTTAAGTACACCACGACGGCCGGGGGAAGTTGGTTTGACTTTTACTAATGCCATATCTTCTCTCCTTATTCGCCCGCTGCGAAGTTAATTTCTTGGCCTGGTTTCAAGCTAACATACGCCTTTTTCCAGTCTTTACGCTTACCCATACTTTTGCCAGCGCGCTTAGTTTTACCACCAACATTGATTACTGCAACCTTTTCAACTTCAACTTTAAAAACAAGCTCAACTGCTGCTTTGATTTCTGGTTTAGTTGCATCAGTACGTACTTTGAAAGCGATTTGCTGATGTTTATCAGCAATATAAGTCGCTTTTTCGGTAATTTGTGGTGCTAAAATCACTTGTAATAAACGATCTTGAGATTTCGTAATAGCGCTCATCATGCTAGCATCTCCTCAAGTTTCTTCACTGCACCAGCGGTGGCCAATACTTTAGCAAAACGTACTAGGCTAACTGGGTCAGCATATTGCGCTTCAACCACCATTACATTAATTAAATTGCGTGATGACAAGTATAAATTCTCGTCAAAACCATCCGTTAGAATCAACACACCATCTGCATAACCCAAGCTTTTGATTTTTTCAACAAACTGCTTAGTTTTAGGCGTTGCAATTTTAAAATCTTCTACCACCGCAATACGATCCTGACGAACAAGTTCAGACAAAATGGTTTGCATGCCCGCGCGGTAAGCCTTACGGTTTACTTTGTGGCTAAAATTTTCGTTAGGTGAATTTGGGAAAGCGCGACCACCTCCACGCCAAATTGGGCTTGAGCTCATACCTGCACGCGCATTACCAGTACCTTTTTGAGCGTATGGTTTGTGCGTGGTATGCGCTACTGTATCGCGGCCTTTTTGTTGGCGCGTTGCTGTGCGGGCATTCGCCATGTACGCAACAACCACTTGATGCACTAAGGCTTCGTTAAACTCGCGACCAAAAGTCACTTCTGATACAGAAACGCCTTTTTTAGCAGTTTTACCGTTGTTATCGATTAATTTGATTTCCATGATTAGCCCCTCACTTTTTGGAGCTTGGCTTTAATAGCTGGGCGCACAACAACGTCGCCGCCTTTAGAACCTGGGATTGCGCCTTTAATCAGCAGCAAGTTACGTTCAGCATCCACACGCACTATTTCTAGATTTTGTGTAGTGACTGTTACGTCACCCAAATGACCAGGCATGCGTTTACCTGGGAATACTCGACCTGGATCTTGCGCCATACCGATAGAACCAGGTACGTTATGTGATTTAGAGTTACCGTGCGATGCGCGGTTAGACTTAAAGTGATGGCGTTTAATCGCGCCAGCAAAGCCCTTACCAATTGAGGTGCCTGTTACATCCACTAATTGACCAGCTGAGAAAATTTCGACTGTGACGTTGCCACCAACTTGATAGGCAGCCAAAACATCAGCAGTAACATTGAATTCTTTGATACCAGCACCTGCAGCAACACCCGCCTTGGCATAATGCCCAGTAAGCGCTTTGTTGATGCGGCTAGCACGACGCGTGCCGTGAGCAACTTGAAGGCCTGTATAGCCATCGCTCGCGACTGTCTTGATCTGTGTCACACGGTTGGGTACAACTTCCAGCACAGTTACCGGGATGCTTGCGCCATCGTCAGTAAATACGCGGGTCATGCCCACCTTGCGACCAATAAGCCCTAAGCTCATGATCGTATCCTTATTTTTAGTTAAAGAAGTTGATTACAATTGACCAACTTCTGTGAAAGAGTGCGGATTATACCGAACTCTGCTTTTATTTACAACACCTACTACTTATTTAAAGCTTAATTTCAACATCAACGCCTGCAGGCAAATCTAATTTCATTAAAGCATCTACTGTTTTGTCAGTTGGATCAACAATATCCATCAAACGTTGGTGGGTGCGAATCTCAAACTGATCACGCGATGTTTTATTGACATGCGGTGAACGCAAAATATCAAAACGTTCAATACGCGTTGGCAACGGCACTGGGCCTTTAACCACGGCGCCTGTGCGTTTTGCTGTTTCTACGATTTCTTGAGCAGATTGATCAATCAAACGATAATCAAATGCTTTCAAGCGAATACGAATTTTTTGAGCTGCCATTTACTTTTCCTTTAAAGAGCGAAACGGCAGACTTTTGTCTGCCGTTTTATATGTTTAATTACGCAATAATTTTAGCCACCACACCCGCACCTACGGTACGACCACCTTCACGAATCGCGAAGCGTAAGCCTTCTTCCATGGCGATTGGGGCAATCAATTCTACTGTGATAGAAACGTTGTCGCCTGGCATCACCATTTCAGTACCTGCTGGT
>JANYGD010000028.1 GCA_025359405.1 Methylotenera sp. | reverse complement strand
GTTTCAGTAATTTCATCGTTAGCACTCGCTACGATTTCGCCTGTTTCTTTGTCAATAATATTGTTCGCTAGCGCGCGACCCATGATGAAATCAGTTGGGACTGTTATCTTTTTTACGCCTGCTTTTTCAATATCACGAATATGCTTGACGGTGATGCGCTTATCTTTAGCCACCAACACGTGGCCAGCTTTGTCGGCAATATCAAATTTGGCCATTTCGCCACGCAGACGATCTGCTACCAATTCAAATTCCACGCCTTTTGGACCAATATGGAAAGTATCAGTATCGTTGAATGTTTCTAAAATTTGCTCTGGTGTATAACCTAAGGCTTTCAACAAAATTGTCACTGGCATTTTGCGGCGACGGTCAACACGGAAATACAAATAATCTTTCGGATCAAACTCAAAATCTAACCATGAGCCACGGTAAGGAATAATTCGTGCTGAGAACAGCAATTTGCCTGATGAGTGCGTTTTGCCACGATCATGCTCGAAGAACACGCCTGGGCTACGATGCAATTGCGAAACAATCACGCGCTCAGTACCGTTAATCACAAACGAGCCATTTTCGGTCATTAGCGGCAATTCACCCATGTACACTTCTTGCTCTTTTACCTCTTTCACGGTGGGTTTTGAAGCCTCTTTATCCATGATGGTTAAACGCACTTTCACGCGCAGCGGCGCAGCAAAAGTTAGGCCACGTTGTTGACACTCTTTCACATCAAATGGCTCATTGCCTAGTTGATAGCTAACATAGTCTAAACGTGCGTTGCCAGAATGACTGACAATCGGAAATACAGAACTGAAAGTTGATTCCAAACCATCTGGAGTACGCTTGTCTGCTGGGATTTCTGCTTGTAAAAATGCTTTGTAAGACTCCAACTGCATCGCAAGCAAGTACGGCACTTCTTGCACACTTTCTCGTTTTGCAAAGCTTTTACGAATGCGTTTTTTTTCGGTAAAGGAATAGCTCATAGCGTCTCCTGATATTTTGAGGGTAGAAGACAAAACACTTTCAACCATTTCAATGTTTTGATTTCTAACATCACATATTTCAAATGTTAAAAAATTAAAGTTACAATTTGTTACAAATCCTGCTGCTTAAAAACGACTAAAGCTGACGGTCTCCCGTCAGCTAAAGCCTATCAAATGAATGAATTATTTGATTTCGCCAGTTGCGCCAGCTTCAATCAATTTTTTCAACGCTGCATCTGCGTCAGCTTTGTTTACGCCTTCTTTAATAGCTTTTGGTGCGCCATCCACTAAGTCTTTTGCTTCTTTCAAACCAAGCGCTGTCAATTCGCGAACAGCTTTAATAACGCTCACTTTTTGTTCGCCCGCTGTTAACAAGATAACGTTGAACTCAGTTTGCTCAGCCGCTGCAACTGGTGCTACGCCGCCTGCTGCTGGAGCTGCTACTGCAACTGCGGTTGCCGCTGCTGAAACACCAAATTTTTCTTCCATTTCTTTAATCAATGCGGATAAATCTAACACTGACATTGAACTGATTGCATCTAAGATATCTACTTTAGAAACTGCCATTTGTAATACTCCTAAAAATTAATATGTGTAAGTTAGCTGTTAAAAATTAAGCTGCTTTTTGATCACGTACTGCTGCCAACCCGCGTACAAATTTGCTAGGCACTTCGTTCAGTGTCTGCACAAATTTACTGATTGGGGCTTGCATGGTACCGAGCAATTTAGCCAATAATTCCTCACGGCTAGGCATGCTGGCCAAGGCTTTAACGCCAGTGGCATTAAGCACTTGGTTAGGCATTGCGCCTGCTTTAATCACAAACATGTCGTTAGACTTAGCGAAATCGTTCATCACTTTTGCCGTAGCAACTGGGTCGGCAGAAATGCCGAACACCAACGGGCCAACCATATCACTCGCCAAACCAGAAAATTCTGTGCCATCGACTGCACGGCGTACTAGCGTGTTTTTCAACACACGTAAGTAAACGCCTGATTTTCTAGCCTGTGCGCGTAATACCGTCATATCGCTCACACTCATGCCACGATATTCAGCAAGAACAATTGCTTGCGCCTTAGCGACTTGCTCGCTGACTTCAGCAACTACTGCTTTTTTCTCTGTTAGATTGAGACTCAAGGTCTTTTCTCCTTCCGTTAATAAAGTACAAAGTACTTCAACTTTGCACCGCTCACGGCGTCCTTATTCAGGCAATACTCAAACATATCCTGTGTCGGGTTTCGCCATCTGCGTTGGTTTCAGGAGACAGATAACAGAGGACTGAGGACTGAAACACCCCACTCACCCATTTTCTCTCCGCTTTAATTAAATCCTCGCGGATACCAACGGTCTTTGATGCTCTTGCTGTTTTGACCTAATAATTTCTAGCCTAAACAACAAGCCCAAAGTTCTTTTTTTGAGTAAATTAAAAATTACTCAATAATTTTTAAATCTTAAGCAATGCTCGCTTGATCAATACGTACGCCAGCACCCATGGTGCTAGAGACCGATATTTTTTTCAAAAATACGCCTTTGGTTGAGGCTGGTTTAGCCTTACTAAGCGCATCAACCAAAGCCGCTAAATTGGCTTGTAATTGCTCAACCGTAAATGAAGCGCGTCCAATCGTGCAATGCACAATGCCACCCTTATCGGTACGATATTGCACTTGTCCTGCCTTAGCATTTTTAACAGCAGTCGCCGCATCTGGCGTTACCGTGCCTACTTTTGGGTTTGGCATTAATCCACGCGGACCTAATACTTGACCGAGCGTGCCGACAATACGCATCGCATCTGGTGTTGCAATAGCAACATCAAAGTCTAAAAAGCCAGCTTTTACCTTTTCAGCTAAATCTTCAAAACCAACAATATCCGCACCAGCTGCTTTTGCAGCCTCGGCCTGTGCACCTTGTGCAAACACCGCAACGCGAGTCACTTTACCTGTACCATTTGGCAGCACTAATGCACCACGTACGAGCTGGTCGGATTTGCGTGCATCAATCCCTAGATTGATAACAGTATCGATAGATTCGTTAAATTTTGCAGTCGCACCTTCTTTAACCAAACCCAAAGCCTCAGTTGCGGGATAAAGTTTGTCACGATCTACTTTTGCGCGAAGCGCATTTATTCTTTTAGCCATGTTATACGCCCTCCACTTCAATACCCATACTGCGTGCGCTACCAGCAATAATGCGCACCGCTGCGTCCATATCTGCTGCTGTTAAATCTGGCATTTTGATTGTTGCAATTTCTTCCGCTTGTTTGCGCGTGATTTTGCCTACTTTATCTGTATGCGGTGTTGCTGAGCCTTTTTCAATTTTTGCTGCTTTTTTAATGAGAATCGTCGCTGGCGGTGTTTTCATGATAAAAGTGAAGCTTTTATCCGCAAATGCGGTAATCACCACTGGAATCGGCAAGCCTGGCTCTACGTTTTGTGTCGCCGCGTTAAATGCTTTACAGAATTCCATAATATTGAGGCCACGTTGACCCAAAGCTGGGCCTACTGGTGGGCTAGGGTTGGCTTTGCCTGCGGGAATCTGCAGTTTAATGTAGCCAATGACTTTCTTTGCCATTTTAATACTCCTAATATGGGTACGAACGCTTTGAATTCAATCAAAGCTCCCCGTTAATAAATACTACAAACTACAATTTTTCTACTAAACTTCTTTTTCAATTTGGCTGAAATCTAACTCCACCGGCGTCGCACGGCCAAAAATAACCACCGCAACACGCAGTTTGCTTTTCTCGTAATTAATTTCTTCTACCGTGCCAGAAAAGTCTTTAAACGGACCATCTACCACACGTACAGACTCACCTTTTTCAAAAGTGAGTTTTTGTGTTGGATTAGACTTACTGTCATCCATACGCTGTAAAATAATTTCGACTTCTTTGTCTTTAATTGGTGTCGGCTTTTGCGCGCTACCGCCAATGAACGCGGTCACACGCGGCGTACTTTTAACCAAATGCCAGCTTTCATCAGACATACTCATTTGCACAAGCACGTAACCTGGGTACAAGCGACGCTCTGAAATCTTTTTTACACCCGCTTTCATTTCAATCACTTCTTCAACTGGCACTAAAATATCACCAAATTGATCTTGCAAATCGGAACGTGCAATACGTTCTTCGATGCCAGCTTTCACGGATTTTTCCATCCCAGAAAAGGCTTGGACTGCATACCAACGCATACTCATTAAGCACTCCGTCCCATTAACCATTGCACCATATATGCGAAACCAATATCTACCACTGCGAGGAAAGCTGCCACAATAGCTACTAAAATAAACACCGCAATAGCCGTTTGTATGGTTTCTTTTCTAGTCGGCCAAACCACTTTCTTCGCCTCTGCGACTGATTCACCGACAAAACCCAGCGCCGTTTGCCCTTGTGGCGTTGTCCACAATACCGCAATAGCCGCGGCCAAACCTGCCAGTATGGCAAGAATTCGCAGCACGAGTGCTTTATCTGCAAGAATGTAAAAGCCAGCAATGCCAGCTACCAATAGCAGCGCGGACAAGACTAACTTAATTTTATCTATCATCGTTATCGTCTTTACTTTGTCTTTACAGACTTTTTACTTAGCTTAAATCAATAAACTAATATTTTTTAAACTGGCAGGCCAAGAGGGTCTCGAACCCCCAACCCTCGGTTTTGGAGACCGATACTCTACCAATTGAGCTATTGGCCTATTTAACTTTAATAATCTTGCTAAACTTTTAAGCTTTAAATATAACGTTTACGCAAGCACCTTAGCCACCACACCCGCACCTACGGTACGACCACCTTCACGAATCGCGAAGCGTAAGCCTTCTTCCATGGCGATTGGGGCAATCAATTCTACTGTGATAGAAACGTTGTCGCCTGGCATCACCATTTCAGTACCTGCTGGT
>JANYGD010000018.1 GCA_025359405.1 Methylotenera sp. | reverse complement strand
GGTGTTTGGGTGGGTACTGGTTTAATGCCAGCCAATACTAAAGCGGCTAAGCATGGCGATGTTAACTTTTTAGGTAGTTTTTCTGGGGCGTTGATGGCATCCCCAAGCGATTCCTCTGCGGACGAAGTAAACAAAGGCGACTTGGAAACTGCGCGGTTGCTAGGTGTTCGTGTGGCTGAGTTTGCGGCTAAGACTTAATGAGTAAACAAATCGGGTAAAACAGGCGCAGGGCGCTCGCTATCGGCGCGTGCTTCTAAAAAATCCAACGTATAAGGACAGCGCGTTGGTCTTTTGATAGCTTTTTTCTTTTTAGCACTGGTGACTTCAGTGTTGATGTAAGGCGTTTGGCTGATGCGAACATAGCCGGATGACACTAATTTTTGTGCGGTGGTTTCAAACAGGCTAAGCGGATTATCGATATTTTGCAGGGTGATAGCGGATTTGCTGACTTTCAGCACGTTGTACATCACAAATTTGCTGGATGTTTGTTTGCCGTAAATTTCACCGGTATAAACGTTCATTAATACTCTTTCTAGACCCTATGACCGCATGATAGCGCCTTGATTGGCGCTTCACAAGTGGCAAATAAGCAATTCAATTATAAAGGTCGCGTCTGGTGAGTGGAATGGGACTAGAAAAAGACTCACGTTTGGAGGCCAGTATTTGGTAAATTCCGGTGCTACCTTCTTCAAACTGTAGCGCGCAAGCTGCCATATAAAGCCGCCAGATGCGGTAGGCCGGCTCGGTCACATACTTCAACGCTGCTCCGTGCTGTACCTCAAGGCGTTTTACCCACTCACGCAGCGTTAGCGCATAGTGTTGGCGCAGGCTTTCAACATCGTGAATCTCGAGAGCACAGTCTTCCATAATGGTTAGTACGATGCTAACAGCTTCAAGCTGACCATCCGGGAACACATAGCGATTAATAAACTCAGTTGAAAGGCCTTTTTCCCAACCACCTTCTTCGCTGGTGATGCCATGATTGAGGAATAATCCGCCGGGTTTTAGCACGCGATGTGTCATGGCAAAGTAGGTGGGTAGGTTTTTAAGCCCCACGTGTTCGAACATGCCCACACTAGCCAGCTTGTCGTACTGGGCTTCACCTTGCAGATCTCGGTAATCAAGCAGCTCGACCGTCACTTTTTGCTCTAGCCCACGCGCTTTGATTGTTTTTTGTGCATATTCAAACTGATTTTGGCTTAAAGTAATGCCGTGGGCATACACGCCATAATGCTCTGCAGCCCAACAAATAAGCGCTCCCCAGCCGCAGCCTATATCAAGCATGCGCTCACCAGGTTTAAGCCGAAGTTTGCGGCAAATATGGTCGAGTTTGTTGCGCTGTGCTTGTTCCAGACTTTGACTGGCATCTTCATAATAGGCGCAGGAGTAAACCATTTGTTCATCCAACCAAAGTGCGTAAAAATCGTTAGAAACGTCGTAATGAAATGAGATAGAGTCACGATTTAGTTCTTTGCTGGGCTTTATACCCAATTTTTGACTGAGTTTCTTCTTCCATTTGGCAGGTAATTCGAATTTCGGCGTGAATTTGTGACCTTTTATTGTGAGGGTTTTAGCGGCGAGTGCGGCTTTTTCTAGTGGCGATAATTCCACCGATGTGAGGTAATCACGCAATTTAAGCACGATGTATAAATCGCCTTCAGCGTCAACAAGTCCGTGGATATAGGATTCTAAAAAGTATAAAGGTTCGCGCGACAGAATAAGTGTGCGGAAAGCTTTTGCGCTATGAAAAGTAAGTGTGAGCTCAGGCGCATTTTGCCCCAGCCGAAACTCGGTGTTATCCCAAAAATGCACCAGAACACACCCTTTGAAGTCGCGAAATATGCGCTGCAGAATGCCTCTAGCCAAGTCTGCGCTGGTCTTTGCCCGCTGCACAGTCATTTCCGAAGTGTCTTTCATAAGGAAAATTTAGCATAAACAGGGTAATAGATGCAAGAACGGTGATGGATGCGGGAACTGCATGAGTTCGCTAAGCGGAGGATTGTAAAGCTACTTCTTTCGGCGAAGCTGGATGTGTGATTTGATTAGGTCGGTTGCTTGAAAGCGAAATTTAGAGCCGTCAGTATCTTTTACCCACAAATGTAATAAGCCGCTAAAAAATAAATGCGTATCAAGCGCTAGTGCGCATGGAGTATGTGAGCCAGCTAATAAATTTTTCGATTTTGCTCGCTCGTAGGCGAGCTCAAATTTATCGGTAATGTTAGAGCAATTATTAAGAATTTGTTGTAATACGGTGGCAAATTCGTCCACGTATTCACACTTCGTCATCATAATTTCATAAGTTTGACGCATTTGAATGTTTTTATTGAGATCGTGTATGGTATCGCACAGGCTGTTTTCAATTTGGGTGAGAGGATCATCACTGCTTTCAACGGCAAGTGTGTCATCCATACGGTCTATTAAAGGTAAAAAAACTTGGTCGCGAAGGGCATGAAAAATTTCAGTTTTGTTTTTAAAGTGCCAATACACCGCGCCGCGCGTGACCTCGGCTTGCGCTGCAATATGTTCGAGGGTAGAGCGGCTAACGCCGCGCGCCAAAAATACTTCGCGTGCGGCATCAATAATACGTTGGCGCGTTAGCTCGGCATCTAGTTTAGTTTTTCTTACCATATTGCGAATTAAATCCTTAAAAATTTAATAAAAAGTTGTTTACATACATTCATGTTTGTATATAATATACATTCAAACTTGTATGTAAGCAAGATAATTTTAAAATAGGTGGGGCTATCAATGTCAGTTTTTTTGTTACAAAAGAGTAGGTTGCAAAAAGTAAATCTAGCATTTTTGATTTTATTGGTGGTGAGTTTGGCTGCCTGTAACAAAAAATCAGAAGGTGCGGCGGCGCCAACAGGCATGACAATGCCACCAATGCCTGTGAGTGTAATTACTGCTGAGTCAACATCGGTGCCGATGAGCACAGAGGCGGTGGCGCAAACCGAAGGTGCAAGCGAGGTAGAAGTGCGTCCGCGCGTTGGCGGCATTATCCTTAAAAAACTATTCGAAGAAGGTCAGCCAGTTAAAGCTGGGCAGGTGATGTTTCAACTTGACCCGGCACCATTTCAAATTGCGCTAGCACAAGCAAGGGCCCAGGCTGCGGAACAGGGTGCGCGCATTACACAAACCTCACGCGAATCTAGCAGATTAAAAGATTTGCTGGAAACGCAATCCATCAGCCAACGCGAGTACGATAACGCAACTTCGGACGCTAGCATTTCGCAAGCAGGTATGATGCAGGCACAAGCTAACATCAAAGAAGCCGAACTTAACCTTTCCTACACGCAAGTAACGGCGCCAGTTTCAGGTATTGCCGGGCGTTTTCAATATTCTGAGGGCGCACTGGTGGCGCCTAATACCAGCTTGCTGACGACGATTATTCAGGTTTCCCCAATTTGGGTACGGTTTAGTTTGTCTGAGTCTGACCTTGCCAATTTGGGTGGACATTTAGACGCAACACACGTAAGCGCAGTGAGCTTGATTTTGCCTGATGGCAGCGAATACGCGCAAAAAGGCAAACTCAATTTTACCGCTAATCAAATCAACCCAAGTTTGGGCACACAAGAGTTTCGGGCGACCTTTGCAAATACCGATAAAACCTTGTTGCCAGGCCAGTTTGTGCGTGCCCGCGTCACTACTGGCACGCGCGAAGGCGTGTTTTTGGTGCCGCAAACCGCAGTATTAACGGGCGATCAAGGCAAATTTGTGTTTGTCGCGAACGAAAAAAATGAAGTAACTATTAAACCTATTGTAGTGGCTGAATGGCAAGGTAAAGATTGGATTGTGCTTGAAGGCTTGAATGCGAACGATAAAATAATTGTGGATAATTTACTCAAATTGCGCCCAGGTGCGCCAGTAGCGCCGCATAAGTTTGGCGAGATGCCAGCGCCAATGCCGACTTCAGACAATAAATCTGCGAAATTAGGATAAAAAACCATGACCAAGTTTTTTATCACGCGACCAATTTTTGCTTCGGTACTTTCTATCATTATTGTGTTAGCTGGCTTGGCCGCCGCATTTCAGCTACCTGTGGCACAATATCCACAAATTGCGCCACCTACGGTAACTATTACAGCAAACTATCCTGGTGCAAGTGCCGATACACTTTCTAAGACGGTAGCGGCACCCATTGAAGAGCAATTAAGCGGTGTGGATAATTTGCTGTATTTCAGTTCCAGCGCCGATTCTAGCGGTACGTTGGTGATTACTGCCACCTTTGAAGTAGGTACTAACATTGACCAAGCGACTTTTAATGTAAGCAATCGCGTGAATATCGCCACGCCACGCTTACCTGATGATGTGCGCCGAAACGGCTTGATCGTTCAGAAAAAATCGAACGATATTTTATTAGTGGTGATGCTCACTTCAAAAGATGTAAAGCATGATCGTTTGTTTTTAAGTAATTACGCTACTTTAAACGTGTTAGATGAAATAAAACGCGTTAAAGGTGTGGGCGATGCCTTGATTTTTGGTGGCCAAGATTACGCCATGCGCGTTTGGCTGCGACCAGATCGTATGGCACAGCTTGGCGTGAGTACCAGCGATATTGCGGCTGCAATCACTGCACAAAATAATCAATATGCTGCTGGTAAAATTGGGGCAGACCCCGCGCCAGCAGGTCAGCAGTTGATCTATACCGTAACTGCCAAAGGGCGTTTGGTTGATCCTGCGCAATTTGGCAATATCATTATTAAAGCGGATGGTCCGCGCGGCGTGCTTTATCTAAAAGACGTAGCACGCATTGAGCTGGGCGCGCAAAGCTACAATGTAACGTCGGCATTGAATGGTCAGCCTGGCGTTGCTATTCCTATCTTTTTGCAGAGTGGTGCTAATGCCTTGGATACCGCCAAAGGCATTAAAGATAAAATTGAAGAACTTAAAGCGCACTTCCCTGCGGGCATGCAATACACCATTCCTTATGACACCAGTGATTTTGTTAAGGCTACCATTAAAGAGGTATTTAAAACGTTTGCTGAAGCCTTGGTGTTGGTAGTATTGGTGGTATTTTTATTCTTGCAAAGCTGGCGCGCAACGCTCATCCCCATTATTGCAGTGCCGATTTCTTTAATTGGTACTTTTGCTGGTTTGTATCTATTTGGTTTTTCTATTAATTTGCTCACCCTTTTTGCCATGATTCTGGCAATTGGTATTGTGGTGGATGACGCCATTGTGGTGCTAGAAAACACTGAGCGGCTGATGCGAGAAGAAAACCTAGAGCCCTTGCCAGCTGCGATTAAATCCATTCATCAAGTTTCGGCCGCAGTGGTGGCGATTGTGTTGGTGTTATGCGCAGTGTTTGTGCCAGTGGCTTTTCAGGGCGGGATTGCAGGCCAGTTATTTCGCCAATTTGCCGTGACAGTGGCGATTGCCGTAGTGATTTCTGGTGTTGTGGCTTTAACTTTAACCCCCGCACTTTGTGCCATGATTTTGAAAAAAAAGCATGACGAAAATTGGTTCTTTCGCAAATTTAATAAAGGCTTTAGTAAAATATCGCATTTTTATACGGATACTGTAGCCTTAACGTTGAAACATAAAGTGATCGGCGGGCTTGCCTTTGCGGGCATTCTGATTGCAGTGGTTGTGCTGTTCCGCTCGGTACCCGGTAGTTTTGTGCCTGCTGAAGATCAAGGTTATGTGGTGACCATTGTGATGATGCCTGATGGCGCGACTTTAAGCCGCACCACCAAAACTACAGAAAATATACGTGCCGCCATTGCGCCAGATCCGGCAGTGGGGTTTGAGTTTGCTGTGAATGGCCTTGAGCTATTGACTGGTGCTAACAAAACCAATGCCGCGACTATGTTTGTGAGGCTTAAAGATTGGAGTGAGCGTGAGACTACTGCCGACCAAATTGTAGGCAAGCTGTTTGGTATCGGTATGAGTCAGCCTGATGGCATAGCGTTTGCGGTGAACCCACCCGCGATTCGTGGCTTGGGCAGTGCTGGCGGTTTTGAGGTGTATGTGCAAAGCCACGATACAAACCCTCTTAAACTCGCAGCTGTGACGAATAGCTTTATCGATGCTTTGAAAGCCGAGCCAAAATTAACAGGCCTGAATACTTTTTTCCACCCCACTGTACCGCAGTTACAAATTGACGTGGATGAGTCTAAAGCCATTTCCCAAAATGTAAAAATTTCAGATATTTATGCTACTTTACAAAGCACCATGGGGTCATTTTATGTGAACGACTTTAATAAAAATGGCCGCACTTATCGGGTGCAGTTGCAAGCAGAGTCAGCGTTTAGGATGAAGCCTGAAGACTTGGGTAAAGTCTATGTGCGTAGCCAACCCACTGCTGCAAACCCAGCGGGCAATATGATTCCACTTTCGGCTTTGAGCAAAGTGAGTAATTTAGTGGGTGCAGAGCAATTAGAGCGTTATAACGGCTTGCTTTCAGCCAAAATATTTGGCAGCGGCGCGCCAGGTGTGAGCTCTGGCGATGTAATTAAGATAGTCGAACGTATTGCAAAAGAGAATTTACCTGATGGTTACCAAATCGATTGGACAGCCCAAGCTTACCAAGAAAAGCGCACCGGCTCTGCAGCGATGTATGCCTTTGGCTTTGCCATTATCATGGTGTTTCTCATTTTGGCGGCACAGTTTGAAACTTGGGCTTTACCATTAGCAGTGATTATGGCGGTGCCATTTGCTTTGACAGGCGCGCTGTTGGCGGTGTTGGTGCGCGGTATGCCGAATGATGTTTATTTTCAAATTGGGCTGATTACTTTGATTGGTTTGGCGGCTAAAAATGCGATTCTAATTGTAGAATTCGCCAGCCAGAAAATG
>JANYGD010000012.1 GCA_025359405.1 Methylotenera sp. | reverse complement strand
GATTCCGCATTTCATCTAGTTTCTCTATTCATTTTTAGTGTGCAATTTTTGCATTGCGCTTTCAAACTCACCAGCCAGCAATAGTTCTAGCAGTTTTGCGCTTTCCATGATGCTGTCGTCAATGGCGGTTTTTTCATTTTTTAACGGCGCTTTAAGCACGTAGTTAACCACCTCGTTTTTGTCACCTGGGTGGCCAATGCCAAGACGTAAGCGCCAAAAATCTTCCGTGCCCAATGCGGCAATAATATCTTTAATGCCATTGCCGCTGCGGCCGCCGCCCAGCTTGAGTTTGACGGTGCCGGCAGGCAAATCTAGCTCATCGTGAATAACTAAAATCTCTGCGGGAGAAATTTTGTAATAGTTGGCCAGCGCAACAACCGCCTTGCCGCTGTTGTTCATAAAAGTACTGGGTTTTAGCAGCCATGATTCTTGATTAAGCTTGCTGACTAGACCAAAAAATTTCGCATCCAAAGCCAGCTTGCAATTGGTTTGCGCAGCGATTTGGTCGATAAACCAAAAGCCCGCGTTGTGGCGCGTGGCGATGTATTTATCACCAGGGTTACCCAAGCCTACAAATAATTTAATTCCCATAAAACTTCTTTCTAACTGCTGCGCTTGTTGATACTGCGTTAAAAACTGGCTCAAAATCCTCAAGGATTCCCACATACATTCCGGTTTTTAGCCAATTTTTGACTTGTCTCAACTGCGCTCGCTACGTAATAAAGAGGTTTTATAATAACTCAATAGCATCAATAAAAAACGCGCACTTAATATTTAAGTACGCGCTTTTATTTGCTAAATGGCTAAATTATTCGGCCGCAGGTTCAGCTGGCGCTGCTGGTGCGCCTGGTGCGGCTTCATCAGTAGCAGTTGTATCTGCTGCCGCTTCGTCTTCGTCAGAAATGCCGCCGCGCGTTTTGGCAATTGCCGCAACAGCTGCATCGTTGCCGTGCGTAAGTTGTACAAACTCTACGCCTGTGGCCAAAGTGATTTGCGACAAGTGCACTGAATCGCCGAGTTCTAGAGCACCTAAATCTACCTCAATAAACTCAGGCAAATCTTTTGGCAGGCAACTTACTTCGGCTTCCGTCATAATGTGCGCCACAATACCGCCTTCTAGCTTAACGCCAGGGGCGTTTTCAGCATTAAGGAAGTGGAAAGGAATTTTAACGTGAATTTTTTCAGTGGCTGAAACACGTTGAAAATCAATGTGTTGAATAGTGTTACGTACTGGATGCATTTGAAAGTCACGCAATAGCACGTCTTCTTTTTTGCCATCTAAATTCAGGCTTAAAATAGACGCATGAAACGCCTCGTGACGGAATTGTAAAAACAACTCTTTATGATTCACTTCAAGATTTATGGCCGTTTTACCTGCTCCGTAAACCACACCTGGCACATTGCCAGCGCGACGTAGACGGCGGCTCGCACCCGTACCTTTGACGTCACGTTTGACTGCAATAATTTCGATACTCATTTTGTTGCTCCTAAATTTGCTGTAATTAACTATAAAATAATAGTTTGAATCATAGCGGTACTACACTAAAAACTGCGCACCGCGACCAGTGTGCAGGCTAAAACTTAATCCATAAATAAAGAGGAAACTGACTCTTCCTGGCTAATGCGTTTAATCGTTTCTGCCAACAATTGTGCAGCGCTTAATTGGCGTATTTTTTTGCAATCAATCGATGCCTGGCTGAGCGGAATCGTGTTCGTTACTACTAATCCATCCAAGTCGGAGTTGGCGATACGCTCCGCTGCGTTGCCCGATAATACAGGGTGAGTAGCGTAGGCTAATACTTTCAAAGCACCTTCTGCTTTTAATGCTGCAGCCGCTTCGCACAGCGTATTCGCGGTATCGACCATGTCGTCCATAATCACGCAGTTGCGCCCAGCCACTTCACCAATAATGTTCATCACTTTGGCTACATTTGGTTTTGGGCGACGTTTATCGATAATCGCCAAATCAGCACTTAGCTGCTTTGCAGCAGCACGGGCGCGCACAACGCCGCCAACGTCGGGTGAAACTACCACTAAATCTTCGTAATGTTGCTTGAGTAAATCATCTAGCAAAATCGGCGTGGCATAAATATTATCTACAGGAATATCAAAAAAGCCCTGAATTTGATCTGAGTGCAAATCCATGGTCATTAAGCGATTTACGCCCACGCTAGTAAGCATATTGGCCACCACTTTCGCGGTAATCGCCACACGCGCAGAGCGTGGACGACGATCTTGCCGCGAATAGCCCAAATAGGGGATAGCAGCAGTGATGCGGCCTGCAGACGAGCGACGCAGCGCATCTACCATCACCATCACCTCCATCAAGCTATCATTGGTAGGATGGCTGGTGGATTGCAATACAAATACATCGCGGCCACGCACGTTTTCCAGCAACTCCAGCATAATTTCGCCGTCACTAAAACGGCCAACATCAGCACGGCCTAGCTCAATGCCCAAATGCGTAGCGACTTCCTGCGCTAGCACGGGGTTGGCATTGCCTGTAAACACCATCATGTTGCCGTTACTCAATTGATGACCCTTAACAATTAAAAAATTTAAGCGTGTAAATCGTTCTAATCTACACGCCTTTTGCTTTTATTAAAAACTTGGCTGAGGAGGAAGGACTCGAACCTTCGGATGCTGGGATCAAAACCCAGTGCCTTAACCAACTTGGCGACTCCCCAATAAACTTTAAAAATCAACTACTTGGCTAATTCCAATAATTTATTTATTAAATTATTTAACTAAACTAAAGTGTGGATGCTTAGTTAAACTTTTTGCCACAAAACCTGTAGTATTTTTAGGTATTTGCGCCAAAATTTTATCCGCTTTTTGTTTTGAATTAACTTCTAAAAATACAGATGCGCCTGAACCACTCATTTTTGCTTGACCAAACTGACCAAGCCATTTTAAGGTGGTTGCAACTGCAGGAAATTCTTCACACACTACTTTTTCGAGATCATTCTTAAAAACTTCTGAATTCACGTCTCTCGAAAAGTCCGCTATTTTCAATGGTTTCGTGTCTCTTGTCAATCTAGAATTGGCAAAAACTTGTGCGGTAGACACATGAACTGGCGGCGTTACTACTACATAATAGCTAGGTTTTAGCTGAATTGCGGTGAGTTGCTCGCCAACGCCTTCTGCCCAAGCGTTTTGGCCGAAAATGAATACTGGCACGTCGGCGCCCAAAGTTAAGCCAATTTGCATCAGCTCTGCGCGGCTTAAATTAAGCTGCCATAAGTGGTTTAATGCCAATAAAACCGTTGCTGCATCCGAGCTACCACCGCCCAAGCCGCCACCTATAGGGATGCGCTTTTCAACGGAGTATTCCACGCCCAATGTGCAACCAGTAAATTGCTGTAAAGCACTCACCGCCAAGGTACATATATCCTGGCTTGCAGGCACACCCTCTATTTCATTGATGCGCTTAATTTCACCCGTTTTTGTGGGTTTTAACTGAATCGTATCGTAAAAATCCAGCAACTGAAATACGCTTTGTAGCGTGTGATAACCATCGGCACGGCGACCGGTGATGTGCAAAAATAGGTTGATTTTTGCAGGTGCTAAAAAAGGTTGAAAGTCTTGAAAAGCTGGGAAGTTTTGCATAGTAGCATTTTAGCGCATACATCTGCTGTTTTGGTTGAGACTGGGGCTGCAAAAAACTATTCTTTGATTTTTGCTTAAGTTAGTTATTTACTTGGTGCCTCGCGGCATGCATATTGCTACAGTTATGATTATTGTTATCTATTAATGTTGATTTTATGGAAAAAGTGGCTATTTTCACATCAAAAGGTCAACGTGATGGTGCAGAGCGCGCTAAGGTGGTGCAGGATGATGCAATTTTACAGCTCGCGCATTCCCATTGGCCTATCGCTGATTGCACCACGGTTGTGTGAGCTAGCGGCCACGCGCAAGGCAGATGCTTTGCGTCAGGCGGAATACGTTCGCAATATTACTGATATGCTACGTGAGATGACCTCGACGCTGCAGCAGACCATGCAGCAACTCCATCTTTCTAGCAGCGAGATTGGTGATTTGACCTCGTTAATTCAGCGCATCGCGGATGAAACACGCATCATCGCCATCAATGCGAGAATTGTTGCGGCACACGAGGGCGAGCGCGGCAAAGCATTCTCGGTACTGGCCAAGGAAATTCGCACCTTATCCGAAAACACATCCGAAGCAACTAAGGATGTGCAGAGCAAGGTTGAGCGTTTAGAGGAAAGTACATTGCGCACGGTGCAGACGATTGGTATTGATCAAAATCAGGCATTGATGCACAAAAGCCAGCATGGTTCAGGCTTAACTTGGTTGCTTAATAGCATGGATGAAGTGGATGCCGTAGCAGCCGTTCAAGCGAACGAAGCGTTTGAGTTAAATGAGCTTGGGGGAGATTTGCGCGCCTTAAGTGAAAGTATGATTCACTCTATTGGTTTGTTTAGATTGAATATACACCAGCACATTGAGCAGATTGTGGAGCAATTGCGTTTGGATCGCGAGTTGACTTCGTCGGATCCAAGATGGCAGATAACTGCGCTAAGACAAGTGGTTAAATCTCACCCTTATATTGAATTAGCCTATGTAACGGATGCGGCGGGCATTCAAACGACAGATAATGTTTCGAGTCATCTGCTGAATACGGCTTACGGAAGTTCCGGCAAGCATGAAAACTGGTCAAAACGCCCTTGGTTTGTCGATGCAAAAAGTACCGATGATGTGATGCTATCTAATATTTATCGATCGCAAGCCACAGATGAGTTTTGTTTGACAGCTTCGGCGACCTATAACGATTGGCATGGCAATTTAGCAGGTGTGGTCGCAATTGATGTTAATTTCAAAGAGATTCTTGGTGTCTAAAAGCCCTGAGTTTTGTCAGTTCTTGGGATTAGATATTCTTTAATTACTAATACCAGTCCAATTTTCGACTAATAATTTCAAATTTACTTTTTCGCTTTTTAGCACAATTTTGTTGGGTAAAAACACACCATTGGTTTCGGCATAATTTTCGTAGCTAATATCCCAGCCGTCTTGTTTTAGCGTGGTGAGGCGGCCGGTCTCATCCCAGCTAGAAGCCTCAATTTTACTGGCAGTTGGTCTGCCAATCGCCCAATCGCTTAGGCCTGCGAGTGGCAAGCGAAAGCCAAGCGTCATTTCGGTTAAGCTTTCTGTATTTTGCGCTTTAATACTGCGACCTTCTTGCGTGGTGAGCGTAACGCCATTTGCATTTTTTGCAATGTTGGCGACTTTGCCGCCAACCGGTGAAAATACGTCAATATTGTCACTTGTTAATTGATGTTGCCAATCGATACCACCTGAAAAGCCTCGGGGATTGGTGACTACACCCAAACGACCTTTGAGCGAAAATGTTTTAATATTGGCAAGCGTGGCAAGATGTTTTTGATTGATGCTGGATGTTGTTGGCAGCTGAGATGGCGGCGCGGATAGTGTGGCGCAAGCGCCTAGAAATAAGGCCAAAATTAACAATAAGCTATTGCGGCCAGAAAGCAGGTTGAGTGACATTATGAATTCAATGGATTCCCGCTTTTGCGGGAATGACGGGTTGATGGGAAGTTTTTTAAGAATTAAATTTTTTGGTAGTTGCTAACAAAACATCGTTTTCTGGAAAATCTTTTAATGCACTTGCCCAAAGTTTCTTGGCCTCTTCCGTCAAGCCTTGTTTCCACAATACTTCGCCCAAATGCGCTGCAATTTCTGGGTCGGCTTGAATTTCGTAGGCTTTGCGTAAGTATTCAGCAGCCTTGTTTAAATTGCCTAAACGGTAATGCACCCAGCCTAAACTATCTAACATGTAGTGATCATCTGGCGCTAGTTTTACCGCGGTTTCAAGCAGCGATTGCGCCTCATTTAGTTTTACATTTCGGTCTGCAAGTGAGTATCCAAGCGCGTTGTAGGCTGCCGCGAAATCGGGTTTTAGTTTGATCAGTTTTCGCAGCTGGGCTTCCATAATCTCATATTTGCCCACACGCTCTGCCGCCATGGCGTGATCGTAAATAAGGTCGGTTGAGTCTGGCCAATTGCCTATAGCTTTGTCCATTAAATCGAACGATTCTTGATTGCGCTTAACCTGCGCTAGCATATTGGCTTCGTTTTGAATTACTGTAATTTGCTGTTCGGGTGTTAAGCCATCTACTTCGTCCAGCATTTTGATGGCGGCATCAACATTTTTGCTGCGCGCGATGACATTTGCGGCAGAAAGCCTACCATCTAAAAAATGTTCACCAGGCTGAATTTTATCGTACCAAGTTAACGCTTTGGCATCCTCTTTTTGACGCTCTGCGCTGCGGCCTAAATAGCTATAAAGCTGATCAGGATCTTTAAAACCTGAGCTGATAGATTGCTGAAAATACTTATCCGCCATTACATAGTCTTCAGATTCTAATGACAGTAAGCCAACAACGGCGCTGATTTCTGCGCTGCCATTAGAGCTTTCGACCAGTTTTACAAATTCGGGTTTTGCTTCAGCATAACGTTTTTGGTTTACCAGTAATTTGGCATAGGTCAGGCGTACATCGTTGGCTTTGGGGTATTGCTTTAAAAAACCTTGATAGAAAGCAATCGCTTTTTCTGGCGATTCTTTTAACAACATTTGGCCTTGCATTTGCGCCGCCATCTCCCAATCTGGACGCAGCCTATTAGCTATGTTCAGCTCACTTTTGGCGATATTAGGTTTGTCTGCAATTAAAGCTGCCTGTGCAATTGCAAAGTGCGCCTCAGGCAAATTAGGGTAGGGTTTAGCAAATTCAGTAATCGCGCTTAACACTTCCGCTTTATCTTTTTGGTTGGCTAACAAGCTATTCAAATATAAAAAGCCATTGGCGCGCGTATCTTCCTTGGCTAATAGTTTTTGAATATGCGGCTTGGCTTGATTTAAATTGCCACTTACTACCAATAATTGGCTTGAAGCTTGTTGCGCTTCGAGTGAATTCGGGTCTAGCTCTGCCCACAAAGTAGAGGCCTGCAAGGCAATGCCAGGCTGGTTTGCATAAACAGCAGCACGTGCAGCGCGCTCTGCTAGGCGTGGGTCGCGTGTTTGTTGGGCTAAATCTAAAAATAATTGGCTCGCCAACGTGGGTTCGCCACGCTGCCCGGCGATTTCACCCAGCAGATATTTGTAAACAAACTCAGCATTGGCGGTGGTAATAGTGGGCGCGATTTTTGTTTCTGCAAGCGCAGTAACACTGTCCGTGCCAGCAAAGGCAACTAATAAGGCAACTGCGATTTTTTTTATTTGAGGCATTAATTAATATCCATGTGTTAGGTTAAATGCTAACTTATGCTTGTTTAGTCCGTGACAGTTGGCGCAAGTTCATCCATAATTAAGGGTTGGACAATAATTTACTTTAATACAAGTATCACTATAACTTTTTGCATGAAACTAATCTAGTTTTTTGCATGAAACTAATCTAGAAATTTTGTTTCTTAAAGCATTAGTTTCATCTTGGCGCCTAATAAATATTTATGAATAATTTAACAGTAGAAGCAATTGAGCTGACGCGGCTTTACGGCGGCCGCGAGGCAGTGAGCAACGTGAGTTTTAGCGTAAAACAGGGCGAAGTGCTGGGCTTTTTGGGCCCAAACGGCGCCGGCAAATCCACCACCATGAAAATGCTCACCGGCAACTTAGCGCCTAGCGCGGGTAGTGTGAAGATTTGCGGCATCGACATGATTGAAAACCCCAAAGAAGCCAAGGCGTTGATTGGCTATTTGCCTGAAATGCGTCCGCTATACAAAGAATTTACGGTGGATGAGTATTTAACCATCGCAGCGCGTTTGCACAGAGTAAGTAGCAAACACATCAAAAAAGCGGTCGAGAACGCCAAAGAACGTTGCGGCTTAGGCCACATGAGTAAGCGTCTGATAGAAAACCTTTCTAATGGCTATCAACAGCGTGTAGGTATCGCACAAGCCATTATCCATAGCCCGACCGTGGTGATTTTAGATGAGCCCACAGTAGGTTTAGACCCGATTCAAATTCGTGATATTCGCGCGCTGATTCGTGAAATTGGCGGCCAGCATAGCGTCATTTTATCCACACACATTTTGCCTGAGGTTGAAATGGTGTGCGATCACGTGCAGATTATCGATAAAGGCAAACTGGTGTTTAACGGTGGTATTGACGTGCTAAAACGCCAACGCATTGGTAATAAGTTGTTGATTGGATTTAATAAAACGCCAACGGTGGAAGAGTTGCTTAAAATTAAAGGCGTTACCGAAGCGGAAATTGCAGACAACAATATGATGCGCGTTCGTTTTGCTGAAGGGGCCGCGCCGCACGAAGCGATTGTGAAGGCTGCGGTTAAAAATAGTTGGGGCTTATACCAAATTGCGCCAGACCAAACCAGTTTAGAAGACGTATTTGTTCAGTTGACGTTTCACGATGCGGCGGCAGAAGCTGCATAAAGGCCTATAGAAAATGATATTAAATATAGCAAGAAAAGAGCTTAAAAGCGTGTTTGCATCGCCCATGGGATGGATTATTTTGGCGCTGCTCATGTTCGCGTTCGGCACCTATTATTTAAACGGCGTAAATGATTATTTTGAGGTCATGTCTGGTGCCATTCGCCCTGCAGAGCGCTATGGCGTGACACAATTTGTGGGGCAAAACGTATATGGTTTGGCTTCATTCATTATGTTGTTTGCGGTGCCACTGCTTTCTATGCGGCTGATTTCTGAAGAGCGTCGCAGCCAAACTTTACCTTTCTTATTTAGCGCGCCATTATCGCTTACGGAAATTGTTCTAGGCAAATTCATTGGCTTGGTGGCTTTTTTAAGCATCTTAATTGTGTATATCGCGTTGATGATGTTTACGCTTAATATTTGGACAGACATTGATTTTGGCTACATTTTGGCCAATTCACTTGGCCTATTTATGTTAGTTGCCAGCTTTTCTGCGCTGGGACTTTATTTCTCTAGTTTAACTTCACAACCAGTAGTGGCGGCCATTTTGAGCTTTATCGCACTGTTTGCTTTGATGATTTTAGACCGTTTTTTTGCTGGTGACCCCAGTAACACCATGGCAAAGCTTTCGCTGATGAATCATTTTCAATCGTTCGCGGGTGGCTTAATTGACACTGCAGACATCGTCTATTTTGTTTTATTTATTGTCACTTTTTTAACTTTAACGATTCGTCGCTTAGATGCAGACCGTTTAAGAGGCTAAGGCTTACCTAACTGTATGAAGATTAATAGAAATTTACGTTTACAAATGCTAGCGCAAAGCTGGTTTTTTGTAGTTTTATTTATATGTTTGGTGGTGTTGCTAGGCTATTTGGCTAGCCAATATCATGCTGCAAAAGATATTACGCAAGCCAATCGCAACATCCTCACACCGGGTAGCGTGAATATACTTAAAACCATGAAAGACCCTGTGAATGTAACGGTGTACGCTACTAATGATGATGCAAATCATGGCGACACCTTTAGAAAAGGTATGATTGATTTTATGGCGCGCTATCAACGCGAAAAGAAAGATATTCACCTCAAGTTTATCAACCCATCAGCTGAGCCAAAACTAGCGCAAGAGGCGAATATTAAGGAAGATGGCGAAGTGGTAGTTGAATATAACAAGCGTACAGAACATATTTCGCCACCGATTGCCGAGCAGGAAATGACTAACTTATTGGTGCGTTTAGCGCGCACCAATCAACAAGCGGTGATGTTTTTAGATGGCCACGGCGAACGGCATTTACAAGGCATTAAAAATAATGATTTGGGCGAATTTGGCAAACAGCTAGAGGCTAAAGGTTTTAAATTTGCCAACCCAGATTTAACCATTGCGCAGGCGGTGCCAGCCAACGGCGCAATGCTGGTAATTGCGGGCCCGCAAGTGGATTTAAGCGAAATTGAAGCGAAGAAAATCAAGACGTATTTAGAATCTGGCGGCAATGTGCTGTGGTTGCTCGATGATGACAATTTTCATGGCTTAAAAAGTGTGGCAGATTATTTGGGTTTAAGTGTTTCGCCAGGTATCGCGGTAGATATGACCGCTGCGCAATATGGTGCGGATGCTAAAGTTGCGTTCGCAAGCGCTTATGGCGACCACGCTATTACGCGCAACTTTCAGCTGCGTACGCTATTTCCCGAGGCGCACGAAGTCGATGCGAAGTCCTCTTATGAACTTGGCTGGCAAGTAAGCAAATTGGTGGATGTTGCGCCTAATGGTTGGTTGGAATCAGATAAAATCGTCAATGGCGGCAAAAACCAAAAGGCCGTGTTTGATGAGAAAAAAGACAAACGCGGCCCCATCAATATCGGCGTGGCTTTAGAGCGTATTTACGGCAAAAAAGGCCAGCGCGTGGTGGTCATGGGCAACGGCAACTTTTTATCCAACACTTTTATTACTAACGGTGGCAACTTGGATTTTGGCGTTAATATCGTCAACTGGCTGGCGGGCGACGATAAGCTCATCACTATTCAGCCCATGCCACTTAAAGATATTAATGTGACCATTCCGAGTGATGATAAAAATCGCCTCATTGCCTGGTCGGTATTTCATGGCTTCCAATATTTTATTCCGTTAGGTTTTTTTATTGCAGGTTTTTGGCTGTGGTGGAAGCGAAGAAAAGCCTAAGGTAATGTTAAGATGAAAAACAGATGGTTACTCAATTTGGTGATGTTGGCGATTGTGGCTGGCTTGGTCACATTTTTGTACATGCGCCCGCAAGTCAATACCAGCGCGCCTTCACAGCATGAGGTTTCAACCTTAAAACTTGCGGATTTCACTTCAATTAAGGTAGAGTTTCCCACCCAAGCTGCGACCAGTTTCGAGAAAGTAGACGGTTTTTGGCGTATGACAGCGCCATACAAAACGCGTGCTGATCAATTGTCGGTGCAGCGCATTTTAGCGATAATTGCCGCAAAAAGCACAGAAAAATTTCCTGCTACCGACTTGGCTAAGTTTGGACTTGATAAGCCGCAATTAAGGCTAAAACTCACCAATGCAATGGGCGCGGAAGAGTTCGCATTTGGCACTTTTAACACGGTGACAGAAGAGCAATACGTGGGTTATAAAGATGCCGTTTACTTGTTATCGGGCAGTTATGCTGAGG
>JANYGD010000004.1 GCA_025359405.1 Methylotenera sp. | reverse complement strand
TACTGCATTAGCCAAGCCCAAATTACCTTCTGAGTTTTCAAAATCAATCGGGTTTACTTTGTGTGGCATGGTGGATGAGCCAATTTCACCCGCTTTTACTTTTTGTTTGAAATAGCCGACCGAGATATAACCCCAAATATCGCGATTCAAGTCAATCAGAATGGTATTAATGCGGCTTAAACAATCGTAAAGCTCCGCCATGTAATCGTGTGGCTCAATCTGGATGGTCATCGGGTTGTAAGTCAAGCCTAAATTTTCGACGAATTTCTTGGCAAAACTTTCCCAATCAAAGCTGGGGTAAGCTGACATATGCGCGTTAAAGTTGCCTACAGCACCGTTAATTTTGCCTAAAATTTCACCGTTTTTAAGTTGTTTTTGTTGACGTTGTAATCGGTATACTACATTGGCCAGTTCTTTACCCATGGTAGTCGGTGAGGCGGTTTGGCCGTGCGTGCGCGACAGCATCGGCTGATCAGCTAATTGATGTGCGAGCTCACTTAAGCGTGCAATTAGATCGGCCAAAAATGGCAGCATCACAGTATCGCGTGCAGATTTGAGCATGAGGCCGTGTGAGAGATTATTAATGTCTTCCGAAGTACAGGCAAAGTGAATAAACTCGCTAGCTTTTCTGACTTCTGCATTATTTGCAAATTTCTCTTTTAGCCAATATTCCAGGGCTTTTACGTCATGATTGGTGCGTGCTTCTATCGCCTTCACTTCCGCTGCATCCGCTTCGCTAAAGTTAGCGATCACAGCATCTAATTCTTTAATAGCCACAGTGCTAAATGGTGCAATTTCAGCCAATTCTTTGGCGAAAGATAAGGCTTTTAGCCATTCCACTTCCACCCAAACGCGATGTTTAATCAGCGCATATTCGCTAAAATAAGGTCTTAAAGTATCGAGTTTGGATTGATAGCGGCCGTCAAGAGGGGATAGTGCGTTCAGCGTGGTTAGCGTCATAAAAAAGCTCAAATAACGGTTCGGTAAAACGCTATTTTACGCTTTTTATGCGGCATAATCTATTGGCAGTTTTATACGGCAAGCATATCCACAAACACATTGACAGGCGTGCTTTCCAGCTTGGTCTGGTTTAAACATAAAGCAAGCACGTCTGCTTGTTTTTTTGCGTCGAATTGACGCGCCAAGTTTACCTTGAATTTTTTCACCAATTCTGGAATACCTTCACCGCGACGACGACGGTGACCGATTGGGTATTCCACGGCGATATTGTCAGATTTGCTACCATCCTTAAAGAAAATTTGAATGGCGTTGGCAATTGAGCGTTTTTCTGGGTCGTGATAATCGCGTGTATATTCGACTTTTTCTGCACAGGTCATTTTGCTACGAATGACGTCAATGCGTGGGTCTGCAGCGGTTGCATCTTCGTAATCTTGCGCAGTTAAATTGCCTTTTAGTAAGCCAATCGCCGCCATGTATTGTATGCAATGGTCGCGGTCGGCAGGGTTGTCGAGCGGGCCAGTTTTGTCGATAATGCGAATGGCAGACTCGTGCGTGGTGATGACGATTTTGTCGATTTGCGCGATTTGTTCTAATGTTTGCAATTTACTACCAACTACTTTATTGAGCTGAATCGCGCATTCCACCGCAGTTTGCGCATGAAATTCTGCAGGGAAGCTGATTTTAAACAACACTTGTTCCATCACATAGCTGCCATATTCGCGTTGAAATTTGAAAGCATTACCTTTAAATAACACATCGTAAAAGCCCCATGTTTTGGCTGTTAACGCTGATGGATAGCCCATTTCACCTTGCATCGTCATCCAAGCCAGTCTAACCGCGCGGCTTGTCGCATCGCCGGCTGCCCACGATTTACGTGAACCTGTATTTGGGCTATGGCGATAAGTACGCAGACTTTGGCCATCCACAAAAGCATTTGAAACGGCGTTGATAATATCTTCTTTATTACCGCCTAGTAGCTTAGTCACAACTGCGGTAGAAGCGATTTTGACTAAAATCACGTGATCTAAACCGACGCGGTTAAAGCTGTTCTCGAGCGCAAACACGCCTTGAATTTCGTGCGCTTTAATCATCGCGGTTAGCACGTCTTTTATGGTGAGTGGGGCTTTTCCCTCGTTTACGTTTTTGCGTGAAATATAATCTGCCACCGCCAAAATGCCACCTAAATTATCCGATGGATGACCCCATTCTGCGGCAAGCCAAGTGTCATTAAAATCGAGCCAGCGAATCATCGCGCCGATATTGAAGGCGGCTAAAATTGGGTCTAGCTGGTATGAAGTGCCTGGCACTTTTGCACCATTTGGTACTACGGTGCCTGCAACCACAGGGCCAAGTAATTTAGTGCAGGCAGGGTAGTCAAGCGCCTCAAAACCGCAGCCTAGCGTGTCCATCAGGCAATTGCGGGCGGTATCAAACGCCTCGTTTGAGGTGATTTCATAATCGGCAACATAATTGGCCATATCGACAATGACTTGATCAGGAGATGGGCGAATGTTGGAAATGTGACTAGACATGCTACTACTTTCTTGAAAAAGATAGGTTTAAGTTAACGATTGTTTAGGGGTATAAATGGTCTGTTTTCAGGGCCTGTGTATTCTGCATTTGGTCGAATGATTTTGTTATCGATACGCTGCTCAATGACATGTGCAACCCAGCCAGTAGTGCGCGAAATCACAAATATTGGCGTGAACATCCCAGTAGGGATTCCCATCATGTGGTAGCTAGATGCGCTGTACCAATCTAAATTGGGAAACATTCTTTTCTCGCGCCACATCGTCTCTTCAATACGAGAAGAAACGTTGAAAAGCGTCATATTGCCATTATCTTCGCTTAATTTTCGCGAAACTTCCTTGATTGATTCATTGCGAGGGTCGGCAATGGTATACACTGGATGACCAAAGCCAATGATGATTTCTTTGCTGGCCATACGCGACAAAATGTCAGCCTCTGCTTCGTCGGCATTTTTATAGCGTCCGATAATTTCCATCGCAGCTTCGTTGGCTCCGCCATGCTTGGGGCCACGTAGCGCGCCGATCGCACCGGTGATGCAAGAGTACATATCAGATAATGTTCCTGCAATCACGCGTGCAGTAAAAGTTGAAGCATTAAACTCATGCTCTGCATAGAGCACCAGTGAGGTGTTCATCGCGCGGATATGCAGTTCTGATGGTGCTTTACCATGCAGTAAATGTAAGAAATGCGCCGCGATGGAATCTTCATCTGACTCCACATCAATGCGTTTGTTGTTGTGACTAAAGTGGTACCAATAAATTAAAATGGAACCAAAACACGCAATCAAGCGATCGCCCAATTTTTTGGCATCGTGAATATTGCGGTCAGCCGATTCTGGCTCCAGCGTACCAAGCATCGAGCACCCTGTCCGCATCACATCCATCGGGTGTGCTGTTTTTGGAATGTGCTCTAATACCTCTTTTAAGGTTTTTGGTATACCGCGTAATTTTTTTAGGCGTGCATGGTAGGCTGTTAATTCTGTTTGATTTGGTAATTCACCATGAATCAACAAATAGGCGACCTCTTCAAATGTGGCATGCTTTGCGAGTTCGATAATGTCGTAACCACGGTAATGTAAGTCATTGCCAGTGTGACCAACTGTGCAAATGGCAGTTGCACCAGCATTGACACCAGCAAGTGCCACACCCTTTTTTTTCTTTTTAGGTGCTTCTTGATTAGATTCCGGAGTAGGTTTTGACATGCTACTTTTCTCCCTTAAATAATTCATCCAGTTTTTGTTCAAAAGCGTGGTAACCCAAATACTCGTATAGTTCAGCACGGGTTTGCATCAAATTGAGCACGTTCTTTTGCGTGCCTTCTTTGCGCATGGTTTGATATACTTTAAGTGCAGCCTGATTCATCGCGCGAAAGCCTGAAAGCGGGTACAGCACCATGCTCACATCGGCACTGGCTAGCTCGTCCACAGTAAATAAAGGCGTGCTACCAAACTCGGTAATATTGGCCAAAACAGGCACTTTTACCGCATCCACAAATTGTTTATACATACCAAGTTCGGTAATTGCTTCAGGAAATATCATATCGGCACCGGCTTCCACGCAAGCACAGGCGCGGTCTATGGCGGATTGTAAGCCTTCAACCGCTAATGCATCAGTACGCGCCATAATCACAAAATCTGGGTCAGTTTTGGCATCGACTGCGGCTTTGATGCGATCGACCATTTCGGCTTGGCTCACAATGGCTTTGTTTGGCCTGTGGCCACAGCGTTTGGCTTGTACTTGGTCTTCAATATGCACCGCCGCTGCGCCTGCTTTGATGACACTTTTGATAGAGCGTGCGATGTTAAATGCGCCGCCCCAGCCGGTGTCGATATCCACCAAAAGTGGTGTATCTACTGCATCGGTAATGCGGCGTACGTCAATGAGCACATCTTCAAGCGTAGAAATACCTAAATCTGGAAGCCCTAACGAGCCAGCGGCTACGCCACCGCCAGAAAGATAAATGGCTTGAAATCCGCTCTGAGTGGCGAGTATGGCGTGGTAGGCGTTAATCGCGCCAATAATCTGCAACGGTTTTTCGAGGATGAGCGCCTGACGAAATCTTGCGCCAGCTGAGGTTACGGTTGTCATATTTAATACCTGATTTAAATATAGTAAAACTAGCTAAAAAATGCTTGAATAGCTTCGTCTGGAATTGCTGCCATAGTCAGCTTGGCTTTTTGTAAAACTTCCCAAAAATAGCGATATGTGGCTCTGTCGTGCAATTCTCCGGCATACTGAATCGGCCCCCAATCTGCCTGCTGCGCTGCAAGTAAGATGTTGGCAGCATCCGCGACTTCGTCAAAATTAGGTTTCATGGCATCGACAATTGCTTGAATTTGCGTCGGGTATATGCTCCACATGCGCATAAAACCAAACTCGTTGCGGGCGCGATGTGCGTCACTTTGCGTCGTTTCGACATTTTTCAAATCCAATGT
>JANYGD010000157.1 GCA_025359405.1 Methylotenera sp. | reverse complement strand
ATCGAATGCATGCTGTTTAAACACATACTCGCCCTCAGCCGATTTCTTATTTGCTTTAAGCGCCATGCACTCGTCATTCGCATATGTGTCATAGGCAAAAAGACAACAAAAAATAATGGCTAAGTTTTTCATCGCTTTAATACTACTCGATATTACTTAAAACTCTGTGCTTAGCCCCACAGCAACTGCCCAGCTAGCGGTAAGTTGTCCACCATTTACGTGTTGATAGACGGGTTTTTGTAGAAAACCGTAAATATGTGTGGCTGTTGCGACACGATAACTTAAACCAGGACTTAAGTTAATAGAATCGCCGCCAGAATTAGCTGGCTCGGCATTTGCACCACTATCTCTAGATTTATGTTGTGCGTTCAATTGCAACATCAAGCTAAAATTTGGCGTTGCGCTGTAGTTTAACCCTACATCTGTGCTTAATTTAGTGCCGGGTTTAAAGTTATCACGCTCGTGCACAGGTTGTTGCCACATGCCCTGTACAAACCAAGTAGTATTGCCTTTATGGACATTGTAGTAAGCACCAGGCTGCCTGTACCTGGCTGTAACATACGCTCAGCCCTGTCTTCGCTATTTCTTTTATTTATACTGCCAGTGGGAAATTTAAGGCCAAAACGCAGGCCCGCATTGCTATCTTTATCTGCATAAAAACGATAGCGCGCAAGCGCTTCCACATCACCCAAGCCAGAAAAATTCCACTTTTCAATTTCTTGGGTTGTTCCACCCCCACCGTCGTCTTCACTGGATACATGCGTGTGTGCACGACTTAGCAACGGCACTCTAAAGGTCATACCCCAAGTGGGGTTAATGTTCCAATCTAGCGAGGCAAGAAAATTGCGATTTATCGTGCGTACTTCGTTATGATTTTCCTCCTCGGCAGCAGGGTCAGCTACACTTGTGCCACGCAAATGATCCAAATCAATAAATTCCGCCCGTAAATCTAAGCGTATGCCAGGTTTGCTGGTGACACCTTGCGCATCCCAATCGGTGCTTAAATTACAAAATGCACCGCCACAACTGGCGTGTGCTAATAATGGAGAAAATAATATGGCAATGGCCAAATTGATTTTTTGAATAAATTTCATGAATACCCTTAAACACTTAGCTCGTCGATATAGTATAACGAATATAAAAAAATGCAATCAATCACTGGTTAAACCAGCAAAAATGCGATTAATTGTACAACTTTAGTTAACATATGCTACTAAAATGATGTGTTGATTCCAAGTGCTACAGACCAATTTGCAGTTAACTGGGCGCCATTTACGTATTGATAGATGGGTTTTTGCAGAAAACCGTAAATATGTGTGCCTGTTGCGACACGATAACTTAGGCCGGGGCTTAGACTTAAGGTGCTTGCACCAGAGTCTTTCGGTTCAGCATTGGCACCACTATCTCTAAATTTATGTAGTGCATTTAGTTGCAGCATTAGGCTTAAATCAGGCGTGGCGTTGTAGCTCAGGCCAACGTCTGCACTCAATTTGGTGCCTGGTCTAAAATTGTCGCGATCGCTCACCGTTTGTTGCCACATGCCCTGTGTAAACCAGCCAATATTGTCGTCGTGATGGTTGTAATAGGCACCAAGTAAGCTATCGACACTGCCGCTACCCGGCTGCAAAGTGCGCTCTGCATCTTCTGTACCGTTATTTTTGCGGATGCTGCCAGTGGGCAATTTAAGGCCAAATCGCACGCCCGCATTGCTATCTTTAACCGCATAAAAACGATAGCGCCCAATAACTTGCACGTCGCCAATACCCGAGAAATTCCAACTTTCAGACTCAGGAGTGATGCCACCAGCACCGTTATCGGCATTAAAAATATGGTTATGGGCACGATCTACATAAGGTAGTTTGAACGTCACACCCCAATCAGGGTCAATATTCCAATCAATTGTGGCTAACAAATTACGATTAATTGTGCGCACTTCGTCATGCTCATTCACCTCGCCTGCTGGCCCAACTTTGTTGGTGCCGCTGCTTAACTGATCTAAATCGATAAACTCTGCACGCACATCTAAACGTATACCAGGCTTGCTGGTGACACCTTGCGCATCCCAATCGGTACTTAAACTGCAAAATGCGCCGCCACAGCTAGCATTAGCTGCTAATGAACTTGCTAATAGCGCAATTAATATGGCAATTGCCAAAT
>JANYGD010000136.1 GCA_025359405.1 Methylotenera sp. | reverse complement strand
AAAAATGTTAAAAAACAAACTATATAAAAAATTAAAAACTTTTTATTCATGACAAAATTAACTCTAGCTTAAATAATTTTGAATTCTACTATTAATAAACCAAGCAATTGTAACGCTAATAATAGCAGTACTGCCAGCGTGAGCCGTTTTTGCCAGCGCGCTTGTTTTTGTTGCGCTTGTATCAGCTCGTCAATGCTTGCTCGCAGCGGTGCATCTTGCTCGGAGCGGGTTTGCTGGCTTAAAAGTTGATGCACCAAACGCGGCATTTGCGGCGCGGTTTTGAGTATGAACGGCAGTTCTTTTTTCAGCGTTTTCGCCACGCTGCGCCAACCTACTTGCTCACTCATCCAACGTTTTAAAAATGGTTTGGCTGACTGCCACAAGTCGATATTCGGGTCTAAATCACGCCCTAAACCTTCAATATTCAGCAAGGTTTTTTGCAGCATTACCAATTGCGGTTGAATTACCACGCCGAAACGGCGCGACATTTGGAATAAGCTTAACAAGGTTCGTCCAAACGAAATATCCTTAAGCGGTTTATTAAAAATCGGCTCACAAATAGCGCGGATACTGGTTTCCAGCTCATCCACATTAGTGTCTTTTGGCACCCAGCCCGATTCGATGTGCGCCATGGCCACATCGCGATAATCGCGATTAAAGAACGCTAAAAAATTGCGTGCTAGATAATATTTGTCCGTTTCTGAGAGAGTTCCCATAATGCCGAAATCGAGTGCTATATAGTGGCCTACATACTCTCCTTCTGTGGCCACCTGTATATTGCCTGGGTGCATATCGGCATGAAAAAATCCATCGCGGAACACTTGCGTGAAGAAGATTTCTACGCCATCGTGCGCGAGCTTGGTAATGTTGATGCCTTTGGCGCGCAGTACCTCAATTTGACTGACAGGCGTGCCATGCATGCGCTGCATAGTCATCACTTCTTTGCGGCAATAATCCCAATAAACCTCAGGAATTAGCAGCCACTTGTCTTTGAAATTACGCGCGAGTTGGCTGCAATTGGCGGCTTCCAGCGTTAAATCGAGTTCATGCTCGGTGTGGCGCGCAAATTCTTCCACAATTTCTTGTGGTTTTAAGCGCTTGCCTTCGGCAGAAACCGCTTGCAGCAACCAAGCGAGTGATTTCAGTATTGCCAAATCCTGGCTGATGACCGCGCCAATATTGGGTCGCAGCACTTTCACAGCAACTTCTTGTCCGTCCAGCAAATGCGCAAAATGCACTTGCGCGACAGAAGCGCTAGCAACCGCGGTTTCGTCAAACTGGCCGTAAACTTGGCTGAGAGGCTTATTGAACGCGGCTTCTATGCTTTTTTGTACTTCGGCAAAAGCAAACGGCGGTACTTGGTCTTGTAGTTTTGCCAGTTCGTCTGCTACATCGGGTGGTAATAAATCGCGCCGAGTAGAAAGCACTTGCCCAAATTTAACAAAAATTGGCCCTAGTTTTTCTAGCGCTAAACGTAGCCGAATCCCCCGCGGCTGTTGTCTGTTACGCCAAAAGAATACAATTTGAATGAGTTTGCGTAGCGGGCGTAAGGGCGCGTGCTCATGAATAAAATCGTCTAGCCCAAAACGCAAAGCAACGAAAATAATATAAATCAACCGAAAGTAATGCATATTTAATTCACACTGCTTTCGTCCAACGATTTTGCAAACTTTGCTAGCCGTTTTTCAAAACGAGCGACATCACTACGCAGTGTATCTACTTCCGTATTAAACTGCTCCACATGACGCTTTTTAGCTAACAATGGTTTTTCTTCTTGCCAGTATTCAGCAAGCATTTCAGCTAAATTGATGCTTTGTTTTTTAGTTTTGGCAAAAATTTTCTTGCTGGCTGTGCCGATTTTATTAGCGGCAATGTCGCCTACAATATGGCTCAAATCTTCTTCCACATCCCAGCGCATAATTTGTAAAATTTTGCTAATTTCGGTCGCCAAATGCGCATCGCCATCAATTTTAATTTGCATTTTTGCGGCTTCGTCTTTAGCCAATAAACGCAAGGCAAGGCTGGGAGGCACGTGGATAGTGGCATCTGGCGTAGCGGTTTCGCCTGCTAGCGCTAAACTACCATCTTCTAAAATGATGAGATTAGCTTTGGTGAGGATAAAATTGAACTGAACAACTTTGCCCGCAAAGACAATTAAATGCGCTCTTGACCAATTATTTTGATTGGTAATGTGCTGTAAAAAACGAGTGGCTAGCGGCTTAAACATTAGAGTTTGTAGCCTTTGTGCAGCGCCACCACACCAGCGCTTAAATTGTAGTAGTCCACTTTGCTCAAACCTGCGTCCAGCATCATTTGTTTCAGCGTTTCCTGGTCAGGATGCATGCGGATGCTTTCGGCTAAATATTGGTAACTTTCAGCGTCTTTCGCAATCAGTTTGCCCATAAACGGTAAAAATTTGAATGAGTAAGCGTCATACAGTTTTTCTAATGGATGCCATACTTTTGAGAATTCCAGCACTAATAATCTGCCACCCACTTTTAGCACGCGCTGCATTTCTTTCAGCGCGATGTCTTTGTGCGTCATGTTGCGTAAGCCGAAGGCGACAATCACGCAATCGAAGCTATGATCTGCAAAGGGCAGATTTTCTGCGTTACATTGCGTGGCAGGTACGCTCAAGCCCGCGTCAATCATTCGATCCCGACCAACTGTCAGCATGGATGCGTTAATGTCAGTTAAAATTACTTCGCCATCACGACCCACTTTTTTGGCGAAAAGTTTGGATAAATCGCCACTTCCGCCCGCGATATCCAGCACTTTATTGCCCGCTTTTACGCCGCTAATTTCCACTGCAAAGCGCTTCCAGCCACGATGTAGCCCCGCTGACATCACATCGTTCATGAGGTCGTATTTGCTGGCGACGGAATGGAAAACTTCGCCCACTTTTTGCTGTTTTTCAGTTTCTTCCACCGTTTTAAAGCCAAAATGTGTGGTTTTTTCGCTCATTTTTGTTCCTCACGCTTATGCCCCGCCATTTCTAGCTTGGCGATGTAATCTTGCCACATTGCTTGGTAATTTTCGCCCAAATAATACAAATAATCCCATGAATACAAGCCAGTATCGTGGCCATCTGAGAACACCAGCTTGACTGCGTAATTGCCTACAGGTTCGATAGCGGTGATATTCACGTTTTCTTTGCCAAGTTGTAGCGTTTCTTGCCCCGTGCCGTGGCCGCGCACCTCGGCGGAAGGTGAGTAAACACGCAGAAACTCACACGACAGCATGCATTCGGTGTTGTTATCAAATTTAATTTCTAACAGACGCGATGCCTGATGCAGGCGAATATCGATGGGTCGAGGTGAATTAAGGTCTAGGCCGCTCATGTAAAATAGGTGAAATTAAACAAATTGAGATGATAGCAGAACCTGCCTTATTGCTAGTAGATTAGCGCTTTCTACCACAATTTATTTAACAACATGACCGTTTGTCGTTTAAAAGCCACCTTTCATCAGAAACTAGATTAAATATTGGCGATGATGTGTCTGATTTATTTGACTATTTACATAGGCATGATAAAGTGCAATTACTAGAAAAGTAGCCAATTTGGCAACTACTTTTGGGGATAGAAATGGCAGAAAATAAATTAGCGCATCAATTCGCAGCCTACTCGGAGTGGAGAAAGGCGCTGGTTGACAGCATTTGCGATTATCGCAGCTGGTTAAACGAGCAAGAGCTGAATGACGCACAAATTGATCAACGCATTACCAATTTGCTAGAAAGACTGCGCGAGGACAAACTCAACGTAGCGTTTGTGGCGGAGTTCTCTCGCGGTAAATCAGAGCTTATCAATGCTATTTTCTTTGCCGATTATGGTCAGCGCTTGCTGCCATCTAGCGCAGGCCGCACCACCATGTGCCCGACTGAATTATTGTACGATCCAGCAAAAGCAACTTCAATTATGATGCTGCCGATTGAAACACGCTCTTCTGACGCAACTACTACTGAATACAAGCGCTACCCCGACGAATGGCACACGGTTGCGTTTGATGTTGATAACAACGACAGCATGGTGGCTGCATTTAAAGAAGTCAGCAGCACCAAACGTGTAACTGCTGAAGAAGCAGAAAAATTCGGTTTATTCGATCCAAATAGTAGCGACGATGCCTTGAGCCTCAATAAAGACGGCACCATTGATATTCCTTGCTGGCGTTATGCGGTGATTAACTTCCCACATCCTTTACTTGAGCAAGGTTTGGTGATTTTAGATACGCCTGGTTTGAATGCGATTGGTACTGAGCCTGAATTAACACTGAATATGCTGCCAAACGCGCATGCGGTGTTGTTTATTTTAGCGGCTGATACCGGAGTGACAAAATCTGAAATTGATGTGTGGCGCCAATATATTAGCGGCACACGATGGAAGCAAAAAGGTCGCTTGGCTGTGCTTAATAAGATTGACGGCCTGTGGGACGAATTAAAGAACGAAAAAGAAATTGAAAAAGAGATTAATAAGCAAGTTAAGAATAGCGCCGAATTGCTTGGTTTGGAGACGAATCAAATTTTCCCAACCTCTGCTCAAAAAGGCCTGCTCGCCAAAATTAACGGCGATGATGCTTTGTTGGCGCAAAGCCGTTTGCCAGAGCTTGAAAAAGCCTTGTCGGATGAGTTGATTCCATCTAAAAAAGAAATCGTGCGCGACAATACCAAAAACGAAATTGAAGATTTAATCAGCAATTCGAACATGATTTTGGAATCGCGCGTTGCTGGCGTGGTGGAGCAGCTTGAAGAGCTGCGTGGTTTGCGTGGCAAAAACGAAGATGTGGTTGAGCACATGATGAACAAAGTGAAAGTGGACAAAGAAAACTTTGAAAAGGGTTTGCAACGCTTTCAAGCGCTTCGTAGTGTATTCTCGCAGCAAACCAATAAATTGTTTACTTTGCTAGGCATGGAAGCGCTAAAAGTACAAGTACACACTACGCGTGAAACCATGATTAAAGCCAGTTTCACTAAAACCATTCGTGATGCGATGGATCAATTTTTCTTAGATCTTAAAGCGCGTTTAGTGTCATCAGATGCACAAATTGATGAGATTAAGAAAATGATGGACGTAATGTACGACAAGTTCTCGAAAGAACACGGCTTGCGTAAATCAGAGCCACCGGCATTTTCAACGTTACGTTATCAAAAAGAGTTGGCCAAACTTGAGCGTGCTTATAAAGAGCAGTTTAATACAGCTTTTAATATGATTGCCAATGAGAAAATGACGCTAACGACCAAGTTTTTTGAAACATTAGCCAGCCGCGTGATTCATGTGTATGAAGTGGCAAACCGCGATGTGGAAAATTGGTTGAAAGCCGTTATTGCGCCGATGGAATCGCAAGTGCGTGAACACCAATTGCAATTACGTCGTCGCTTAGAAAGTATTAAACGTATTTACAAAGCAACCGATACATTGGAAGATCGTATTTTAGAACTTGAGAATATTGAGAAAAGCATACGTGCGCAGATGACGGATTTGAAAGTGTTACGTCAACACATGGGCAATGCTTTGGCATTTGAGAGTAATACAGATACCAAAGCCGCGTGAGTAGTTAAGCATAGTTAATAAAAAAGCCGCATAAGCGGCTTTTTTATTGTTTAAGCAGTTTAAGCTGCCGACATCAGGCCTTTAATTTTTTGCATGGCTTTTTGCTCAATTTGGCGAATGCGCTCTGCAGAAACGTTAAACTCAGCTGCTAAATCATGCAGTGTTAAAGTGGCATTTTCTGTTAACCAGCGCGCCTCTAATACGCGGCTGCTGCGTTCATCCAGGCTCATCAGCGCTTTGCTTAAGCCAATAGATTGTAATTGCTCGCTTTGTTGAATTTCCAAAGCCTCAGATGGTTCAGGGCTTTCGTCTTCTAAATACGCAATCGGGCTGAAACTTTCGTCACCATCGTCGTCAATGTGCGTGTCTAGCGAGACTTCATGCCCATTCAAGCGATATTCCATCTCTATCACTTCTTCTGGTTTTACATTCAGTTCGCGCGCAATATGGTTTACTTCGTCAGGATGCAGTGTGCCTAAACCTTGTTTCATACTGCGTAAATTAAAAAATAACTTGCGTTGTGCTTTGGTTGTCGCAGTTTTCACCAAGCGCCAATTGCGCACAATAAATTCATTCATTTCGGCTTTAATCCAATGCATAGCGAATGAAACCAAGCGCACGCCACGGTCTGGGTCAAAGCGTTTCACCGCTTTCATTAGGCCAATATTACCTTCTTGAATTAAATCGGATTGTGGCAAGCCATAGCCCATGTAGCCGCGGGCAATACTTACAACCAAGCGCAGATGCGAAACAATCAACATTTGTGCGGCTTCTAGGTCGTTGTCCTTTTTCAGGCGCATTGCGTAATCGTATTCTTCCCCAGCGCTCAATAGCGGAAAGGCCTTAATCGCACGCATGTACTGATCAAAGCTATCTAAGGATGTAATTGACGGTATGGTTAAAGCGTTTATGGTAAAACTCCTTAATTAATAATAAACATTATTTTAGCACTCTAGCTTTGAGAGTGCTAGATGCTAAAAGTTTCAAAAAACTAAAAAATTATTAAGGGTTTAGTGTATAGATTTAAACAAAGATTTTGACATGGCGAGATAGGCTGAGGCTAGCCCAACAGCCAAAGCTAAAAAACAGGTAGCGCCCCAAGTAAACAAGTTGGGCAATTTTAACGAAAAATTGGTTTGATATTCAGTCGCCAGTGGCGTGAGGGATTGGTTAAATAGCATAATCACCACACAAGTTATTATTAACGCAAACAGCCCGCCAATCAAGCCATACAGCGCACCTGCGTATAAAAAAGGTCTACGAATAAAGCTTTTGGTGGCACCTATTAATCGGCTTAGTTCAATCTCTGCTTGCTGGGTTACAATTTGCATGCGGATGGTATTACCTATTACTGTGGCTAAGGCAAATGCCAGCAGGCTGGCGATGATGAGCATGGCTTTTTTGCCAAGTAAAAGTAGATAATTTAAGCGTTTTATCCAGGCGCCATCCACAATTACCTCTTCAACACCATTCATTCTGCTCAAGTCTTTTTTAAGGCTTTCAATCGATTCAGCATCAAGTTTGCTGGGCTCAATAAAAAACGCATCGGGTAGCGGATTTTTTTCAAGTGAATTGAGCATGTCATTGTTGGCGTCAGCTGCTTGTAATTGACTTAGCGCGTCATCTTTCGATACAAATTTAAAATTTTTGATAGCGGTATTTTTCTCTAGCGCAGTTTTAATGCTTGCAATGGCATCTTCATCATGATTTAAAGCCAAAAACACGCTAATTTGTGATTCGCTTTTCACATTATTGGCCAAGCCGTTTACACTATCCAACACCGCGTACAATATGCTCGGCAAGGCAAGTGTGACGCCAATCGCCAAGCAAATCAGTAGCGTGCTCAGCTTGTTGGTTTTAAAGCGGCGCAACACCAAACCTAACGCTTGCGCGTGCTGTGTCAGCCAAGCGTTCATGTGACGGCCTCAGTATTCGCCAGTTTACCTTGATTCAAATGCAGCACTTTATTTTGTTGGTTGGCGTTTCCAAGCGCATCGTGCGTGGCGATAATCACCGTCACGCCCACTTGTTGAAACGCGTTAAAAAGCTGCAAAATGTCCGCCGCGTAGTTTCTATCGAGATTGCCTGTTGGTTCATCTGCAATGAGTATAGATGGTCTGGAAACCACCGCACGGGCGATGGCTAGGCGTTGCTGCTCGCCGCCGGAGAGTGTAATCGGCATAGCTTTTTCTTTGTCTAAAAGACCCACTTTATCCAGCGCCGCGCGAATGCGTTTGCCCGCTTCGGCCCCCGTAATGTCGTTAATCGCTAGTGGTAGAGCTACATTATGGTAGCAATTTCTATCATACAAAAGCTTGTGATCTTGGAAGATCAGCCCAAATTTACGACGCACATAAGGCAGCGTAGCCTCTTTGAGTTTGCTGACATTTTGATTGTTAATTAGTACTGTGCCAGAAGTTGGCCGTTCGATCGCCGCCATCAGCTTTAGCAGGGTGCTTTTGCCTGCACCAGAGTGCCCCGTGACGTATACCATTTCACCTTGTTCAATGGTAAAGCTTACACCAGTCAATGCCTCGTGGCTGTCTGGGTAACGCTTGGTGACATTATCAAAAGTAATCATGAGTTATTATAACTAATCAAACAGTGCGTCGACAAAATCTTGCGCACTAAATGGTCGTAAATCGTCAATCGCTTCGCCAATGCCAATGTAGCGAATCGGAATCGGACGCGCCTCGGCAATGGCAGCAATTACACCGCCTTTGGCGGTGCCGTCTAATTTGGTAAGTGCCAAGCCGGTCACGCCAAGTGCGTCGTCGAAAGCTTTGACTTGGCTCACCGCATTTTGACCGGTATTGGCATCAATTACTAACAAAATTTCATGCGGGGCGCCAGGGTAGGCTTTGTCGATGACGCGTTGCACTTTTTTAATTTCATCCATTAAATTTAATTGAGTTGGTAAACGGCCGGCAGTATCAGCGATGACAATATCAATTTTTTTGGCGATAGCAGAATTCACCGCGTCAAAAATCACCGCAGCCGGGTCGCCACCTTCGCTGGCGATGACATGTACATTGTTGCGCTCGCCCCACACTTGCAATTGCTCGCGCGCCGCAGCTCTAAAGGTGTCACCTGCAGCGATTAACACGCTTTTGCCTTGGCTTTGAAATAGTTTGGCCAGTTTGCCAATAGTCGTTGTTTTGCCAGCGCCATTCACACCTGCCAGCATAATCACAAAGGGAGCATGGATATTGGTCTGCAGAGGCACTTCAAGTGGTGACAAAACAATCAATAATTCTGCTTTCAAAGCATTTTTTAGCGCGGCAGTATCTTCTAAGTTCTCGCGTTTTACTCGTTTTTTAAGGTTGTCGAGCAACTTTTGAGTCGCTGCAACGCCGATGTCAGAAGTGAGTAAAATCGTTTCCAGTTCTTCATAGGTTTTCACATCAATCTTACCACCGCCAAACAGACTGCTAAGCTGTCCACCAAGCTGCTGGCGGGTTTTAGCCAAGCCTTGTTTTAGGCGTTGCGTAAAGCTAAGCTCAGATTTTATTTCTGGTGTAGTTTCTGCGGCTATTCCACTGGCTAGCACACTTGATTCTTCGGCTTTTTTCTTAAAAATATTGAACATGGCAAACTTAAAATTTCGAATAATTGCTATTTTAGTCGTAAACTTCACAACACGCCACGAACTAAACTAAATAGCTACATGTCATTAGTTTGCTAATTCATTATTCACGTTTTGAGAAAGTATGTTGTGTTTACAAAAAAAATTAAATTTGTTTTACTAATATTTAGCTTCGCTCCGGTCATTGCGCTGGCAGAAATTCAAGAATTCAAACTCAACAATGGTTTAAAACTTGTGGTGCAAGAAGATCATCGTTCGCCAGTAGTTGTCTCGCAAGTGTGGTATCGCGCCGGCAGTATTGACGAGGTGAATGGCAAGACTGGTGTGGCGCATGCGCTGGAACACATGATGTTTAAAGGCACAAAAAAAGTACCAGCAGGACAGTTTTCAAGGTTAATCGCCGCAGCTGGTGGTAAAGAGAACGCGTTTACAGCTACTGATTACACATGTTTTTTTCAGGAAATTGAAAAATCGCATTTGCCGCTGGCTTTTAGATTAGAAGCCGACCGTATGGCGAATTTGCAAATTACTGATGAGGAATTTGCCAAAGAGATCAAAGTGGTGATGGAAGAGCGTCGCTGGCGTACCGATGATAAGCCGCAATCTAAGGTAAATGAGCAATTTCAGGCTGCCGCTTTCGTCGCGCACCCATATGCACGGCCAGTTATTGGTTTTATGAACGACTTAGAAAATATGACTGCGGCTGACGCGCGTGAGTGGTACAAAACTTGGTATGCCCCGAATAACGCGACACTAGTGGTGGTAGGGGATGTGAAAACGGAAGATGTGTTGAAGCTTGCCAAGCAATATTTTGGGCCGATAAAACCACATGCGCTACCAGTGCGTAAACCGCAAACTGAACCTGAACAAATTGGCGAGCGTCGCGTAGTAGTAAAAGCGCCTGGCAAGCTGCCTTATTTGATGATGGGTTTTCATACGCCAACACTGGTGGATACGGTTAAAACACCAGAGCAGGCTTGGGAGCCATATGCGCTAGAAGTACTGGCAGGCGTGTTAAGTGGTAATGATTCGGCACGATTGAATCAAAAATTAGTACGTGAGACCTCGTTGGCCGTGGATGTAGGTGCGGGTTACGACAGTACAGCAAGAGGTCGAGAAGCTTTGTTTGAACTTAGCGGTACGCCATCTGAAGGCAAAACAGTGGCAGATTTGGAGGCTGCCTTAACCGCGCAAATTGATTTAATTAAAACAGGCGGCGTGACGCAGCAAGAGTTAGATCGCGTTAAGGCGGCTGTCATTGCATCAAATATATATCAGCGCGATTCGATGTTTTACCAAGGCATGCAAATCGGCCAGCTTGAAGCTATGGGCTACAGCTGGCATTTATTGAAAGAATATCCCGACAAGCTTAAAGCGGTAACTTCTGAACAAATTCAAGCGGTGGCCAAGAAATATCTAGTCAAAGATAATTTAACAGTTGCCACACTAGATCCACAACCGATTGATCCTAACGCTAAGCCGCAAGGCCATCCCCACATTCATTAAGAAATTTAAGAGAATAAAAAATGTTTTTTAAATCAGTTTTTGCATTATTCATTTTTGCGTTAAGTTTTACCGTCAACGCTGCCGTCAAAATCAATCACTGGCAAACTAGTAGTGGTTCCGAGGTGTATTTTATAGAGAATCACGACCTGCCGATTATCGATATGGCCGTCAATTTCCCTGCAGGTAGTGCGCGCGACACCAAAACCACATCGGGCGTAGCAAGTGTGACGCGCTATATGATGACGCTAGGTGCAGATGGCATGGGCGAGGAAGTGATTACTAACAAATTTGCCGATATTGGTGCTATTTTAGGTGGTGAGTTAGATGAAGATCGCGCCGCTTTTAAGTTGCGCACACTTACGGACGAGCAAGCCAAAGCACTTGAAACTTTCAATAAAATTTTGCACAAGCCTGATTTCCCACAAGCCGTATTGGATCGAGAAAAAATACGCATTATCGCCGGAATTAATGAAGCGGCAACACAGCCTGAAAGAATTTCCGACAAAGCATTCAAGCAAGCTTTGTATGGCGCGCATCCTTATAGTTTGGATGAAAGTGGCGAAGTAGAAACTATTACTGCCATGAAGCGCGATGACTTAACACAGTTTTATAACACTTATTACACCGCCAAAAGTGCAGTGATTGCGCTGATTGGCGACATGACGGAGCAACAAGCGCGCGCAATTGCAGAAACCACTTCTGCAGGTTTGCCGCAAACGCCAGCGGTCGGTAAGTTGCCAGAAGTCACTTTTCCACAAGCAGCTAGCGTGCAAAATATCAATCACCCCGCTAGCCAGGCACATATTTTAATGGGCTACCCTGGCATAAAACGCGGCGATGCAGATTATTTTCCACTCTATGTGGGTAATTACATTTTGGGTGGTGGTGGTTTTGTTTCGCGCCTCATCGAAGAAGTGCGCGAAAAGCGCGGTTTGGTGTATAGCGTTTATAGTTACTTTATGCCGATGGCCGAGCTGGGGCCGTTTGAAATTGGCTTACAAACTAAAAAAGACCAAGCGGCAGCTGCGCTTAAATTAGTGAATGAAACGGTTGATAAATTTATCAAAAATGGTGTGAATGAAAATGAGCTAAAAGCGGCTAAAGATAATATTATTGGCGGTTTCCCTATGCGTATTGATAGCAATGGTAATATTTTAGATTATCTCAGCGTAATTGGTTTTTACAAATTACCTTTAACCTATTTGGAAGATTTTAATAAAAAAGTGGCAAGCGTTACCACCAAGCAAATTAAAGAAGCGTTTCAACGCAGAATCAAGCCTGAGAATTTTGTAACGGTGATAGTCGGCGCGCAGTAGCAGCGCCGACAACACAGAAGCCGCACAATAAACCAGAAAGCTGTAAAATAAGGTTTTGTCATTTGAACAAAGCCTTGCCAAAATCTGCTAAAGCCGCCACTAACCAAGTCCGCATCAATGCTGGTGTCTGGCGCAGTCGTTTGTTAAAATTCCCCGATGTTGAAGGTTTGCGCCCGACAACGGAGCGTGTGAGAATCACTGTTTTTAATTGGCTTGGGCAAGATTTAACCGGCAAAACGTGCCTTGATTTATTTGCAGGTACAGGTGCGTTTGGATTTGAGGCGCTTTCGCGCAACGCTAAAAACGTGGTGATGGTTGAAAATTCTCGCCTTGCATTCGCGTCACTTACGCAAAACCAGACGCTATTAAAAGCCGAAAATTGTTACATTTTTTTTGGCGATGCGCAAAATTACTTAGCGCAAAATACGCAAAAGTTTGATGTGATTTTTTGCGATCCACCTTACCATAAAGGTTGGTTAGATACGCTATTCCCTCAATTAAAACAACATCTTGCACCCAATGGTGTGTTGTATGCCGAAGCCGAATTTGATTTGCAAGACAGCGCAGATTTTATCGTACAAAAGCGTGGCAAAGCGGGCAATGTGGTTTATCATTTACTTACTGTAAATAACTAGAGTCATCCTATGAGCAAAAACCGCATTGCAGTTTACCCTGGCACCTTCGACCCCATCACCTTGGGTCACGAGGA
>JANYGD010000125.1 GCA_025359405.1 Methylotenera sp. | reverse complement strand
GCGGTGCCTAGTGTTACGCCTGAATTGGCCGCGCTTTACTTTAAAAAAATTGAGTGTTTTTGTTTTAAGCAGCAAACCTTGAAATCGGGCGAAAGCAGAGAAATGCCGGTGTTGTTTTATGTCAAGCCTGACTTACCTGCTGATGTGAATACAGTGACTTTAAATTACGCATTTTACAACGGCTTACCGAGCGCAGATAAAGCCGCGTTGAATCAAGAAGGTGATAGCGCTGCCAAATTAAACTAGGACTTAGGACTGTTATATTGGCGTTGGATTTGGCTGACCGACAACACCAAAATAAAAGCCTAGCATAAGCAATAAAAATAAAGCCAAAGACAAGGAAATACGCCACGTCAGCGCTTTTACAGTGCGCTCGCTAGTGTCACCTTTCATCAGATAATACAGTGCGGAAAATAAATTACCAGCGATGGCGAGTAACATGATAATGATGAGAATTTTTAGTAACATGATGTGTTATACAGAATATTAAGTGAATCAATTATGCGGCTAATTCACATACATTGCAATCGAGAGTTTTAAGAGTGAAATATACCTTTCGCCCAAGTTTATTCATGACGCTGGCCACTTTGGTTATGATGGCGCTCTGTATTAAAGCGGGCTTGTGGCAATACAACAAAGCCGAGCTAAAACAAGCGCTTCAGACGCAATTGACCGCGCGGCTTAGCGAGCCACCAGTTGCGCTTCCTGATAAAATAGCGGACTTAGAAGCATGGCGTTTTAAGCGCGTAAAATTTGCTGGAACATACGACACGCGCTATCAGGTGTTGCTGGATAATCAGGTAGAAAATACAGTGGCTGGTTATCATGTGCTGACGCCAATGCAGGTGGAAGGCGGCAAGCTTTATGTGCTGGTGAATAGAGGTTGGATTGCAGGAACCCCTGATAGAAAAATGCCCACTGTAAGTACGCCGCAGGGCAGGCAACAAATTGAGGGTGATATTGGTTTGCCTGCGGCTAAGTTTTTTACGTTAGAAGCACCACCTGCAACCGACGGAAAATGGCAGCAAGTTTGGCAAAATTTGGACATGGCGCGCTATACCAAATCCGTGCCATTCGCTGTGCAGCCTTTTGTGGTGCGCCTTGCTGCGAGAAGCACAGCGGGTGGCTTTGTCAGAAACTGGCCACCGCCAGGCGAGCGCGTCAGCATGCATCTGGGCTACGCCTACCAGTGGTTTGGTTTTGCAGCGACCTTACTGGTGATATTTATTGTATTGAATGTTAAGCAAAAGAACGTAAAGAAAGTTGAGCGTTAGGAACATGTCAGAATTAAGCGGCGCTAATTTAAATAATGCTAAGACGCCACAAAGCAAAAGCAGCGGTAGAAAAATACTTCTCATTTTAGCTGCGATTTTCGTGCTGCCATTTACTGTGGCTGCGACTTTACACCTACTAAATGTGCATCCAAGTGGTAATAGTTATGGCAATTTGGTTAAGCCGCCGCACGCTTTACAGTTCTCACTTTTACATGATGTGCAAGGTAAAGAGTTTAAAGCGCAACAGTGGCTTAAAAAATGGAGTGTCGTCACTGTGGATTCCACTGGATGCCTCGAGCCATGCCAGGCGCAAGTATATCTGTTAAGGCAAGTGCACATCTCGCTAGGTAAAGAATTTAAACGCATACAGCGTGTGTTACTGGTGCCAATTGAGCTAAAAGGTGGAGCATTTGATGCACTACAGAAACAGTACCCAGATTTGATTATATTGACTGGTGCGGATGCTGAAACTGTTAAGTTTGCAGGTGAATTTAATATGGTTGGAGCACATGTCTATCTGGTTGATCCATTGGGAAATTTAATGATGAGCTACTCAGAAAAAATGGATCCGAAAGGCTTGCGTAGCGATTTAACGCAACTATTAAAAAACTCATGGGCTGGATAGGAAAAGATAGGTAATGCGAGTATTTAACAAATTGGTAGTGACGGCAACGCTGTTAGCACTATGTGTGGTGGTGCTTGGTGCTTTTGTGCGTTTATCTGATGCGGGTTTGGGTTGTCCAGATTGGCCAGGTTGCTACGGCACCTTGACTGTTCCACAAAGTGAAACCGCCATCGAGCATGCGCAAACGGTTTATCCAGATAAGCCTGTAGAAGCGCACAAAGCTTGGAAAGAGATGATACATCGTTATTTTGCGGGTACGTTAGGCTTGCTGGTGCTGGCAATTTTTATATTGGCCTGGCGTGCGCGTAACGAGATTAAAGTTTCTGCTTGGTTACCGACGTTTTTGCTGGCTTTAATCGCGTTTCAGGCGGCGCTCGGCATGTGGACAGTGACGCTATTGCTTAAGCCAGCGGTAGTCACGGCGCATTTGCTGGGTGGCATGGGCACGCTTGCTGTGTTGACGTGGATTGCGCATCGGCAATGGGGTGTTATTTCAACGAGAATATTAGAATCAAGTTATTTACGTTTTTGGATACGTGGTGCGCTGGTGGTTTTATTTATACAGATTTTCCTCGGTGGCTGGACCAGCACTAATTACGCCGCACTTGCCTGTACGGATTTTCCCACCTGTCATGGCGTGTGGCTTCCAGACATGGATTTTGCCAATGCATTCCACTGGGTGCGCGAATTAGGTCAAGACGCAACTGGCAAGGCTTTGCAACTATCTGCATATACTGCCATACAATGGACGCATCGTGTCGGCGCGCTAGTTACATTTATTTATTTGGGTTTGCTAGGTCTGGGCTTATTAAATCAGCCACAACTCAAGAGACTAGCGCATATTATGCTCGGGTTGCTGGTCGTGCAAATTGGCTTAGGTGTGGCGAATTTGTTGTTGCATCTTCCACTTGTGCTGGCAGTAGGGCATAATATGGGCGCAGCTTTACTTTTAATAACAGTAGTTGTGCTTAATTCCAAAATAACGGAATTGAAATATTAGAGAGAATTTTCATGAGTGCCGTTTCTGAAATGAATTTACAAAACGCTAGGTCAAGTTTTCAAAACTTCCTAGCCTTGTGCAAGCCGCGTGTCACCACATTAATTGTGTTTACCGCGATGATTGGCATGTTCCTCGCCACACCAAATATGGTGCCGCTAGATATACTTTTGGCTGCAACTATCGGCATTGGTATGGCTTCTGGCGCGGCTGCTGCGTTTAATTGCTTAGTTGAGCAAACTATTGATGCCAAAATGGCGCGAACACGCGGTCGCCCTTTGCCTACAGGCCAAGTGACTTCAAGGCAAACTTTCATATTTGCAACGATTATGGCGAGCATCGGCTTGGGCATTTTGTATTTGCAAGTGAACCCGCTCACCATGTGGCTCACACTCGCCACATTTGTGGGTTATGCGGTCATTTACACGGTTTTTCTCAAACCCGCAACGCCGCTAAATATAGTGATTGGCGGTTTATCTGGCGCTATGCCACCAGCACTGGGTTGGGCGGCGGTTACCGGTACAGTATCGCCAGAAACTTGGATTTTGGTGTTGATTATTTTTGCCTGGACGCCACCGCACTTTTGGGCGCTGGCGCTGTATCGTCGCGAAGAATACGCGAAATCTGGCTTGCCGATGTTGCCTGTGACGCATGGTGAGGAATATACGCGCTTGCAGATTCTGCTTTACACCATCATTTTGGCGGCAGTTACTTTAATGCCTTTTGCCATGCGTATGAGCGGCTTTATCTATTTAGCTTCTGCGATACTTCTTGACGCTGTTTTTATGACTTACGCTATCAGCTTATACCGCAAGTATTCTGATGCACTGGCGCGTAGCATGTTTAAATTCTCTATTTTGTATTTAACGCTGTTATTTGCAGCTTTGTTGGTTGATCACTACTGGCTATTTAGGCTGTAGCTATATTTGGCGCGCCCGGCGGGAGTCGAACCCACGACCTTTGGCTTCGGAAACCAACACTCTATCCAGCTGAGCTACGGGCGCAATTGATGGCGCATTATAGCAAAGCAACATACTTCAAGATATTTTTTATTAACGTTTTAGGAGTGACACAATGAGTAAACACGATGATGAACATTCTAGCCCAAGCACTTTGCAGCCAATGGTAATTATTTTCGGTTTTATTCTAGCGCTTGCTACAGTAGTTTCACTGATTATGGCTAACCCCGCAGGCGAAGATACTGCGCCAGTGGTCGCAAAAGTAGCAGAGAATATCAAGCCTGTTGCGGCGGTTGAAGTAGCCGCTGCGAGCACTGCGCACGTAGAAAAAAGTGGCGAAGAAGTGGTGAAGGCTGTGTGTTCTATGTGTCATGCTACGGGTTTAATGAATGCGCCAAAAATTGGTGATAAAGCGCAGTGGGGACCACGTATTGCACAGGGCTACGAAACGCTGGTGCAACATGCTGAGGCTGGTATTCGCACCATGCCTGCACGCGGCGGCAATCCAGATTTAACCGATGCTGAAATTGCTGGCGCGGTAGCGAATATGGCCAACCAAGCAGGTGCAAATTTTGACCCAGCCAAGCTCGTTAAAAAGTAAAGCCTGCTAAAAAATAATTATAATCAGATCTCAAAAAGCCGCTTAAATAAATTAAGCGGCTTTTTTTATTTGTACATATTTATTAGTATAATCAGGTAAACATGGCGACTTACGCGATAGGCGATATTCAGGGCTGCTTCCACGCATTTATGGCGCTATTGGCGCGTCTGCAATTTGATGCGAAGCGAGATAAACTGTGGTTGGTGGGCGATTTAATCAATCGTGGCAGCGGCTCGTTAGAAGTATTACGCTGGTGTTATCAGCACCAACAATCGCTCAAAATAGTGCTGGGAAACCACGATTTACATGCGCTTGCGGTTGTGCATGATTTAAAACCAGCACATAAATACGATACGCTGCAAACCAGTATTGATGCGCATGACAGCGATGCTCTATTTACATGGTTGCGTCTTCAGCCGCTTATGCATGCAGAAAATGATTATGTGATGGTGCATGCAGGTTTATTACCGCAGTGGACAGTTGAAGATGCGCATAGTTACACGCGAGAGATTGAAACTGTGCTGCAAGCTGATAATTACCGCGATTTTTTAGCCAATATGTACGGTAATTTTCCTAATCAATGGCAAGACGATTTAACAGGTTTGGATAGGCTGAGAGCTATTACCAACGCCATGACACGTATGCGCATATGCACCGCGCAAGGCGAAATGGAATTTGTTTTTAAAGGTGAGCTACAAGATGTGCCACAAGGTTATATGCCTTGGTTTGATGTGCCTAATAGGCAATCTCAAGAGGTGCATATTATCTGTGGGCATTGGTCTGCACTAGGTTTGCAGCAGCGAGCAAATATTTTTGCCTTAGATACGGGCTGTTTATGGGGTGGGCAATTAACCGCCATGTGTTTAGAAACTAAAGCAATTACCCAAGTGAATCACGATGTTAGAGATGTTGTTATAAAGCCAGTTTAGTTTTAATTGCTAGGTAGGCATCATCTGTTAATGCCCGTCTATCATAACCTGTAGCTTGAATCGGCGTTAAAAAATGTAATTCTACAACTGCATCTTTTTGCTTGATAATAGTTTTCATCGAGTCAATTAAAGTGGTTGCATCCGCATAAGCCATTGCCTTATTAATGCTGCCGTCTACGTTCACATATTTCACAGCCACCGGCCAAATTTGCGTATTCGCACTGATAGCGGCTTGCAACACACTAC
>JANYGD010000116.1 GCA_025359405.1 Methylotenera sp. | reverse complement strand
CAAGAAAAATTAAAGTACGAAAAGTTAGCCACGGACGACGTTCGCATTCGCGAAATCAAGCCATTGATAACGCCATTGGCTTTGCTAAGTAGCTTAAAAGAAAGTGCTGCTAGCACGCAAAATATATTGAAAACTCGCGCAGAAATTCATCGTATTTTGCATCAAGCAGATGACCGTTTGTTGGTGATTGTTGGACCATGCTCTATCCACGATACCAAAGCTGGACTTGAGTATGCACGCCGTTTGTTGGAAGTGCATCAAAACTTGGTGACTGATTTATTGATTGTGATGCGCGTATATTTTGAAAAACCACGCACCACCGTGGGTTGGAAAGGTTTGATTAATGACCCGCATCTTGATGGCAGCTATCAAATTAATGATGGTTTAGAAAGTGCGCGCAAATTTTTGTTGGATGTGAATGAGCTAGGGCTTCCCGCAGGCATGGAGTTTTTGGATACGATTACGCCACAATACACCGCCGATTTGGTGAGCTGGGGCGCCATTGGTGCGCGTACCACCGAATCGCAAGTGCATAGGGAGTTGGCTTCTGGCTTGTCTTGTCCTGTTGGGTTCAAAAATGGCACGGACGGAAACGTGCGCGTAGCGATAGACGCCATTAAAACAGCATCCAGCCCACATCATTTTCTTTCATTTACAAAAGAAGGCAACTCAGCCATTTTTTCTACAACGGGGAATGATGATTGCCATGTGATTTTACGTGGCGGCAAAATGCCTAACTACGCTGCTACCAGTGTAGAGGCAGCTTGTGTGAGCCTTGCAGAGGCAGGACTGGCACCAATGTTGATGATTGATTGCAGCCATGCTAATAGCCAAAAAGACTATCGACAGCAAAAAGAAGTTGCACGCGATATCGCAGCACAAGTATCTCAAGGCGACACCAGAATTATGGGTGTGATGGTGGAGTCGCACCTTAACGAAGGCCGCCAAGAGCATGCACCGGGCTGCGAGTTGGCTTATGGACAATCGATTACAGATGCATGCTTGGGATGGCAAGATACGGTTGATCTGCTGGAAATGTTGTCAAGATCAGTGCAAACACGCCGCGAAAAACTGCTTAATAAAGCGATTTAGCTGACGCTTGCATCATGAATTTACTTAGGTCTTATTCCGTATGTTTGCAGTGTTGTCTATTCTAAATAGCGCGCAATATTCGTTTCACGTTGTAGCATTAGTAACTGAGGCAACAACGGATTGACTTAACTTAAAGGAAATTTATCATGTGGACTAAACCAGCTGCTACAGAAATGCGTTTTGGCTTTGAAGTTACAATGTACGTAATGAATAAATAATTAGCTTTTGCTGATTAAACAAAGGCTGTTGCAAAACAGCCTTTTTTAATTGTTAAAAGAGTAAAATCCTGTTTTTAATTTAAGTAAAAAATCTCATGCATATTCATGTTTTAGGCGCTGGTGCTGGCGGTGGTTTTCCTCAATGGAATTGTAATTGTTTTAATTGCGATGGTTTGCGCAAAGGCACAATCAAAGCTACCAAACGTACACAGTCGTCTATTTGTGTCAGTGGCGATGGTATCAATTGGGTGTTGTTTAACGCCTCGCCCGATGTGCTACAACAAATTCAAGATTTTGCGCCATTGCAACCTGGGCGGACTATTCGAGACAGTGGCATTCAAGGTATTGTTTTAATTGATGCGCAAATCGACCATACCACAGGGCTATTCATGCTGCGCGAAGGTCAAGTAAAACGTGAGATTTATTGCACTGATATGGTGTACGAAGACCTGACTACAGGCAACCAAGTATTGAATATACTCGGCCATTATTGTGGTATTAATCATCACCAAGTATCGATTGATGGCAAAACTAGTTTTGAAATTCCCAATGTTCCCAACCTTAAATTTACATCTGTGGCGCTAAAAAGTGCTGCGCCGCCATATTCCCCACACCGTAACGACCCGCAAGCTGGTGACACTATCGGTGTATTGATTGAAGAAATTAGCTCAGGTAAAAAATGCTGGTATTCGCCAGGTTTGGCGGAAATCGAGCCGCATTTGCCAGCTTTGATGAGCCAAGCTGATTGCATTATGGTCGATGGTACATTCTGGACCGATACCGAGATGAAG
>JANYGD010000100.1 GCA_025359405.1 Methylotenera sp. | reverse complement strand
TCTCAGTTTAAGTGGTTGATTTAGTTTAAAAAAGCCAAGCTTTTGCTTGGCTTTTTTAGTTTTAAAAGGTGATATTGAATGAAAAAACTCATTTATCTGCTATTTATTTTAATACTGGCTAGCTGTGGCAGTCATAAAGAAAAATATGCAGCTATCCCGCAAGGCGCTACAGTGCTTATTCTTGGTGATAGTTTAAGTTACGGCACAGGTGCAAACACGGGTGAAGATTACCCAAGTTTGCTTGCCAAAACCACGGGTTGGAAAATTATTAACGAAGGTGTACCGGGCGACACCACGGGTGGCGGCTTAGAACGGCTGCCAGCCTTGTTGGAGCAAGATCAACCCAAACTATTGATTGTGGAACTTGGCGGCAACGATTTTATTCATCAACTACCGCAAAACGAAACCATTGCCAATCTCAAAGCCATATTGGCGCTCGCCAAAGCAAAAAGTGTTACCAGCGTTTTAGTGGCAATTCCTGAGTTTAGTCCTTTAAAAGCCGCTATTGGCAATCTGTCCGATCATCCACTGTATGAAGCAATTGCCAAAGAAACCGCCACGCCATTGGTAGCGGATGTGTTTGCAGATGTGCTTTCTGACAATACAGTTAAATCGGACCAAATACACCCAAATGCGCAGGGCTATGCAATGGTGAGCAAAAACATGGCGACAAAATTGAAATTATTAGGCTTCGTTAAGTAATTTAATGATGCTCTGCAAGGCAATATCCATACGGGTTGCAGGGCAGGTGTTTAGAAGCACTTTGATGCCTAACGTTTAAACTCAGCCGGCGCGTTAGCGATCGGCTGGAGTGCGCTGTTAAAGATATTATCTTTAGAGTCAATTTCCGATGTAAAAAGCCAGTCATATCCATAAGCTTTTTTGCGATATCCATATCCTGTCGAACATGGTTTTCGCAAACAAACAGAACTAATAGATGAAACGCAATTCATATTTTTAGCTTTACCATTTTCTACTAGCCACTCTGCTGCCGCGTGCTGGCTTGGAAATAATTTTAAGACTTCTCCCGACTGTAAATCAATCATACAAACTTCTTTACTTGTTTTCGCGGCTGCCGCTTTAGCTCTTTTCTGCGCATTAACTTTTGCTTGTTCTGGATTACTATCTCTCCAGTCTTTTAGTGATGCCTTACGCTTTGCTTTAGCTTTATCGCTTGTACGCGACTTTAATAACTTCGCTTGCCACTCGATATGTTTTTCTGGATTTTCAGCAACCCACCTTTTAAAACTATTTTTTCGCTTTTCTTGGCTCTCAGGGGTTTTTATTGCTTCATGACTTTTGCGTCTAGCTTCTGCGTAATCCTCTGGGTTTTCGTTTCTCCACTTTTCTAATCGAGCAACAGTCATATTCCGATATTCGTCTGAGCTCATGGTTTCTTTTATGCTTAGATTACGCGCACGCAGCGCCGGAGAATCACCTTCTCGAAATGCTTTTTTTGATGCTTCTAGCATTAGTTTAAACTGTTCAGGATGAGTCTTCATATACTCACGCTTCTTTTCACTTGTTTCAGCAGTGGTGGGGTGTTTGTTTGTGCCCGCCCCGCCAGCGACAAGATTAAGACATTTTTCGTCTGCTAAGAGATCTTCATCGACAATAGATGCCTCTAGCCGTTCTGTCTCCTCAGCGGTTTCACATGCGGCAATATAATAACGCGCAAATAAATCTTTATTGTTTTTGTATTTATTTAAAAATTTGAGACCTGAACCTTGATATCGCTTTAACTCAGACCATTTGGGGCGATTAACTTTACCAATATAATATTCGCCATTTTCCATGTTTATTTGAATGTAAACGGCTCTATAATAACCATCAGTATTATTCCGCTTACGAACAAGTTCACTTGGGTTTAAAACATCAAACCAACGATCCTTGATTGCAATACGTTCTTTATTAAAACCTAATCTTGCTAAATTACGTTTTGAATCAGAAGAATTGAGCAGATTGTCATTCAAAGACAATTCAATTGGATTAAACTCCATCCAAATTCTGATATTTTCATTAATTATTATTATCATGCTTCGATAATATCTCTAACGTAAAATAGACATCCTATTTGACGCTTTATATTGCGTCAAATAGAATAAAACGTTAAAAATATATGATATGTTAACCAACAAAATCATACAGTTAACGACTTTTAGTACTGCCTAATTATTAAAGGCAAACCTATCATTTAAATTTATGCTCTTTTATCAATCGGCACAAACTCGCGTCTTGTTTCACCGGTATAAAGCTGTCTTGGCCGGCCGATTTTGTGTTCCGGGTCGGCGTTCATCTCGCTCCACTGCGCTATCCAGCCAGCGGTGCGGGCTAGCGCGAAGATGGCGGTAAACATGGAGTTTGGAATACCCATGGCGCGCATAACGATGCCGCTGTAAAAATCGACATTGGGGTACAGCTTACGTGAAACAAAATATTCGTCTTCCAGCGCGATTTTTTCCAGCTCCATTGCCAGTTTAAACATGGGGTCATCCTGTAAGCCAAGCTCGTTAAGCACCTCGTGACAGGTTTTGCGCATAATGGCGGCGCGCGGATCCATGTTTCTGTACACGCGGTGTCCAAAGCCCATCAGGCGGAAACTATCTGTTTTATCTTTTGCGCGCTTAATAAATTCATCAATGCGTGATACATCACCAATTTCTTCTAGCATTTGCAGCGTCGCTTCATTCGCACCGCCGTGCGCAGGCCCCCACAGCGATGCGATGCCGGCCGCGATACTGGCGAATGGGTTGGCGCCGCTAGAGCCAACTAGGCGTACGGTACTTGTAGATGCATTTTGCTCATGGTCTGCATGCAGAATTAAAATCTTCTCAAAAGCCCGCGCCAATACTGGGTTTGGCGTGTATTCCTCGCACGGCGTAGCAAACATCATATGTATAAAGTTTTCGGCATAATTGAGCTTGTTTTTTGGGTGCATAAAGGGCTGCCCCAAATTGTATTTGTAGCTCCAAGCCGCAATAGTAGGGATTTTTGCCAATAAACGATGCGCAGAAATGGCGCGATGTTGCGGGTTGTACACATCCATGGCATCGAAATAGAAAGCCGACATGCTGCCAACCACGCCAATCATAACGGCCATGGGGTGCGCATCGCGCCTAAAGCCGCGGAATATGTTGCTGAGCTGGTCGTGCAGCATGGTGTGGCTGCTGATAATGCCCGTGAAGTCGTTTATTTGTGCGGTGTTTGGTAGCTCACCATGCATCAGCAAATAAGAAACTTCTAAAAAATTGCAATGCTCGGCCAATTGTTCAATTGGGTAGCCGCAATAGTGTAGTAGGCCTTTTTCACCATCAATAAACGTGATGTTTGATTGGCAGGCAGCTGTTGACATAAAGCCCGGATCGTAAGTAAATACGCCGTGTTTGCCGAGGCTGCGAATATCTATGACATCGTTACCAGCCGTGCCAGAAAGCATGGGTAACTCAATGGATTTTGCATCATTGTCAAAGGTGATGGTAGCTTTAGTAGGTTTCATAGCAGACTTTTTAATTTTTTAGACAATATTATTATAGAGTAAGCTAGCAAGCGTGCGGGTAAAAGCAGTGTTTTAATTCAGTATTTATTTGGGATAAATGGCGCCCAATACTCGTAAACCTTTAGCCCCCGTGACTGCGGGTAAGTTGCTGGGTTTGTTTTCTAGCGTCTGTTTGGCAAGCCAAGCAAAGGCAACGGCTTCTACCCAATCAACGCCTACACCTAAGTCATCAGTGGTTAATAGTTTTGTATTGCCTAGGAGCGTTTGTAATTTGGCTTTAAGTAGGCTGTTATGCGCCCCACCACCGCACAAATACACTTCGTCAACATCACCACATTTGTTAAGCGCATTGTGAATGCTGTGTGCAGTGAGCGCGACTAGGGTGCGCGCGACATCTTGCGGACGTAAATGCGGGTACATTAAATGCTGCCTTAGCCAGTCATCGTTAAATAAATCGCGCCCCGTGCTTTTGGGCGGGGGCAATGCAAAATAAGGCTCTGCGAGCATATCGAATAACAAGCTATCGAGCACCACGCCCGTGGCCGCCCATGCGCCATCGGCATCGTAATCTTTACCTAAACGTAATTTTGCCCACGAATCTAACAGCATATTGCCTGGGCCAGAATCGAAGCCGAGCACGTTGCCACTTTTGGCTAGATAAGTAATATTGGCAATGCCGCCGATATTAACAATAGCCCGATTTGCTTGCTTGCTGGCAAATATTGCTTTGTGAAATGCGGGCACTAATGGCGCACCTTGGCCGCCTGCAGCGATGTCGCGGCTTCTAAAATCAGAAACTACGCTGATTCCAGTTAATTCTGCCAGTAAAGCGGAGTTGCCAATTTGCAGTGTAAATCCCAGCTCGGGTCTATGCCGAATGGTTTGGCCGTGGCAACCAATCGCGGTAATTTCTTTGGTATTAGTTTGCACAGAGGCCAGTAATTGTTTGACTGCATCTGCATACATAGTTGTGAGCCTGTTACCCAATAAGATAGCGGCTTCCAGCTCGTTGTTTGTACCTTTGTGCAAGGCTAGTAGTTCTAATTTAAGTGGCGCCGGGTAGGGCACAAAATGCGTGGCTAGCAATTGGCAGCTAGACTCCTCAAAGGAGGTTAAGGCAACGTCAATGCCATCTAAGCTAGTGCCAGACATAATGCCGATAAATAACTGCATGCTGCTTTTTCTCAATTAACCTTAATTAATCCCACGCAATTTAATTTTACGGGCGCTCAAAAATTTGTTTTGCGTTAAAATAGAAACCTTTAAGTTTCTTATTGCTTTATGACATAGAAAATGATTATAAATCGTCCAACTGCTTGAATATAAAAGCATGGTAACAGAATTTATAAACTAATAAAAAGTAACACATTGTAAAAAATATAACACTAACACCACTGGGAAACACTGTGAAAACAGATATTAATCAATCATTGGCAATCATAAAGCGTGGCTGCGACGAGCTGTTAATCGAAGCTGAGCTCGTTGAAAAATTGAAAAAAGGCGTGCCTTTGCGTATCAAGGCAGGCTTTGACCCGACCGCACCAGACTTGCACCTTGGGCATACTGTATTGATTAATAAATTGCGCCATTTTCAAGATTTAGGTCACAACGTGTTGTTTTTAATTGGTGATTTTACTGGCATGATTGGCGACCCAACGGGGAAAAGCACAACGCGCCCACCTTTAACTGAAGAGCAAGTGGCTGAGAATGCGAAATCGTACGCAGAGCAAGTGTTTAAGATTTTAGATAAAGATAAAACCGAAATAGTATTCAACTCAACATGGCTTACCGATTTAGGCGCGGCAGGCATGCTTAAACTCGCCGCTAGCCACACCGTAGCGCGCATGTTAGAGCGCGATGATTTTTCAAAACGTTTTAAAAACAATCAACCCATTGCGATTCATGAGTTTATGTACCCACTGTTGCAAGGTTACGATTCTGTCGCGCTAAAAGCCGATGTCGAGCTAGGCGGGACCGACCAGAAATTTAACTTGCTGATGGGGCGTGAGCTGCAAAAACAAGCAGGGCAAGCGCAGCAGTGCGTGCTTACAATGCCCTTGTTAGAGGGCTTGGATGGTGTCAATAAAATGTCCAAGTCGCTGAATAACTATATTGGCATTAACGAGCCGCCCGAGATTATTTTTGCTAAATTGATGTCAGTTTCTGATGATTTAATGTGGCGATATATAAATTTATTGTCGTTTGAATCGTTAGAAACTATTCAACAATGGAAAGTCAACATTGCGGCAGGCGAAAATCCACGCAATATTAAAGTACACTTCGCACAAGAAATCGTTGCGCGTTTTCATAGTCAACAAGACGCCGAAAAAGCCTTAAATGACTTTCAAACCCGCGCCAAAGGTGGCATTCCAGACGATGTGCCTAAAGTGCCCGTGAATATTGGTTCGCAGAGCATCGGTATTGCACAACTTTTAAAGATGGCAGGTTTAGTAGAAAGCACCTCAGAAGCGTATCGCGCCATTGAGCAGGGTGGCGTAAAGTTGGATAGTGAAAAAGTTACCGACAAAAATCTGCAGTTAAACAAAGGCATTACTGTCATTGTGCAAGTAGGCAAGCGTAAGTTTGCCAAAATAAACATCAATTAGTTGTAATAATTTTGTAACTTTGCATATTTGGGCTTGACCAAACCCATAGCCTCTGTAGAATGCGCGCTTCGCTTGAATTTCAGGCGAAAAGTGTCATGCAAAAATACACTTCAAGAAATAAATTAAAAAGTTATCAATTTAACCTTGACCAGCCTCGAAAGCTCTGTATAATGCGCGCTTCGCCAAAAATTAATACTAATATTTTGGCACTGCTCTTTAACAAAATGAACGACTGATAAGTGTGGGTGTTTGTGGTCAAGACCACTGACATAGACGCA
>JANYGD010000098.1 GCA_025359405.1 Methylotenera sp. | reverse complement strand
CTAGTGTAGAAAAATTACGCCCGCTCAATGGCTATGGTTATTCGAAACACTTTTTCGACCAATGGGCGTTGCGCCAATCGCCAGAAAATTCACCCCCAAGCTGGGCCGGATTTAAGTTTTTTAATGTGTACGGTCCCAATGAATATCACAAAGAGCGCATGGCGAGCGTGGTTTTTCACACATTTAATCAATTTAGCCAAACGGGAACCATGAATCTGTTTAAAGGCACTAAATCAGGTGTGGCAGATGGCATGCAAATGCGCGATTTTGTGTATGTAAAAGATTGTGCAAATATAGTCGCACATTTTTTTAGTGCAACTTTAAACAAAAAACCAGCGCCAAATGGTATCTATAATATCGGTACTGGCAAAGCACGCAGCTTTAAAGATTTGAGCGAAAATGTGATGACGAGTATGGGTAAAACGCCCCACATTACTTACATTGATATGCCTGAAGATTTACGCGGAAAATATCAATATTTTACCGAAGCCAATATGGCAAAACTCCTTTCTGTTGGCTATTCCGTGCCGTTCACCAGCTTGGAAGATGGTGTCAAAGATTATGTGCAAAATTACTTAATGCAAGAGGATAAATACTGCTGATGAAATACGTTAATTACCTGAAAGGCGAGCACGCAGCTCATACGGCGATGTTTAATGCGCTTGAGCCCTTGTTTCCGTTAATAAGCGATGTCGGCATTGCCATGCAAAATTGCATTAAAAATGGCGGCAAAATCTTGCTTATGGGCAACGGCGGTAGCGCGGCAGATAGCCAACATATTGCGGCAGAAATCGTTGGTCGCTTCAAAAAAGAACGTAAAGGCATGCCGGCGATTGCACTCACGACTGATACTTCCATTCTCACATCCGTGGGCAACGATTACGGTTACGATTACATTTTCGCGCGCCAAATCGAGGCGCTTTGCCGACCTGAAGATTTGGTCATTGGCATCACAACCAGTGGCAACAGCGCCAACGTCGTGCGTGCGATTGAAGCAGCCAAAGAAATCGGCGCAACCACGGTGGGATTGACTGGCGGCACTGGCGGTAAGCTTGTAAATTTATGCGATTTTAATTTGATTATGCCCTCCAGTGTCACTGCCAGAATCCAAGAAGCGCATATTTTTGTTGGTCACTCACTTTGCGAAATTTTAGAATCTGATTAAGTAAAAATAAAAAGCCATGCAACAAAAACTCCTCGACACGGTTAAACAATTTGGCAACACCAAACAACACGCGCTGGTGATTGGTGATGTGATGCTAGACCGCTATTTGATTGGCTCTGTAGGACGTATTTCGCCCGAAGCTCCGGTACCAATTGTGCTGCTAAATGAGCAAAATGAACGCGCCGGTGGTGCAGCGAATGTGGCCGCAAACTTGTCACTTTTGGGTATCAAAACTCACATCATTGGTTGCGTAGGTAATGACGCAGAAGCAAAAAAATTGCTGAGTTTATTAGCCGAAATAGGTGTTGATGCAAGTGGAATTTGTACTTCGAACAATCGCCCCACCATCACCAAAACCCGTGTGGTTAGTGGCCATCAGCAAATGATGCGACTAGACCAAGAAAGTAGCGCGGTATTTAATCAGGCAGAAAATGCACAATTACTCAGTGCAGTTCAAGCACAGCTTGCCTTAAAACCTGCGATTGTAATTTTATCGGATTATGCTAAAGGCTTATTAAGCGAAACGCTTAGCCAAACAATCATTGCACAATGCAATGCAAAAAATATTCCTGTTTTGGTCGATCCAAAAGGCCGAGATTACAGTAAATACGCGGGCGCAACGGCACTTACACCCAACAAAAAAGAAACTGCTGAAGCTTGCGACACAACCATAAATGATGCTGATTTAATTACAAAAGCCAGCGCGCTGAAAAATTGCTTAAATCTACAATTTTTGGCCGTTACCCGTGGTGAGGAAGGCATTACGTTGATTGATGCACAAACGCACGACATCCCCGCCATTGCTAAACAAGTGTTTGATGTTTCTGGCGCTGGCGATACTGTGATTGCCACGCTGGCGGCAGGTTTGATGAATGGCCTTAACCCTCTAGAAAGCTTACTGTTAGCCAATATCGCCGCAGCTGTCGTGGTTGGCAAAGTAGGCACTGTGCCTATTTCGCAGCCCGAATTATTAGAGGCGCTTACCGACCAGCAAAGTAACGAGCAAGCGCATAAAATTTGCAATTTAGCGCAATTAATGCCCAAAGTCGAAGCATGGAAAAAAGCCAAGCAAAAAATCGTCTTCACCAACGGCTGTTTCGATTTATTGCATGCAGGCCATGTGACCTATTTAGAAGCTGCAAAAAAACGCGGTGACAAGCTCATCTTAGGCTTAAATACCGATCGCTCAGTTAGTGCCATAAAAGGCCCAACGCGGCCTGTGGTGCATGAAAACGACAGAGCGCGCGTGCTGGCGGCGCTAGAATCTGTCGACGCGGTAATTTTGTTTGATGAAGACACGCCCTTAAATTTAATCGACGCCATTAAACCAAATGTCATCGCCAAAGGCTCAGACTACAGCGCAGACCAAGTAGTTGGCGGCAAAGAGGTACAATCGTGGGGTGGAGAAATCGCGTTGATTGATTTGGTTGAAGGACGCAGCACCAGCAAACTCATCCAAAAAATGAATACCTAAATGTCAGAAAAAATACTCGTGCTAGGCCCTGCTTGGGTCGGCGACATGGTGCTGGCGCAAAGCCTTTTTAAAACTCTCAAAATCAATAAACCCAATTGTGTTATAGACGTCGCTGCATCCGCATGGACATTGCCTTTGCTGGAACGTATGCCTGAAGTAGGCGGGGCAATTGCACTGCCATTTAAACATGGCGAACTGGCGTTTTTTGAGCGCATAAAATTTGGCAAAACTTTAAAAAATAAAGGTTACAGCCAAGCCATTATTCTCACTAATTCGTTCAAATCTGCGCTACTTCCATTCGCTGCTGGTATTAAGCAGCGCACTGGTTTTTTAGGTGAAATGCGTTATGGTTTGATCAACGACATACGTCCACTCGACAAAACAAAACTCAAAAAAACCGTGGAGCGCTTTGTGTGTTTGGGCTTAGAAAAAAACCAGTCATTACCTGAAATTCTGCCAAATCCACAATTAATCAGCGCGCCAGCAGCACCTCTAGAAGTTCTTTCCAGACTAGGCATTAAATTAACTAAAAACAAGATTTTGGGTTTATGCCCAGGTGCGGAATACGGCGAAGCCAAACGCTGGCCTGTAGAATATTATGTAGAAATTGCGAATGAGGTGCTAAATAATGGTTGGCAAGTTTGGTTGTTTGGATCTGATAAAGATATGCCTATAACCAAGCAAATCAACCAACTCACACAAAATAAATGCCTAGATTTAGGTGGAAAAACTAAGCTTGGCGAAGCCATTGATTTGATGTCGCTTTGTGACACGGTGATTAGCAACGATTCTGGCCTCATGCACATCGCGGCCGCGCTCAATAAAAAGTTAATCGCGATTTATGGCTCTAGCGACCCGCAGCACACGCCGCCGATGAGCAGTAAAGCGGTTATTGAATACCTTGGATTGGCCTGCAGCCCTTGTTTTAAGCGCAAATGCCCATTAACAGGCGATGCGCATTTGCGCTGTTTAACTGACATAAAACCAAAGCAAATTGCACTAAAAATATTTTAAATGCTATAAAACTGGCGATACCACGCCACAAACTTCTCAATACCCATATTTAATGGCGAATTCGGCTTAAAACCTATCCACGCATCCAAGGCACTGGTGTCTGCGTAAGTGGCTTTTACATCGCCCGCTTGCATCGGTAGCAATTCTTTTTGTGCTGTTTTTCCAATCGCAACTTCTAACATTGCAATAAAGTCCATCAATTTTTCAGGATGATTATTGCCAATATTAAACAGCCTATAAGGTGCACTGGTATTGGCTTGCAAGGCAGGTGTTGCAGGCTTATCTAGCACGCGAATCACGCCTTCGACAATGTCGTCTATGTATGTAAAATCACGCAGCATATCACCGTGGTTGAACACTTGAATCGGCTTGCCTTTGAAAATAGCATCTGCAAACAGGAAAGGTGCCATATCTGGCCTACCCCACGGGCCGTACACCGTGAAAAAGCGCAAACCCGTCGTCGGAATGCCAAACAAATGACTATAAGTATGCGCCATCAGCTCGTTGGCTTTTTTGGTGGCGGCGTAAAGACTCACAGGATGATCGACGTTATCAGTCTCGGAAAACGGCAATTTGGTGTTGCCGCCGTACACGCTTGATGAGCTAGCAAATACCAAATGCTGCGGCTGAATAGCTCTGCAAGCCTCTAAAACATTGGTGAAGGCAGCGATATTGCTGTTAATGTAAGCATGCGGATTTTGCAGCGAATAGCGCACGCCTGCTTGTGCTGCAAGGTGAATTACGCTATCAGGTTTTTCTGCTTCGAATAGTTTTGCCGTTGCGGCTTGCTCGACTAAATCGAGTTTCACAAACTTAAAGTTTTTTGCATTTGGATGCGATTGAATTGAGGCTAATCTAGCTTGTTTTAAACTGACGTCGTAATAATCGTTCAGATTATCCACACCAACAACCTTATCGCCACGGGCTAACAATCTCAAACAAACCGAATGCCCAATAAAACCCGCAACGCCTGTGAGTAAAACCTTCATCAATACTTACTTTGCCAAACGCCCAATGGAACGATACTCAATACCCGCATTTTTTACTGCCTGCGGATCGTACATATTTCTGCCATCAAAAATAATATTAGCTTTAAGATTTTGTTTAATATGAGAAAAATCTTGTATTCTGAATTCTTTCCACTCCGTTACAATCACTAAAGCATCGGCATTATTGAGTGCCTCGCTTGGCGTTTTGGCAAATGTTAAGCCTGCAATGCCATTAAAAATACGCTTGGCTTCATCCATGGCTACCGGGTCATACGCGGTCACCGTCGCACCTGCCTGTAACAAATCATGAATCAGCACACGACTGGTCGCTTCGCGCATGTCATCAGTATTAGGTTTAAATGCCAAGCCCCATACCGTAAAATGTTTACCCGTTAAATTTTGGCCGAAATGTTTTTTAATTTTTTTCGTGAGTACCTGTTTTTGCGCATCATTGGCCGTTTCTACAGCATTAAGCACTTTTAAATCATGGCCATTATTGTGGCCAGTGCTAATCAATGCTTTAACGTCTTTAGGGAAGCAAGACCCGCCATAACCACAACCAGAATATAGAAAATCGTAGCCAATGCGCGGATCTGAGCCGATGCCTCTGCGTACCGATTCAATATCCGCACCCAAGATTTCTGCCAAGTTTGCCATCTCATTCATAAAGCTAATGCGCGTGGCCAGCATAGCATTAGCGGCGTATTTGGTGAGCTCAGCTGAGCGTACATCCATCATGACTAATCTTTCATGGTTACGCTGAAATGGCGCGTACAACGCGCGCATGGTTACTTTGCTTTGTTCATCCTCAGTACCAATCACAATGCGGTCTGGGCGCATAAAGTCTTCAACTGCCGCACCTTCTTTTAAAAACTCAGGGTTTGATACAACGCTAAAATTAAGCGCCGATTTGCGTACTGCAAGTTCTTCAGCAATGGTAATTTTGACCTTATCCGCTGTGCCTACTGGCACGGTAGATTTATCCACAACTACTTTATGATTGGTCATGTATTTGCCTATATTCCTAGCGGCTGCAATCACATATTGCATATCAGCCGAACCATCTTCATCCGGCGGCGTACCGACTGCAATAAACTGCACATCGCCAAATTCAACCGCTTGTTGGATATTGGTAGTAAATTTTAAGCGGCCTGCAGCCACGTTACGGCACACCATTTCAAGCAAGCCTGGCTCGTGAATTGGGATACCACCATCTTTTAAAATTTTTATTTTTGCAGGGTCAACATCCAAGCAAAGCACGTCGTTACCCACTTCTGCCATGCAAGTGCCGCTTACCAAGCCTACATATCCTGTGCCGACAACAGTTATCTTCATGCTATCTAATTACTTTCCACTTTGGTTTGTTTTGCGTTGCGCTTTATCAGCATCAAATTTCTGGTGTAAACAACTGTACCAGGCAATTGCCCTAAAATAATCACTGGGTCGAGCTTATGAATACCGTAAGCCAGCACGATTAAGCCGCCGGACAAACTTAAATACCAAAAACTCACAGGAATTAAGCTTTGGCCATGCCGCTCACTGTGTATCCATTGCACAATAAAGCGCATCATAAACAGTAATTGCCCCGCAATACCAATGCTAAGCCACAACATATCTGAGGGTGAAGTGCCCGCAATTGAATGTTGAAGTGATTCGAATAAATGCCCTAAAAAATAGCCAATGCCGTGATCCATGCTTAACTTTCTTTTTGGTTTTTTTCTATAATTTTTGGAATTTTGGCGCGCCTTTGCAACCACGCTACACCAAACAAATCGACAATTCCTACTAATAATCTATCAATCGTTCCGTAGTTAGATTTGCCATGTTCTCGATTGCGATGCGTGACGGGCACAGAAACAATTTTGCCGCCGCGACGCTTGATGAGCGCGGGCAAAAAACGGTGCATATGGTCAAAATACGGCAAATCCAAAAAAGCCTCGCGTTTGAATAACTTCAGGCCACAACCCGTATCTGGCGTATCGTCCTTAAGCATTTTGGAACGCACCGTGTTAGCAATAACGGATGACATGCGCTTAACCCAAGTATCACGGCGGCTGGC
>JANYGD010000063.1 GCA_025359405.1 Methylotenera sp. | reverse complement strand
ATAATTTCCTATATAATTCGCTCATTATAAATCATTCAAACCTATTGCGATGAGTTCTCGTCCTATTGGCGTACTAGATTCTGGCGTAGGCGGCATTTCGGTGCTTAAGCACATTCACGCGCTACTGCCGCACGAAAATTTAATGTACGTGGCAGATAGTAAATACGCGCCTTACGGCAACAAAACGCCTGAGGAAATTACTGCGCGCTGCATGACAATCGCCGATTTTTTAATCGCGCAAAATGTAAAAGCCTTAGTAGTGGCCTGCAACACCGCCACTGCGGCGGCGATTGATGCTATGCGCGAGACTTACGACTTGCCAGGCCTTAATTTTCCAATCATTGGCATGGAACCCGCGGTTAAACCGGCGGCAGAAGCCAGTAAAAACGGCATCATCGGCGTGCTGGCAACGGTGGGCACGCTTAAAAGCGCCCAATTTGCTGCGTTGTTAGAAAGTTATGGACGTAATGTCAAAGTGGTCACGCAAGCCTGTGTGGGCTTGGTGGAATGCATTGAGCGCGGCGAGCTGGATACACCGGAAACCAAAGCGCTCATTCGGCAATACACCGCGCCCTTATTGGCTGAGGGGGCAGATACCATTGTGCTGGGTTGCACGCATTATCCATTTGTAAAAGATGCAATTCGCGAAATTGTGGGTGAAGAGATTAGCTTGATTGATACAGGCGCCGCGGTGGCGAAGCAGTTAAAACGCCAGCTAGAAGAAAAAGGGTTGTTATCAACCAGCAGACAAAAAGCGGAAGTCCATTTTTGGACGAATAGTGAAGCGGAAAATGCCGAGCAAGTGACCGAAAAGCTGTGGGGAAAGCATGTGGAAGAGCATCGGTTATAGTTGGGTCAATCTAATTTTGGAGCTGCTGCGAGCTTGCCGATATGTTCTAGTTTAAATGTTCTAGGCGCTGAATCCGAAAAATTCTCAACTTGGTATAAACCAGTAAGAGTTAAGGTTTTCGAATCATATTCAGCAAGAATAATAGTATTATCATCCATATCTACAACTACAAATCCAGGTGTATCCGTTAGTACAAAAAAGTCAGTTTTTTCTTTTGCAGTTTTAATGCCGAGTTCATTGCCAAGCACTAAAAGTATCAAACCAAATGCGGCTAAACGGATTGAATGTTCTCCGAAAGTTTCCGCCACTTTATCAAGTAATGTAAATTTTTGTACATTGGCTTCTATTGCTTCTTGAGCTAATAGTTTTTGCTCATATCCTTTGATACTTTTCTGCGTAATTAGTGGAAATATAAGCTCAAAAAATACAAAAAAGCCTAGGATGACTATAAATGAGACCCAAGCGTGTTGTCGATCTAAAGCAGAAAATATGATAAGTGCTATAAGCAGAGCGGTGATGAGCAATCTCCTAATAACTCGTGCAAGAACATTAGTACCACGTGGAGCGAAAGGCCATATAGCGTTTGCAATGTTCCAAAACCATAGGACAACAAGACCTACAGCTGAGGCAGCTTGGAGTACAACTCCAATAGTTGGAGTAATCAAGAGTGGCGGAATTCCAAAGTGAGACGAAATACCACTCTTGTAGGCATAGGCTAGTGCGTACGAAAAAGCCGATAAACCAGCTAGAAGAATAGCTTCAGAAAGACCTCTTGATTCAGTGTTTGGCATTAAACTTTAGCATTTTTAATGATGCCCAACAATTTCACCTGTTTTTAGTTTGTACTTGGTGCCGCAATAAGGGCAAGCCACTTGCCCTGTTTCTGCGATATCTAAAAACACGCGTGGGTGCGACGACCAAACCGCTACCGCATCGGTAGGGCAGTGCAGCGGCAGGTCTTTCGCGGTGATTTCAATTTCTTTGGTGTCGGACATTTCTTAAAATCTCCTAATTTCGTCATTCCGACGAAAGTCGGAATCTAGTGGTGTTCTATAAACAAAAGTCACTGGATTCCGTGTCGAGCACGGAATGACGGCGCTGTTTTTAGACTAGCGTCAGCCAATTAGCGTGTTTGGCCGATTTACCTTTCACAGCATCAAAATACATGGTTTGTAATTTCTCGGTAATCGGGCCACGCGTACCGTTACCAATGGCGCGGTTATCCAGCTCGCGTATTGGCGTGACTTCAGCTGCGGTGCCGGTAAAAAAGGCTTCGTCCGCAACATAAACTTCATCGCGGGTGATGCGTTTTTCGACAACTTCCAAGCCGATTTCTTTTGCCAATTGAACGATGGTATCGCGGGTAATGCCTTCTAGCGCGCTGGTTAAATCAGGCGTGTAGAGCTTGCCGTGGCGGACGATGAAAATATTTTCGCCCGAGCCTTCGGCCACAAAGCCATCAACATCCAGCAGCAAAGCTT
>JANYGD010000034.1 GCA_025359405.1 Methylotenera sp. | reverse complement strand
GCAGCAGCGCAGTTGGAAAGCTCAAAAGATTTTGCTAAGGCATTTCTGTTGCGGCACAACATCCCCACCGCCGCTTATGCAACATTTACCGATGCAAAACTTGCGCATGATTATGTGACCCAACAAGGCGCGCCGATTGTGTTTAAGGCCGACGGCTTGGCGGCTGGCAAGGGCGTTGTCGTTGCCATGAATGAAGCTGAAGCACATGCTGCCATCAACATGATGCTTTCAGACAATAAACTTGGCAGCGCAGGTGGTCGCGTAGTGATTGAAGAATTTTTAACAGGTGAAGAAGCCAGTTTTATTGTGATGGTGGATGGCAAAAATATACTGGCGCTTGCCACCAGCCAAGATCACAAACGCTTGCTAGATGGCGACCTAGGGCCCAATACAGGCGGCATGGGCGCGTATTCGCCCGCACCTGTGGTTACACCTGAAATTCATGCAAAAGCGATGCGCGAAGTCATTCGCCCAACCGTGGAAGGCATGGCGAAAGATGGCATCCCCTACACTGGATTTTTGTATGCGGGCTTGATGATTTCGCCTGATGGCAGCATTAAAACCTTAGAGTTTAACTGTCGTATGGGCGACCCAGAAACGCAGCCGATTATGATGCGCTTAAAATCTGATTTGGTTGCACTTGCTGAACACGCAGTTGACGGCAAACTCAATGAAATCGAGGCGGAATGGGACAGACGTACCGCGCTAGGCGTGGTGATGGCTTCACAAAATTATCCTGATAACCCAAGATTAGGTGACGAGATTACTGGGCTGCCTAAAAATTTGCAAGATGGTTATGTGTTTCACGCGGGCACGCAATTAAAAGATGGCAAAGTCGTTACCAGTGGCGGCCGTGTACTGTGCGTCACGGCGTTAGGTGAAACCGTAAAATTTGCGCAACAACAAGCATATAAAATTGCTGATGAAATCAAATTCAACGGCGCGCAGTACAGAACAGATATTGGCTACAGAGCCATTAAAGGTTAAATTATTTTGAATCCCCTTGCCGTTTTAACTTACCTACAAAACCTACAGGCGAAAATTATTGAAGCCTTAGAATTGGTTGATGGCAAAACTTTTTTACACGATAGCTGGAATCGCCCGGAAGGCGGTGGCGGTAATAGTTGTATGCTCGAAGAAGGCAATGTGTTTGAGCGCGCAGGTGTAGGTTTCTCGCATGTTTTAGGTAACAAACTGCCGCCTGCGGCCACTGTGGCGCATCCTGAGGCGGCTGGCCGCGCCTGGCAAGCCATGGGCGTCTCGCTGGTGTTGCATCCGCGCAACCCTTACGCGCCCACAGTGCACATGAACATTCGATTTTTTGTTGCCGAAAAAGACGATGAAGCGCCCATTTGGTGGTTTGGCGGTGGCATGGATTTAACACCTTACTATGGTTTTGAGGAAGATTGCGAACACTTTCACCGCACCAACAAGACCGCACTGGATAGCTTTAATACTGGTTATTACCCGCAGTTTAAAAAACAATGTGACGAATATTTTTACCTAAAACACCGCAAAGAGCCACGCGGTATTGGTGGCATTTTCTTTGATGATTTTAACGAGCTTGGCTTTGAACAAAGCTTTGCGCTACAACGCGCGGTAGGTGATAGTTTTTTGCAAGCCTATTTACCCATTCTGCAACGCCGCAAAGATACTGTCTATGGTGAAAAAGAACGTGACTTTCAAGCCTATCGCCGCGGGCGTTATGTGGAATTTAATTTGGTGTTCGACCGCGGCACCTTATTTGGATTGCAATCTAATGGCCGTACAGAATCTATCCTCATGTCCATGCCGCCGATTGTGAAATGGCGTTACGATTGGAAGCCCGAAAACGGCAGCGCAGAAACCAAACTTTACACTGACTTTTTAATTGATAAAGACTGGTTATAATTGCTGTAAACTAGCACTAAATAAGGGAGACTAAATAATGCTAAGCAAGCTTTTACGTACCAAATCGGTTATAGCACACGGCAGTACTGGCCTAAAAAAATGTCTCACCGCGTTCGACTTGGCTTTACTAGGTATTGGCTGCGCCATCGGCACGGGCATATTCGTGCTCACCGGCCTCGCCGCCGCCACACAATCTGGCCCTGCAGTGGTGATATCATTTATTTTGGCGGGCATAGCCTCTGGCTTTGCTGCGCTGGCTTATGCCGAACTCGCTGCCTCTGTCGGCGGTTCTGGCAGTGCTTATGGTTATAGTTACGTGGCATTTGGTGAAATTGTTGCCTGGATAATGGGCTGGATTTTACTGTTGGAATACGGCGTGGGCGCCGCTGCCGTGGCCAATGGTTGGGCAGGTTATTTTGTAACCACACTAGCCAATTTTAATCTGCATTTACCCGAAGCGCTCACAAAAGCACCGATGATGGGCGGTAGCATCAACTTACCCGCGTTTGCCATTATTTGGGTGCTGACGATTCTGTTGATTATTGGCGTAAAAGAAAGTGCACGTGTAAACAATATCATCGTCGTGATTAAGCTTTCAACCATCGCCATATTTATCGCGCTGGCAATTGGCCACTTAAACACCGCAAACTGGCACCCTTTCATGCCTTTTGGCTGGTTTACCACCCTTGATAACGGCAAAAATATTGGCGTGTTAGCAGGCGCATCCTTGGTATTTTTTGCCTATTTTGGCTTTGATGCAGTTTCTACTGCAGCTGAAGAATGTAAAAATCCACAACGCGACCTGCCAATCGGCTTGCTGGCATCACTGGCATTTTGCACCATTGTGTACATTATTGTTTCAGGCTTGCTCACCGGCATTGTGCCTTACACCGAGCTAAATACGCCTTCTCCAGTTGCTTATGCCTTAACTAAATTAGGCTACACTTGGGCATCCACATTGGTTGCTACAGGCGTGTTAGCAGGCTTAATTACGGTATTGCTGGTATTGTTATATGGTTTAACCCGCATTTTATTTGCTATGAGCTGTGACGGCTTGATTTCACCCGTTTTTTCTAAAATTAACCCGGATCGCCAGACGCCTACACGCATTATATTGATGTGTGGTGCGGTAGTTTCATTAGTCGCTGGCTTTATCCCGCTGGGTGAGCTGGCCGAAACCGTGAATATCGGCACACTGGCGAGTTTTGTGATGGTATGCGTAGGTGTAATTGTGTTGCGTATTCGTCAACCTAATTTACAGCGTCCGTTTAAAAATCCTTTGAATCCCCTTATTCCAGTTTTAGGTATACTGTCCTGTGGAGCATTAATGACATTCTTGCCCGCTGCTACCTGGCATCGCTTCTTATTGTGGATTGTGGTTGGTGTTGTGTTCTATTTTATTTACTCATTCAAACACAGCAAACTCAACCAATAGGCAAGATTAATCCGCCAACAAAAAAGCCAGCTTTTTGAGCTGGCTTTTTAATTACTAAAAAACTACAGTGACAATACCCACTGAACGATAGTTTTGATATCTTCATCTTTTACTTGTGGGCTATTAGCCGGCATAGGCATAGGACCCCAAACGCCGCTACCACCCGCTTTAACTTTAGCAACCAAACGTGCTTCAGCACCTTTGTCACCTTTGTATTTAGCCGCAACATCTTTATAAGCTGGACCTAATATTTTTTTATCGATACTGTGACAAGCTAAACAACCACTTTGTTGTGCCAATGCTTTTGCATCCCCAGCATTAGCATTACCAGCCAATAACACAGCTGTAGCGGCGATCATTGTTAATAAAACTTTCATGCTATCTCCTTGAATTCTTTTAAAAAAAATTGCAATTTTTTGCAATCAGCATAATACCTATAATTTAGAAATTAACAATAGCCATTATAGGTTTTTTAATACTACTTGCAAATCATTCATGCTTGGTTCACAAACAACGCCCTTGCACAACCAAGCGTTGACATCTGGGCTAAATTCTCTCTGCAGGGTTTGTGGCAAATCTTTTACATTTTGATCTAAGTAGAAAAATAAGTGGTGTGGATAATAAGTTTGATTAATTTTTTCGTGCCAAGCTATCATTTTTCTGGCTTCGCCTCGCACAATTACCATCGTTGGAGGCGTTAAAAATTCTTCTAAAGCATGGCATAAACTCGCGCACGCTGCAGGGTTATTCGCCATGCTGCTATCAAACGCTTTTAATGTGCGCTCGGCAGCATGTAAATAACGTGACTCGCCCAAAATATGCCCCAATTTTTGTAGCGCAACCCCCGCAATGCCGTTGCCATTGGGCGTGGCGTTGTCGTAACCCTGCTTGGGGCGATGAATCAGCGTTTCATGTGAATGACTAGTGAAATAAAATCCGCCATCTTCAGATTCAAAATTTTCCAGCAAAGCCTCGGCTAAATCTTCGGTAAAAGCCAAATCACTCGCACGATAATTGGCTTGCAAGCATTCAATCAGTGCATCTAATAAAAACGCGTAGTCATCTAAATAAGCGTTTAAGTGTGCTTTGTCGCCCTTGCAAGTCGCTAACAATTGCTCGTTTACCCACATTTTTTCATGGATAAAATCTACTGCATTTTGCGCCAGCCGTGTCCAATCTGGTCGATTAAACACACGTCCTGCTCTTGCCAAGCCTTTTATTGCAAGCGCATTCCAGCTAGTTAATATTTTATCGTCGCGCCCTGGTCGAGCACGTTGTTCGCGCGTCTCGAATAATTTTGCCTGCGCGCTCTTTAAAAATTCTTTTTCGGCATACTCCGGAAGCCTCACCAAATAAGGGTGCCAGGCATGCCCTTCAAAGTTTGGCGAATGATCAAACCCCAAACAACTTGTAGCAACGACAAACTCTTCTGGCGACAATATTTTTTTAACTTCGTCTAGCTGCCACACATAAAATGCGCCTTCTTCGGCGTGACCATGCGTATCCAAAGAATCTGCATCTAGCGACGAATAAAACGCGCCTTGCGGTGACAACATTTCACGTTGTAACCAAGCTACCGTTTCTTCAATAATTTGCTGGTAACGTGGATTTTTGCTGATTTGCCAAGCATCCACGTATAAAAAAAGTAGCTGACCATTGTCATACAACATTTTCTCAAAATGCGGAATATTCCAACGCTCATCCACCGAATAGCGACAAAAACCACCACCTAATTGATCGTAAATGCCACCATTTGCCATAGCGCTTAACATCTGCAAAGCCATAGCCTCTGCTCGATTATTGTCTGCTTTGGCTTGATGTAACAGCAAGGTTATATCGGCTGGATTGGGAAATTTTGGCGCAGAACCAAAACCGCCATGCTCAAAATCGAAGCTAGACTCAAGCGAAGAAAATGCTAATTTTAGTGTGTTTTCACTGGCGCTTAATACATTGCTGGGCGCGGGAATCGTATGTTTTAGCGCATCGGCTAATTGACCATTTTGCACCGCCAAATCGTCTTTACGCTCATGATAAAACTGCGCTACACGTGGGATTAAATCTGCAAAGCCTGGCAACTGATAACGCGGTGTTTTAGGGAAATAAGTGCCAGAAAAATAGGGCTCTTGATGTGGCGTTAAAAACACGGTGAGCGGCCAGCCACCGCTGCGTTGAGATAACATGCTGTGTGCAGTTTGATAGATTTGATCTATATCTGGCCGCTCTTCGCGATCGACTTTAATATTGATAAAGTGCGCATTCATAATCGACGCGACTTCGGCATCTTCAAACGATTCGTGCGCCATGACATGGCACCAATGGCAGGCAGAATAGCCGATTGAAAGCAGGATAGGTTTATCTAAATCACGTGCCAAAGTGAGCGCTTGCTCTCCCCACGGATACCATTCTACGAGGTTTTTGGCATGTTGCAATAAATAAGGGCTGGTTTCTAAACTGAGGGCGTTTGCCATCTCAGCTAGAGTTCTTCTAAGCTATATTCCGCCGTCAACACATGCGTTTGATTTGGCGAGATCATCACGCTATTTTCCATGGCGTTCACTGATTCTACGCAAATCATTTTTCGCCATTCATCACCATTGCCTATATCGCCCATCTGGTGCGCTTTATCAGCCCAAGGTGTCCACACAACCGTGGTGTCGCTGCCAGATTTTGCAACACGTATCGCACGACCATAACCCTTATCTTCTATAAGACAATCGCCACTTGTGTTGAGGTACACTTTATCAAATTCATTATTAAATTTTAGCGTGCCGTGCTGCACACTGCGCTCGTAATTCATTATTTTATCGGCAAATATGCAATTTTCTAGCCCTGTTACTCGCACATTTTCAACGTCACTCACCTCAAAGTAAGTGTGATAGCCCTCGCCCACCATAAAAGGTTGATTGCCTAAATTGGTGGTAGCCAACTCTAAACGCAAAATTTCGCCAATAGTGGCTGTAAGTGTAAGCGTGTAAGGGTATGAAAGCTGTTTTTTCGCCACTGGCGTATCGATAATTTTTAACACTAATCGAGTCGCACCATTTTGCAGCGTATCTGCATCGATTAAATGCCAAGGCATCACCCGCGCAAAGCCGTGCGGGCAGTAGCTGCTATCGGTGGGGTGCGCACCAAACCATGGCCAGCAAATAGGCACGCCACCTCGAATTGAGCGGCCTTGCATGTATCTTGCGTTATTCGATAGCCATAACACAGGCTGCTTAGCGGCTTTAGGCTGCCATTGCATCACATGCGCGCCTTGCAAAGCGATTTTTGCAGTGGCTAAGGTATTATTAATTTCAATAAATTTTAAACCTTGACTGTCTTCGCTAAATTTAAGCTCAGGCTTAAATGCAAAATCCTGATCTTTTAAACTTTGATTTATTGGCTGGTTGCTCATGTTTAACTCCTAAATCAAATCTACAAATGTTCAATTTGCGACACGTCACGCACCGCACCACGAGCTGCGCTGGTACTCATGGCTGCGTATGCACGCAAGGCTGGCGAAACATATCGCTCGCGATTCGCGGGTTTCCAAGCGAGCTTGCCTTTGGTTTCCATTTTTGCGCGCCTATGCGACATTTCTTCATCAGTAATCACCAAATGGATTGTACGATTTGGAATGTCGATTTCAATCGTGTCGCCCTCTTCTACCAAACCAATCGCGCCGCCCTCGGCTGCCTCTGGCGAGGCGTGACCGATACTCAACCCAGATGTACCGCCTGAAAAGCGTCCATCAGTAAACAAAGCACAAACCTTGCCTAATTCTTTCGATTTTAAATAGCTTGTAGGATATAGCATTTCTTGCATGCCTGGCCCGCCGCGCGGGCCTTCGTAGCGAATTACCACCACGTCACCAGCCACAATTTTATCTGCCATAATACCTTCAACTGCCGCGTCTTGGCTCTCGAAAATGCGCGCACAGCCCGTAAATTTCAAAATACTTTCATCCACACCCGCAGTTTTCACAATGCATCCGTCCAGCGCAATATTGCCGTATAACACGGCTAAACCGCCATCTTTCGAGTAGGCGTGCGCTTTGTCACGGATACAGCCTTCTGCGCGGTCGTCATCCAAAGTCGGGTAGAGCATGCTCTGTGAAAACGCAATCGTGGTCGAGATGCCCCCAGGCGCGGCGCGATAGAACTTTTTCACATCTTCATCCTGTGTCACTTTGATGTCCCATTTTGCCAAAGCCTCGCCCATGCTAGCGCTGTGCACGGTTGGAATATCGTGATTGATGAGGCCAGCTCTATCTAATTCTCCCAAAATCCCCATCACGCCGCCAGCACGGTGCACGTCTTCCATATGAAATTTGGCAGTGGCAGGTGCCACTTTGCACACACAAGGCACCTTGCGCGAAATTCTGTCGATATCGCTCATGGTAAAATCAATTTCTGCCTCGTGTGCCGCTGCCAGCAAATGCAAGACGGTATTGGTTGAACCACCCATTGACACATCCAAACTCATGGCATTTTCAAACGCTTGCAGGTTTGCGATACTGCGCGGCAACACACTGTAATCATCTTGCTCATAATGACGTTTCGCCAGCTCGACGATTAAGCGACCAGCCTTTAAGAATAGTTCTTTACGTGCGCCGTGAGTAGCAAGCGTAGAGCCATTTCCAGGCAGGCTTAATCCTAATGCTTCTGTCAAACAATTCATAGAATTTGCCGTGAACATACCAGAACATGAGCCGCAAGTAGGGCAAGCCGAGCGTTCAATCGCGTCCGCTTCCGCATCCGAGACTTTACTATCTGCCGCCGCCACCATGGCATCGACTAAATCCAGCTTATGCGTGTTACCGCCCCAGTTTACTTTGCCCGCTTCCATTGGTCCTCCGGAAACAAACACCACCGGAATATTCAAGCGTAGCGCAGCCATCAGCATACCGGGCGTAATTTTGTCGCAGTTGGAAATGCATACTAGCGCATCAGCACAATGCGCGTTGACCATGTATTCGACCGAATCCGCAATTAAATCGCGGCTCGGCAAGCTATACAACATGCCACCGTGACCCATGGCAATGCCGTCATCCACCGCGATGGTATTGAATTCTTTGGCTACGCCACCAGCGCGCTCAATCTCGCGCGCCACTAATTGGCCGAGATCTTTTAAGTGCACATGACCTGGTACAAACTGCGTGAATGAATTAGAAATCGCGATAATAGGTTTCTCAAAATCGCCATCTTTCATGCCCGTTGCGCGCCAAAGCGCACGGGCGCCTGCCATGTTGCGGCCGTGGGTGGTGGTGCGAGAACGATAAACCGGCATCTATAACCTCAAAACAATTGGATTCTATAATTTTGACTATATAATTTAAGTCATATAATGCTATTTTACAGCAATCTTAAACCTAAATATGCAAAACAACATTTTTATACATCCACAATTTGACCCTATTGCTATACATATTGGTTCCTTTGGCATCCATTGGTATGGCCTCATGTATTTACTTGGTTTTTTAGCGTTTTTATTTTTGGGAAAATATCAAATTAAACACAAAACTTGGTTTAGCTGGAATAACCAAATGCTCGATGACGCCTTATTCTACGGTGCTTTGGGCGTGATTTTAGGCGGTAGAATCGGTTATGTGCTGTTTTACCAATTTAGCAGCTTTATGCAACACCCGCTGGATATTTTTAAAATTTGGCAAGGTGGCATGAGCTTTCACGGTGGGTTTTTGGGTGTGCTAATCGCCATGGTTTTTTTCAATAAAAAACATGGCCAACCTTGGCTAAAAATCATGGACTTCGTCGCACCCCTTGTGCCTATTGGCTTGGGGGCTGGTCGCATGGGCAACTTTATAAATGGTGAATTATGGGGTCGCGCGACCAATGCCAACTTCGGCATGATTTTTCCACAAGTTGATAACATTGCGCGCCACCCGTCGCAACTGTATGAATTTACCTTAGAAGGCATCGCGCTTTTTTGCATTTTGTGGTGGTTTTCACGCAAGCAACGCCCCGTAGGCGCAATATCGGCGCTGTTTTTAATTGGTTATGGCAGTTTTAGATTTTTGGTGGAATTCACCCGAGAACCTGATAGCTATTTAGGTTTATTACAACTCGGCTTAAGTATGGGGCAATGGTTGAGCTTGCCGATGATATTGCTAGGCGTTTGGATGTGGTTTCAGGCAAATCAACAACGATTTAATTAAACGCAGGATTTAAATCACTGCCGTCAAATTTACATCGACGAAAAACCAACAATGTGATTAATTTATCAACGCTTAATTTTACTCATAGGCTTTCAGTTAAAAAATATTATTATTAAATATCAATAAGTTAACTATTAAAATACTTTAAATTTCATACCAAAACTTTGGCATGCACATTGCGTATTAATAATCGTAGCCATTTTGGACTTGAAATAAAATGAAAAACTTATTGAATAAAATTTTTAAAAAAGAACCGCAATTTAATTACATTATTGCAGAATATCAACCGCTTAAAACAAATGCGTTAGAAACTAGCATTAAAGTATCAGAGTATGGTGTTGACGAGCAATTTGAGCACGATGAAATGGAAATCGATAAGATCTATCAGAATGTTTAAGTAAGTATTATTGCTAACAACAGCGCCGCACCCCTTTCCACTTGCCATCTTGCCACTGTTTAAAATAGGCTTCTCGGCCCAAAGGTGGCTCCAAGTTTTCCAGCTCCGCATGATATTCAGCATAATGTTTTAAATAGCGCTCATACGCATCATCACCCGAAAGTTGGCGAACCATAGGCCAAATACAGCGCCAAAAATTCTTCAATTTTTTTAACATCAGTCTCTCACCCAGGCATCATTTAGTTGCGTTGCACTATGCGGCACTTCAGATAGCGGCAGCACTGGCTTACCCTTTAAGCAACACTTGCAAACTGCCAACATATCAATAATTACCACCCACAGCACTGCAACAAAAAATAGCGTCAAATAAGCATCTAAATGCTGATTAAATATTAGCTGCGGCGCAACAGCAGCCTTGTCTGCAGGCAATGCGCCCGTGGTCAATTTTGCACTTAAATCGTTCGCGGCGGCAAAAAAACCAACGCGAATATCATCAGAAAATATTTTTTGATACGCTGCAGTAGTAGTAATAGTTACCAGCCAAGTAAGTGGCAGCGCGGTGACCCAAGCATAATTTAGTTTGCCAGATTTCACCAAAATGCCAGTTGCTACACACAAGGCAATCGCCGCCAGCATTTGGTTAGCGATGCCAAATAGCGGCCACAGAATATTCACGCCACCGTTTGGATCGATAACACCAATATACAAAAAGTAGCCCCAACCCGCCACCACTAAGGCGCTGGTGAAGATGACAGACGGCATGTATGACGTTTCACCAAGTTTTTTGTTGAAATTGCCCAACATATCTTGCAACATAAAGCGGCCAACACGCGTGCCAGCATCTAAAGTTGTAAGTATAAAAATTGCCTCAAACATAATGGCAAAGTGATACCAAAGCGCGAGCAAATGCTTGCCAAACGCGCTGCCGAAGATGCTCGCCATGCCCACGGCCAAGCTGGGCGCACCACCCGTGCGGGCAAACAAACTGCTCTCGCCCATATCTCTGGCGAGTTGATTCATCTGTTCCACCGTCACCACAAAACCCCAGCTGTTGATTTTCGCTACCGCGTCTACCGCCTCTTTACCCACCACGCCCGCAGGGCTGTTAATGGCAAAAAACACGCCAGGCTCTAACACTGTTGCGGCTATCATCGCCATAATCGCCACGAAAGATTCTAATAACATCGCGCCGTAGCCTATCATGCGAATATCGCGCTCGTTGGTGAGTAATTTTGGCGTGGTGCCAGATGAAATAAGCGCATGAAAACCGGAAATCGCGCCGCAAGCGATGGTGATAAACACAAACGGAAACAGCTTGCCGCCAAAAATTGGCCCCGTGCCGTCAGTAAATTGTGTGAGTGCTGGCATATGAATTTCCGGCCGTAAAATCACAATGGCAATCGCCAGCGCCACCACCGTACCGAGCTTCATATAAGTCGATAAATAATCGCGCGGCGCGAGCAGCAACCACACTGGCAGCACTGCCGCAGCAAAGCCATACACAATAATCGCGTAAGCCAGCGGCAGACCTTCGTGGTCGAATAACACACGCAAGCTCTCGTTATGGTCGACCCAACCGCCTGCCAATACAGAAAGTAGCAGCAACGATACCCCTATCGCAGAAGCTTCCAACACGCGACCAGGGCGAATGTTACGCATATAAAGCCCGATAAACATGGCGATAGGAATCGTCGCCGCCACTGTAGAAGTCGCCCACGGACTGTGTTTCATGGCGTTCACCACCACTAAACCCAGTACAGCGATGAGGATGATCATAATTAAAAACGTGCCTACTAATGCTGCTGTTCCGCCAATTACGCCAATTTCATCACGCGCCATTTGCCCCAAGCTACGACCGTCACGTCGTGTAGAGAAAAATAGCGTCACCATATCTTGCACCGCGCCACCCAACACTGCACCGATGAGAATCCACAATGTGCCAGGCAAATAACCAAACTGCGCTGCCAGCGTTGGCCCTACTAGCGGCCCTGGTCCAGCAATCGCTGCAAAATGATGCCCAAACACAATCCATTTATTGGTGGGAACAAAATCGCGTCCATTGTCCAATCTCTCAGCAGGCGTCGCACGCGTTTCGTCAATCACCAATACTTTAGCCGCAATCCAAGCCGCATAAAACCTGTACGCAATCGCATAAATACACACTGCGGCGGTAATCAGCCACAGCGCGTTAATGCTCTCACCACGATTTAGCGCGATGGTGCTTAATGCAAACGTACCCAATAAGCCAACGGCCAACCAAACAATCATTTTGAGATTTTTATTCATAGGGTTAAGTATAAATCAGCTTTGACAGAATGAATAAATTAAGTAATTGGGTAATTGAATTTTGGTACAATATCAGACTCGATTATAGCGCCAGCCTTAGTTCTAGCGACAATAGCAAAAAATATGACAACCCATAAAGTCGGCCGAAACGACCCATGCCCGTGTGGTAGCGGCAAAAAATACAAGCATTGTTGCGAGCAAACTGGTGCTGCACCAAGGCAAGCTGCAGCTGCTAATTTTTCAGTACCTCACTCGCTGCAAGCCGCCATGGCGCAGCATCAAGCGGGTAATTTACCGCAAGCTGAAGCGCTTTATAAACAAGTGCTGCAAGTCTCGCCAAATCAGCCGGATGCGCTACATTTATTGGGCTTAATTTCAAAACAAAAAGGCGACCTAGCAACCGCAAGCCAACTTATGCGCAAAGCTTTAACTGTAAACCCCAATTACGTCGAGGCTTATGTGAATTTAGGCGCGACTTTGCAAGCGCAAGAGAAGCTGGATGAAGCGGCCGAATGTTATCGCAAAGCGTTGGCACTACGCCCCAATTATGCAGAGGTGCACAGCAACTTGGGCGTAGTGCTTAAAGCGCAAGAAAATTTGCATGAATCCGCGCAAAGCTTTATCCGCGCACTTGAGCTTAACCCCAATTCTGTCGAGACTTTCGCCAATTTGGATGCGCTGTTGAAAGAAATGGCCGCGCCGGACGAAGCGCTTATTTATTACCGTAAAGTCTTAGAAATTTCGCCCACCAATATTGCCGCACAGCAAGGCGCTTACTTAAGTTTGAGCCGTACCGTGCCTGAATGGCACGTGCCGATGATGAATGAACAGAATCGCAACCAAGCCTATTTTGATGCGCTTAAATCTATCATCAAGCCTGATTCGACTGTGTTCGAAATCGGCACCGGCTCTGGCTTGCTGGCGATGATGGCGGCAAAACTGGGTGCCAAGCAAGTCACCACCTGTGAAACCGTGCCGTTGATTGCAGAAACGGCGAGCCAAATTATTGCAGACAACAAGTTTGAAAAAACCATTCAAGTGATTAACAAAAAATCGACCGAGATTGAAGTGGGTAAAGAGTTACCTGCGCAAGCCGATATTCTGGTGTCAGAAATTTTCTCGAGCGAATTACTGGGCGAGCACGTGTTGCCGAGCTTGGAAGACGCCAAGCGCCGCTTGCTGAAGCCAAAAGGCAAAGTGATTCCGGCTTTTGGCGGCATCATGGTCGCGCTGTTCACGGGCGACGACATTCGCCGCAATTTAATCGTCGAAGATTCATTCGGCTTTAACTTGCAAGGCTTTAACAAAATCGTTTCAAGCAAACACATGATTGCCAGAAACGATCTTAATATTGAGCTATTAAGTGACGGCGTTGCAGCGTTTGGCTTTGATTTTGATGGTGAGGATTATTTTCCAGCTCAAAGCAAAAGCTTGCGCATTCCAGTCAAAACCGCTGGCCGTTGCTATGGCCTTGTGCAATGGATGAAACTGGACATGAACGGTGACGCAAAAGTGATGTTCGAAAACCACCCGTCGCAAACTTCTAAAGTTTCTAATTGGCAGCAATGTGCATATTTATTCGATGCGCCGATTGACGTGAAAGCTGGTCAGGTTGTTGTTGTAAATGCTGCGCATAACCGCGCTGTGCCTTGGTTTTGGCTTGATAAGGTTGAAAAATGAGCACTGAAGAAGGCAAAGCTTTTATTGAGCTAAAAGTATTTAAAGAATTTATTGAAAAAACACAACTACCTATTAGACCTGAGAGCATCAAAAAACCAGGCGGGAAGTCTGATCCAGATATTTTCTGTACATTTCAAAATGGAGAAGATGTTGCTTTCGAGCTAGTTGAAATCTGTGCCTCAGACATCGCAATTCATATATCGAACCTCAGTGAAGCGTATATTCGAACATCTGACCCGACTGAAAAAAACGTTCTAAAAAAACTTATTAAAAGCAAATCCTATAAAACCCAGTTACCGATTGAATTGCTGTGCTACACCAATGGAAGGGTTGTATCACCTGATAGCATGATTATTGAGGGAGCACGACGAGTTGCCAACTTAAATGAAAGTCGCTTTAGAAAAATTTGGCTACTTGGCAAAAAAGGGGCTTATGAAGTTTGGAAAATCCCTTAAAGCAATCCACGCTCTGAAAACGACAGCGTTTGATTCCCCGCCACAATAAAATGGTCCAGCACCCGCACATCGACTAAATCGAGCGCTTGTTTAAGTTGCTTCGTCAGCAGCTCGTCCGCTTGGCTTTGTTTCGCAATGCCAGAAGGATGATTATGCGCAAAAATGACCGAAGCAGCGTTGTAGTGCAAAGCACGTTTCACCACCTCGCGCGGGTACACACTGGTCTGGGTAAGTGTGCCTGCGAACATTTCCTCGGTCGCCACCAATTGGTTTTGCGTATCTAAAAACAGCACCAAAAATACTTCGCGCGTGAGGCCACCAAGTTTTAGCACCAAGTAATCACGCACTTGTTGCGGCGATTTAAATACATCACCTTGTTGTAATTGCTCGTTTAGCGCACGGCGACTCATTTCAAATATCGCCTGCAACTGTACGTATTTGCTGGTGCCTATGCCATGCACTTGGCTTAGTTCGTATTCAGTCGCAGCGAATATGCCATTGAGGCTACCGAATTGATTGAGCAAATCACGCGCTAAATCGACCGCACTTTTACCCGTAACGCCGACGCGCAAGAAAATAGCCAGCAATTCGGCATCAGATAATGCCTCTGCACCGAGATCAATCAGCTTCTCACGTGGTCTCTCGGCCTCAGGCCAGTCGGTAATAGCCATTTCTATTCCTCCTCAAAATAAAAAAGAACAAGGCAAACAAGTGAAGACAGTATATTCATACGACGAACGAAGTTTAACGCAGTTATTTTTAATTTTCAGAAGGAATCACTTTAGCCAGCCTATTTCACGCGCAGTCTTCTCACCAATCAGCGTTTGCGCCAAACTTTTTGGTATTTCTGCTTTTGTTTCGCTAATGGGTACACGGCCGCCCATAATCTCGGCAAAATCTTGCGGATAGCGCGGTTGTTTATCTGGCTCGGCAAAGCCATCCGGGTAGGCTGGCAAGTTTGTTGCTAAATCATACTTATCGGTTGCGGTTAATGTATGCAATAACTCATGTCCCAAAATCACCAAATTTTGTTTAGCATAGCTTTTATCACCAAACAAATTGACGCGACCAATACGGCCTTTATAAAGCGCGGTAGAGTGTGCCAATGCGGGGTTGGTGACAGGGTTGTAATACAGCAAATAAAGGCGAATATCTGGCTTAACGCTGACCTTAGGGCTGTTGTTCCATGCAAACCAGCGGAATTTTAGGCTCCAAATAATGGTGCTGAATATGCTACCACCATTAGGTAGCGCGGGCGGGATTTCATTCACAATATCACCCAACTGCACCTCGATTGGATGGCGCATGCCCACATTGTAGCGCGCACCTTCTTCGGCATAATATTCAACGAGCGGCTCAAAATCATCACGCGTGAGCGTTTTAATGTAAGCGGCTACTTGTTCGCTTCCATCGGCATTAACAGGGTAAACCGCAACGTAAAAATTATGTTTCCAATCCAGATCGGCTTTTTCCAGAAATGTTTGCTGAGCGACCGTGCCGAATATGATGAGCAAAATAAAAATTCTAAGATTTTTCCACATAGATTTCTCGCGATAGATTTCTATGAATATTATCAGTAATAGCCAGTTATCGCACTCATCGCTATTAAGTAACCTTTCATATAAAATCATGTTATGTCCATAGAAAACAAGAAATTAGTGCTAGGTATTACTGGCGGCATTGCAGCTTATAAAGCTGCGGAGTTGGTGCGCCTATTAGTCAAAGCCAATATCGACGTGCAAGTGGTGATGACCGAAGCCGCTTGCCATTTTATTACGCCTGTGACGATGCAGGCATTGTCCGGAAAGCCTGTATTTATTGGCATGTGGGATAGCAGCATTAGTAATGGTATGCCGCATATTGAGTTAAGTCGTGAGGCAGATGCGATTTTGGTCGCGCCAGCTAGCGCTGAATTTATAGCAAAACTGGTGCATGGTCGTGCCGATGATTTGCTTTCAACGCTTTGTTTAGCGCGGGATTGCCCATTATTGGTCGCACCCGCCATGAACAAACAAATGTGGGAAAGCGCCGCCACACAGCGCAACATTACACAACTAAAAAAAGATGGTGTGAGCATTTTAGGGCCTGATAGTGGCGACCAAGCTTGCGGTGAAGTGGGTTTAGGACGCATGCTAGAAGCGGAAGATTTGTTAGCGGCTGTACAAGCGCACTTCACACCTAAATTATTGGCTGGCAAGCGTGTGCTAATTACCGCTGGTGCCACCCTAGAGATGATAGACCCAGTACGTGCGATCACCAATTTAAGTTCTGGGAAAATGGGCTATGCTATTGCACAAGCCGCGTCAGATATGGGCGCAGAGGTGACTTTAATCAGTGGCTCAACAGCTTTGAAAGCGCCAAATAATGTTAAAAATATAAGCGCAACAAGTAGCGATGCTATGTACCAAGCGGTGATGAGTAATATGAATGAACAAGAAATTTTTATCAGCGTAGCCGCGGTTGCAGATTATTCGCCAGCCAAGAAAAATAATCAAAAAATTAAAAAAAGTGAGTCGTTACTTACTCTAGAACTATCTAAAAATAAGGATATTTTGGCAGAAGTAGCTAGCTTACCAAATGCTCCATTCTGTGTCGGTTTTGCAGCCGAAAGTGAAAATTTATTGGCATATGCCGAAGCTAAGCGTAAAGCAAAAAAATTACCGCTGATAGTGGCAAATTTAGTTGGCGAGAGCATGGGGCGTGATGAAGCAAATATCACCCTAATTGACGATGAAGGCATATATCCTTTGCCAAAAGCCAGCAAAGAATTATTGGCGGTGGCGATATTAACGCATATCAAACAACTGTTAAAATAACCTAATTTAAGTGAAAGAAGCTAGCAATGAGCATCACTGTTGATCTGAAAATATTAGATTCTCGCTTACATCACATGATGCCCGCTTATGCTACGCTTGGCTCAGCTGGCTTGGATTTGCGCGCCTGCATCGAACATACACAAACTATACAGCCAGGCGAAACGGTAATGATTCCGACTGGCATGGCGATTCATATCGACAATACTTATTATGCCGCGTTGATTCTGCCGCGCTCAGGCCTTGGGCATAAGCATGGCATTGTACTGGGCAATTTAGTCGGCCTGATTGATTCAGATTATCAAGGTCAATTATTGGTGTCATGCTGGAATCGTAGCAAGGAGGCATTTTTACTCAACCCAATGGAGCGCATCGCGCAACTAGTGATTGTGCCAGTGGTGCAGGCAGATTTTCATGTAGTGGATGAATTTACCGAGTCTGAACGTGGTGATGGTGGGTTTGGCAGTACTGGTAAACATTAAGAAAAACGCCACAAAATCTTATATTTAGGTTGAAACAAACTTCAATTTCGTACTATAATTGCGGTCTTTCGTAAAAAGCAAAGTATTCGGAGATAACCATGGCACGTGTATGTATGGTAACTGGCAAAAAGCCAATGGTGGGCAACAATGTTTCTCACGCACAAAACAAAACAAAACGTCGTTTTTTACCAAATTTACAAAACCGTAAATTTTGGGTAGAGAGCGAAAACCGCTGGGTAAGCATGCGTATTACTAACAATGCGCTTCGTACCATTGATAAAAACGGTATTGATGCAGTGCTTGCAGAAATGCGCGCTGCCGGTCAAAAAATTTAAGCGCTAATTACTTTTAGCCAATTAAGGGAAACGAATCATGCGCGAAAAAATTAAATTAGAATCAAGTGAAGGTACAGGCCACTTTTATACCACCACTAAAAATAAACGTACCATGCCAGAAAAAATGGAAATCAAAAAATTTGATCCTGTGGCACGGAAACATGTCATGTATAAAGAAACTAAGCTTAAATAAGTTTAGTTTCAATAAAAAACCCGCAATAGCGGGTTTTTTATTATCTATCCATTTTTATTTGTAGTCTGATTAATCTTGCTTAGCTTCAGTTTTGGCAAAACTAATTTTATTTAGCTTAAATGCTTTCCATATATCCATATACAATGCCGATTGAAGACCTAGCACGCCGTTCTCAGGGTCTAATACCCACACAGCTAAGCTAAGCTCTACACCAAACTCGTTAAAGCCTATAATGCGCGCTGCTGGACTAGGCATTTGTAGCACACGCTCATGCTGTTTAGCAATATCCTGCATTAGTTGTAAGGCTAACTCAAGCGCGCTATCAAAATTGATGGCCAAGTTAATTTGTACACGGCCTTTATGCTCGGTAAGCGAATGATTAACCACCGCAGTATTGATGAGCGTTTCATTAGGTATAATCACATGCGTACCATCTAGCTTAGCAAGCACCATATAACGCGAACGTAAGTCTTGCACAACACCATAATGTTTATCGACTGAAACCACATCACCAATCTGCATAGATTTATCTAACAGAATAATAAATCCGCTCACGTAATTGCTAGCAATACGCTGCAAACCAAAGCCCAAACCCACACCCAGCGCACCACCAAAAACTGAGAGTAAGGTGATATCTAGGCCCACTGCTGATAGTGCGATTAACGTGGCAATAAACAGTAATACGATGCGGATAAGTTTGCCAAGCACCACCCGCAAGTTGACATTGACTTGCTCTGCACGCATCAATTTATTTTCCAGTACACGGCTTAACCACAACGCAATAAAAATGGTAATAATAACGGTAAGCAAGGCCTGCAAAACTAACAGCAAATTAACAGGGTTCTTACCAATATTAAAACGCATGTCTTCCATGCCTTGAACAATTTGAGGTAGTACGCCTGTTAGATATAAGGCCAATATGCTCCATATGCTCCACGCAATCACACTTTCAAGGGCTTTTAGCCATCCGCTAGGGGAGAATAAATAACGCAACAAATACACGATTAAACGAATCACCGCCATTGCAAGTAATAATCGGCCGGCTAGCCGCAATAACCCTGTGTGTTGCCAACCTGACAATATGAACTGACTAAACAAAACAAATAATAGCGATGAAAGCGGAAACAACATGCGGTTAATGCTGCCTATTGCCAACTTCCAATGTTCTGGGGCTTTAGCCATCACATAATTGCGTAGCGCGCCGTTTATCATCCACGCGGTAGCTAAAGAGGCAATAATAATGGCTGCCTGCCAAAGCATCACAGACGTTGACATGTCAGCTTGTAATTCTTGCCAAATGACTTGAAGTTCGTTGTTCATTTTTTATTAAGGGCCTACTAAAGATGTACTACTCAAAAAGTAAATATTTATCTTGTTGCATACGATTTCGCCACCCAGGTTCACAAGCAAACCTATTCATTAACTTTCTTTTCATGATTTTCAATCCTACGCTTTTCTAATTTTCGCACGCTTAAATAGGTAATAAGTCCTATTGCAATCATCCCAATGATGAAAATGCTATAAGCAATAGGCCAAGGAATTCCATGTGTCATCATTGAAAATTCAGACATTCCACCAATACCAGCAAGCACATTGATTGGCAAAAAAACTACGCTGATAATTGTCAATCTTTTGAGGTCTTTATTTTGATTTACGTTAAGAAAACCGACTGTAGCATCCATCTGAAAATTGATTTTATTGAATAAGAAAGTTGTGTGCCCATCTAAAGATTCAATATCACGTAGAATTTCTCGAACATCCTCATGCTGTGCAATAGATAGAAACTTTCGACGCATCAAAAAAGACAATGCGTTTCTCGTATCTAGGACATTACGTCTTATACGTCCATTAAGGTCTTCTTCCACAGATATTGCAGTAAGAATTTTTCCAGCCTGCTCATTCGTCATGTGGGACTTAAAAACCTGCCTACCAACTTCTTCAAGTCTAAGGTATTCATCTTCTAATGCATTAGCAGAGTACTCAACATCAGCAGCATATAAATCTAGCAGAACATCTTTAGCCTCAGATACATAGCCTGCTTGAGCTCTTGCGCGTAATCGTTGTAATCTGAATACTGGCAGCTCCTCGCTACGCACGGAAAATAGCGTATCTTTATTTAATATGAATGCTACGGCCACGTTTCTTGACTCGTCTTCACGCTCAAGTAAGAAAGCAGAGTGCAAATGCACCTCCCCACCTTCTTCTTCATAAAAGCGGGCACTACTCTCCAAATCATTCAAATCATTGGGGTTTGGCAAATTAACACCAAAAATTTCTCTTGCCCATGCAAGCTGTTCATCCCCCGGAGTTACGAGGTCAACCCAGATAGGTTTAGCCTGTGCCAAATCTTCTCGAGAATAAATGGGTATCTGTCTCAAACGTCCTTCGTATAGATCAAACACTCGAATAACCATGCTTTGAGTCTGAGTCTTAGGTTCAGAAACAAGTCCAACTCTGACCGAATCAGATACTTCCAATAAAATCTCTTCTTTATTCTCTTCGCGTATTAGTGGCCATATAGCCTTGATCTCTTCTGTAGACAACGAGTCCAGTACACTTGCTGTCTCTTTGGAATCTAATTTATCAAACAGTCGTCTCAATTCTGAAAGATTATTTTGATGAACTATACTTTCAACCATATCATGGCGCTGCATATCTTGTCGATGAACTAAATCCTCAACTAGCTTATGCTTTTCTATCATGCTTTTAACATTAGCGCGCTGGTCTTGAATGCCTTCGAAGTCACTCATATAAATAACCTTTATTCAGTAATATTACTGCGATACATGTCTAATTCTAACATGCTGCTTGGAATTGACTACATTAAGTAAAATAGCTAATTTATGCATTTAGTCTCGTAAATATTAAATAACAAATTTATGAAATGCTTTATTTTAATATGTATCATTGAAAAATTGCGTTTAAGATATGAAGTCTTTATTCTTGCGTATAAAACTAATGCTCAAACAATTAAGTCTATATTCAACTTCACATTGCCATTTGTGTGAATTAGCACAAGCGCTGGTGATGCAAATATCTAGCACTGACAAAGTAAAACTTGTCGACATCACAGAGGATGATGCATTACTTGCACAATACGAATTACGCATACCTGTGTTGCAGCGGCAAGATACAAAAGCAGAACTCAATTGGCCTTTTAGTGAATCAGATATTTATCAATTTCTTAAATAGGCAATAAAAAAGCCAGCTAAAAGCTGGCTTTTTAAAATACAAACAAAAATAACTAAGCTTCTACCGCTTCTGTACTTGTGTCTGGACGATCTACCAATTCCACCAACGCCATTGGTGCATTATCACCATTACGGAAGCCGCATTTTAGAATACGCAAATAGCCGCCATTACGCGCATTGTAGCGTGGGCCAAGTTCACCAAACAATTTACCAACAATATCACGGTCGCGTAAGCGGCTGAACGCGATACGGCGATTTGCCAAGGTTGCATCTTTGCCCAATGTAATCAAAGGCTCAGCATATTTACGCAACTCTTTTGCTTTTGGCAAAGTCGTTCTAATGATTTCGTGGCGCAACAAAGACACCGACATATTACGAAACATAGCTGCGCGATGGCTGCTAGTGCGGTTTAATTTACGATTGCTATTACCGTGACGCATAGTAATTCCTTAATTTGCTTTAATGTTAAGCTTTTTCTAAACCAACGGGCGGCCAGTTTTCAAGCTTCATGCCCAAAGTTAAGCCTTTGGTTGCTAATACATCTTTAATTTCATTCAAAGATTTGCGGCCTAGATTAGGGGCTTTTAATAATTCATTTTCACTACGTTGGATTAAATCGCCAATGTAGAAAATATTCTCTGCTTTCAAGCAGTTAGCTGAACGCACTGTGAGTTCTAAATCATCCACAGGGCGCAATAGAATTGGATCAACTTGCGGAGCAGACTTCACTTCCACTTCGCTTGGCGAACCTTCTAAATTAGCAAACACAGATAGTTGACCAATTAAAATGCGCGCGGCATCACGAATTGCTTGTTCTGGCTCGATAATGCCGTTAGTTTCAACGTCCATGATTAATTTGTCTAGGTCAGTACGTTGCTCAACCCGTGCGCTTTCAACTTGATAGCTCACTTTATTGATTGGGCTGAATGACGCATCTACCATAATAAAACCCAAAATACGGTCCTCTTCATCGGCTTTTTGACGCGCAGGCACAGGTTGATAACCACGACCCATTGCAACTTTCACTTCTAAATTCAGCTTACCGCCTTTGGTTAAATGTGCAATCACATGGTTTGGATTCACAATTTCAGCATCGTGACCTGTTTCAAAATCACCCGCTGTCACTACACCTTCAGTAGATTTATTCAGTGTTAAAATCGTTTCAGATTTATTGTTGAGTTTTAATGCCACACCTTTAAGGTTAAGCAAAATGTCCACAACGTCTTCTTGTACGCCATCAATGGTTGAATACTCATGTACAACGCCATCAATTTTGACTTCGGTGATGGCAAAGCCTGGAATAGATGATAATAGAACGCGACGCAGTGCATTGCCTAATGTATAACCAAAACCACGCTCCATTGGCTCCAATGTTACGCGAGCGCGCAATGGTGTAATCACTTCTACATCAACCACATGTGGTTTCAAATATTCAGTTGGGTTGTTTTGCATAAAATTCCTTGACGTTAATTGGGTGAATGAGCGTTTTAACTAAGTGCTAATTACTTAGAATACAACTCAACGACCAACGATTCGTTAATGGTTGAAGGCAAATCATCACGTTGTGGTTTTGATTTAAATGTGCCGGTTAATGCTTTCACATCCACTTCTAACCATGCTGGAAAGCCGCGTTGCTCAGCCGCTTCAAGCGCGCCTTTGATACGCAATTGTGTTTTTGAAGCCTCAGCCACAGAAACCACATCGCCTGCTTTTACTTGATATGAAGGAATATTAACGCGCTTACCATTTACCAAAATGCTGTTGTGACGCACTATTTGACGCGCTTCAGTACGTGAACCACCTAAGCCCATGCGGAACGCGACGTTATCTAAACGACACTCAAGCAATTGCAATAAATTTTCGCCAGTAATGCCTTTTTGACGATCAGCTTCAGCGTAGTAACTACGGAACTGACCTTCTAATATGCCGTAAATACGACGTACTTTTTGTTTTTCACGTAATTGCACACCGTAATCTGACAAACGTGAATTGCGACGTTGGCCATGTTGCCCAGGTGGGAAGTTACGTTTTTCGATCGCACATTTATCCGTAAAGCATTTTTCAGCTTTTAAAAACAGTTTTTCGCCTTCACGACGGCATTGACGGCATTTAGGGTCTAAATTTCTAGCCAAGATAGTTCTCCAGTAATCTTTTACGCTTAAATTCTGCGTTTTTTGGGCGGACGGCAACCGTTATGAGGCACTGGCGTCACATCGGTAATGCTGGTAATTTTAAAACCAGCAGCGTTAAGTGCACGCACAGCAGATTCACGGCCGGGGCCAGGACCTTTAATGCGCACTTCTAAATTTTTCACACCTGACTCTTGTGCGGATTTACCTGCAGCCTCTGCCGCAACTTGTGCAGCAAATGGTGTACTTTTGCGTGAGCCTTTAAAACCTTGACCACCCGACGTTGCCCATGAAAGCGCATTACCTTGGCGATCAGTGATTGTAATAATCGTATTGTTAAACGAAGCGTGCACATGGGCTATGCCCTCGGCTATGTTCTTTTTAACTTTTTTTCTTACGCGTACATTAGCTTTTGCCATGTTGTACTGTTCCTTACCTATGAATCTTACTTATATAAATTATATTACTTAGCTTGAAACTTTATTTTGCCTGCTTAATGGCTTTGACTGGGCCTTTACGCGTACGCGCATTAGTCTTTGTGCGCTGACCACGAACCGGCAGGCCGCGACGGTGACGCACACCGCGATAACAGCCTAAATCCATCAAACGCTTAATATTCATAGAAACTTCACGGCGTAAATCACCTTCTACTTTTACTTTGGCTACTTCATCACGAAGTTTTTCCACGTCAGCATCGTTAAGATCCTTCACTTTTGTGGAAGCCAAAACACCAGCAGCAGCACAAATTTTTTGTGCTGTATTTCTACCAATACCAAAAATCGCGGTTAATGCGATTTCAGCGTGTTTATTATTCGGGATATTAACCCCAGCAATACGAGCCATACTTTAACTCCAAAACAAATCGCGATATGTAGCGACCAAATAAAAAAGCCTCGAATTTTAACAGTTTGTACTTATTCTTTCAAATAAAACAAGCCGTTAACACCCCATTAACCTTGACGTTGTTTATGACGCGGGTCTGTACAAATAATACGTACAACTCCACGACGACGCACAACTTTACAGTTGCGGCACAATGTTTTTACTGATGCACGAACTCTCATAATTAACCTTTACACTACTTATATACAGCTAAAAAAATATTTCGTCTACTTCACACGGAACGTAATCCGCGCTCTCGTTAAATCATAAGGTGTCATTTCAACTGTCACCTTGTCTCCCGGTAAAATACGAATATAGTGCATACGCATTTTCCCTGAGATATAACCTAATACTGTATGGCCATTTTCTAACTTAACCTTAAATGTTGCATTTGGGAGATTTTCTAAGATCTCACCTTGCATCTCAATTCGGTCCTCCTTCGCCATCTTTAAAGTTACCGCGCTCCTGCGCCACCTTTAAAATTCGCCTTTTTAAGCAACCCTTCGTACTGATGCGACATCAAGTGTGATTGCACTTGCGTCATAAAATCCATGGTTACCACAACAATAATCAGTAACGAAGTCCCACCAAAATAAAATGGCGTATTAAATTTCAATCTTAAAAACTCTGGCAACAAACACACCAAAGTTATATAAATAGCACCAATCAAAGTTAAGCGACCCATAATTTTGTCAATGTACTTCGCTGTTTGCTCGCCTGGACGAATACCTGGTACAAACGCTCCACTCTTCTTCAAATTATCAGCTGTTTCTTTTGGGTTAAATACTAAGGCCGTATAAAAGAAACAGAAGAACATAATCGCTGAAGCGAAAAATAAAATGTAAATCGGTTGGCCTGGTGACAGCACACTGCTGATATCTTTTAACCAATACAACTTCTCACTACTTCCAAACCAACCAGCCAATGTCGCTGGAAACAAAATAATACTTGACGCAAAAATTGGTGGAATTACGCCCGCCATATTTAGCTTCAAAGGCAAGTGCGTTGTTTGGCCACCATACACCTTATTACCCACTTGGCGCTTGGCATAGTTCACCGTAATTTTACGTTGCCCACGTTCTACAAACACCACCAAAGCAGTTACCAATAACACCGCTACAAATAAGAACATCACCAATGGTATGGAGAAAGCACCAGTACGCGCCAACTCTAATGTACTGCCAACCGCGCGCGGCAAGCCTGCCACAATACCTGCAAAAATGATAATCGAGATGCCATTACCAATGCCACGTTCAGTAATTTGCTCACCCAACCACATCAAAAACATGGTGCCACTCACCAGCGTAATTACGGCCGTTAATCTAAATGCCATACCGGGCTCTAACACCAAGCCAGATTGCCCTTCTAACGCAATTGCAATACCTAGTGCCTGAAACGTAGCCAACACTACCGTGCCATAGCGCGTGTATTTGGTAATCGTACGTCTACCTGCTTCACCTTCTTTTTTTAGTGCCTCCATTTTTGGAGATACTACCGACACCAATTGCATAATAATCGATGACGAAATGTACGGCATAATGCCCAAAGCAAACACGGTAAAGCGAGACAATGCACCACCCGAGAACATATTAAACATGCCCAAAATACCACCACTTTGCGAATCAAATAGTTGCTTCAGTACGGTTGGGTCAATACCAGGTACTGGGATGTGTGCGCCTAAGCGATACACCACCAACGCCCCCAAGACAAACCACAAGCGACTTTTCAGTTCGCCCATTTTTCCGACTGAAGCTAATAAACTATCTTGCGCCAATGCTTTTTCTCAGCTCGTCTTTATTTATTGTGCTTCAGCAACTTTGCCGCCAGCTGCTTCAATTGCAGCACGCGCGCCTTTAGTCAACAACAAGCCGTTTAATTTAAGTTTTTTGGTCACTTCACCTGACAAAAATACTTTTGCCGCTAGCGCATTGCCAGAAATAACGTTAGCTTGTTTTAACACCAATAAATCAATGGTATCTACTGGTAGATTATTGAGCTCAGAAGTACGCACATGTGCCGTATCTGCTTTAGTCATTGATTTAAAGCCGCGTTTTGGTAAACGACGTTGCAATGGCATTTGGCCGCCTTCGAAACCAACTTTATGGAAGCCACCAGTACGTGATTTTTGGCCTTTATGGCCACGTCCAGCCGTTTTACCCAAGCCAGAACCGATGCCACGACCAACGCGGCGGCGGTTCTTTTTAGCGCCTTCTGCAGGCTTAATTGTATTTAATTGCATTATCCTTCTACCTTTAATAGATAGCCAACCGCGTTAATCATGCCGCGAATTGCTGGTGTGTCTTGTAGCTCAACCGTATGATGCATACGACGCAGGCCCAAGCCTTTTACAGTGGCGCGATGCGCCTCAATTCTACCAATCACACTTTTTACCAACGTAACTTTAATTGTCGCCAAGTTTTTTTCTGCTTTAGCCATAGTTTAGCCTCTAATTTCTTCTACAGATTTACCGCGTTTTGCCGCGATTTCTGCTGGCGTATTCATCGATTCCAAGCCATTCATGGTTGCACGAACCAAGTTGTAAGGGTTAGTTGAACCGATACATTTAGCCACCACATTGGTCACACCCATCACCTCAAAAATTGCGCGCATTGCACCACCAGCGATAATGCCGGTACCTTCTGAAGCGGGCTGAATAAACACTTTAGCCGCACCGTGCACACCAGTCACCGCGTGATGCAAAGTGCCATTATTTAAATTTACTTTCAACATGCCGCGACGTGCTTCATCCATGGCTTTTTGCACAGCCACTGGTACTTCACGTGCTTTGCCTTTACCCATACCTACGGCACCATCGCCATCGCCGACTACTGTCAATGCTGCAAAACTCATGATACGACCACCTTTAACCGTTTTACTTACACGATTTACGGTAATCATTTTTTCACGCAAACCATCGGTTTGTTGTGATTGTTGTTCGATTTCTCTAGCCATTATCTATCTCGCTTAATTAGAATGACAGACCGTTTTCACGCGCAGCATCTGCTAACGCCTTGATACGACCATGATATTTGTAGCCTGAACGATCAAAAGCTACAGTAGTAAT
>JANYGD010000026.1 GCA_025359405.1 Methylotenera sp. | reverse complement strand
TTAGCCACCACACCCGCACCTACGGTACGACCACCTTCACGAATCGCGAAGCGTAAGCCTTCTTCCATGGCGATTGGGGCAATCAATTCTACTGTGATAGAAACGTTGTCGCCTGGCATCACCATTTCAGTACCTGCTGGTAACTCTACAGCACCAGTCACGTCAGTGGTACGGAAGTAAAATTGTGGGCGGTAACCTTGGAAGAATGGCGTGTGACGACCACCTTCATCTTTACCGAGCACATAGATTTCTGCCGTGAACTTGGTATGTGGTTTGATAGAACCCGATTTAGCTAATACTTGACCACGTTCCACTTCTTCACGTTTAGTGCCTCTTAGGAGCACGCCGACGTTGTCGCCAGCTTGACCTTGGTCAAGTAGTTTGCGGAACATTTCTACCCCGGTACAGGTAGTTTTAAGGGTTGGTTTGATACCCACGATTTCGATTTCGTCACCGACTTTTACAATGCCGCGTTCAATACGACCAGTCACCACAGTGCCACGACCAGAGATGGAGAATACGTCTTCTACTGGCATGAGAAAGGCACCGTCAATGGCGCGTTCTGGCATGGGGATATAAGTATCTAATGCTTCTGCAAGTTTGAATATAGAGGGTTCGCCGTATTCTGATTGGTCGCCTTCTAATGCAAGCTTAGCTGAACCTGTGATAATGGGTGTGTCGTCGCCTGGGAAGTTGTACTTGGTGAGTAACTCACGAATTTCCATTTCAACCAGTTCTAACAGTTCTGCGTCATCCACCATGTCGGCTTTGTTCATAAACACCACGATGTATGGCACGCCTACTTGACGCGCAAGCAAGATGTGTTCACGCGTTTGTGGCATTGGACCGTCAGCAGCGGAGCAAACAAGAATCGCGCCGTCCATTTGCGCAGCACCAGTGATCATGTTCTTCACATAGTCGGCATGGCCTGGGCAATCAACGTGGGCGTAGTGACGGTTGGCTGTCTCATACTCAACGTGGGCGGTGTTAATGGTGATGCCGCGCGCTTTTTCTTCAGGGGCTGCGTCAATTTGATCGTAAGCCTTGGCTTCGCCACCAAACTTTTTAGCTAATATTGTGGTAATCGCTGCCGTAAGCGTTGTTTTACCATGATCCACGTGACCAATGGTGCCCACGTTCACGTGTGGCTTGGTTCGTTCGAATTTGCCTTTTGCCATTTTAGTTTTCCTTTATATTCAATATATTAAGAATTAATTACTTCTTGTTCATAATGGCTTCCGCCACGTTTCTTGGTGCTTCAGTGTAATGCTTAAATTCCATGCTGTAACTTGCGCGGCCTTGTGACAATGAACGCACAGTGGTTGAATAACCAAACATCTCGGCCAACGGCACTTCGGCACGGATTACTTTACCCGATGCATTATCTTCCATACCCTGAATCATGCCGCGACGTGATGACAAATCACCCATCACATCACCCATGTAATCTTCTGGTGTTTCCACTTCTACTGCCATCATCGGCTCTAGCAACACGGGATCTGCTTTCCGCATACCGTCTTTAAAGCCAATTGAAGCCGCCATTTTAAAGGCGTTTTCGTTCGAGTCAACATCATGGTATGAACCGTCAAACAAAGTCACTTTCACGTCGACCACTGGAAAACCCGCTAATACACCAGATGGGATTGTTTCGCGCAAACCTTTTTCAACCGCTGGAATGAACTCGCGTGGAACTGTACCGCCTTTAATCGCGTCAATAAATTCGAAGCCCTTACCTGGCTCATTTGGTTCCATTTTTAGCCATACATGGCCGTACTGGCCTTTACCACCAGATTGCTTAACAAATTTGCCTTCGACTTCGACCATTTTCTTAATCGCCTCACGATAAGCCACTTGCGGCGCGCCTACGTTCGCTTCAACGCCAAATTCGCGCTTCATACGGTCTACTAAAATTTCTAAGTGTAATTCGCCCATACCCGAAATAATAGTCTGGTTGGTTTCTTCGTCCGTTTTCACGCGGAAAGATGGATCTTCTTGCGCCAAACGATTCAAGGCTATACCCATTTTTTCTTGATCGGCCTTAGTTTTTGGCTCTACCGCTACGTGAATCACTGGCTCTGGGAATATCATGCGCTCTAAAATCACTTCATGATTCAACCCACACAATGTGTCGCCCGTAGTCGCTTCTTTCAAGCCAACCGCAGCAGCAATATCCCCTGCACGCACCTCTTCAAGCGGCTCACGCGTGTTGGCGTGCATTTGCACGATACGGCCAATACGCTCTTTTTTACCCTTGATTGGGTTGTAAACGGTATCCCCCGCATTCACCACACCAGAATAAACGCGGAAGAAAATGAGTTGACCCACAAATGGATCGGTCATGATTTTAAATGCTAAAGCTGAGAATTTTTCATCATCAGATGCCTTTAAGAAAATTTCTTTCCCATGTTCATCTTCTGCACGAGTTGGTGGAATGTCAGTTGGTGCAGGCATCAGCTCAATGACTTTATCCAACATGGCTTGCACACCTTTATTTTTAAAGGCTGATCCGCACACCATTGGTACGATTTCGAAGGCAATGGTACGAATACGTAAACCTGCCAATATCTCTTCTTCGGTCAAACTACCGCCTTCAAGGTATTTGTTCATCAGCTCTTCATTGGCTTCAGCTGCGGCTTCTACCATGTTCTCGCGCCATTTATCACATTCAGCTTTTAACTCAGTTGGAATTTCACGATAATCAAACTTCATACCTTGAGATGCGTCATCCCAATAGATAGCTTTCATTTTGATTAAATCGACAACACCTTCGAATTTTTCTTCGGCGCCGATTGGCACTTGCAACGGAATTGGGTTGGCTTTTAGACGTGAACGCATTTGATCGTACACTTTGAAGAAGTTGGCACCAGCGCGGTCCATCTTGTTAACGAACGCTAAGCGCGGCACCTTATATTTGTTGGCTTGACGCCATACTGTTTCAGATTGCGGCTGCACGCCACCCACCGCACAATACACCATGCATGCGCCATCTAACACACGCATTGAACGCTCTACTTCAATAGTAAAGTCAACGTGACCTGGAGTATCAATAATGTTAATACGGTGTTGATCGAATTGTTTAGCCATACCTGACCAAAAGCAGGTAGTAGCTGCAGAGGTAATGGTAATGCCGCGCTCTTGTTCTTGCTCCATCCAGTCCATAGTGGCAGCGCCATCATGCACTTCACCAATTTTATGGTTTACGCCTGTGTAGAACAAAATACGTTCTGTCGTCGTCGTTTTACCAGCGTCAATGTGTGCAGAAATACCAATATTACGGTAGCGTTCAATAGGGGTTTTACGAGCCACGATACTTTACCTTTGCTATCAATTCAATCTTAAATTCTTAAAGAGCGAAAAACTAAAACCAACTTAAAATCTAAAGTGCGAGAATGCCTTATTAGCTTCTGCCATACGGTGCACTTCTTCACGTTTTTTCATCGCTGAGCCACGGCCTTCAGAAGCTTCAACCAACTCAGCTGCTAAACGCAAGCCCATTGATTTCTCACCACGCTTACGCGCAGCATCACGCAACCAACGCATCGCCAATGCACTACGACGACTTGGGCGAACTTCAACCGGCACTTGATAGTTAGCACCACCAACCCGGCGACTTTTAACCTCTACCAGCGGACGCAAATTTGTCAACGCAAGTGTAAATACTTCCAACGCATCTTTACCACTTTTTGTGGTTACTTGATCAAACGCGCCGTACAAAATACGCTCGGCGACTGATTTTTTACCGCCAGTCATGAGTACGTTTACAAATTTAGAAACCTCTTGGCTGCCAAATTTTGGGTCTGGCAAAATATTACGTTTGGGAACTTCTCTACGTCTTGGCATGCTTACTCCACTTTCTCTATTCTCTGTTATGTTTTGCTAGCAACTGCTTTAGCAAGGCCTTTGGACGGCCGCTTTCAAACTTTTGCGACTATTATTTAGCCGCTTTACCTTCTTTAGGGCGCTTAGCACCGTATTTAGAACGCGATTGCTTACGATCTTTCACGCCCGCCGTATCCAAGCTACCACGCACCATGTGGTAACGCACGCCCGGCAAATCTTTTACACGACCGCCGCGTAGCAACACAACACTATGCTCTTGCAAGTTATGGCCTTCACCACCAATATAGCTAATCACTTCGTAGCCATTGGTTAAGCGCACTTTGGCTACTTTACGCAGTGCAGAGTTTGGCTTTTTAGGCGTTGTTGTGTAAACACGTGTGCAAACACCACGTTTTTGTGGGCAAGCTTCAAGTGCAGGCACTTTGCTTTTGGTGACCACTTTAACGCGTGGCTTACGAACTAACTGGTTGATGGTTGGCATTGCCTATAACCTCTACAAAAATTCTAGGCCTTATGAGTGACAATAAGGCTATTCTGAAAAACCAAGCATTCTATTTAGCGCAGACGAATGTGTCAAGCTAAAAATAGCCACAACACATTTTCTGCGACAATAAATTACTCGGCCGGCGTTTCTACGACTGGCGCTTCCGTTACTACTACTTCTGCAGCTTCAACCACATCATCTGACTCAACATCTGCAAACAATGCTTCTGCTGCCGCAGCCTGCGCGGATGGTGTTGACGGCGTTAATGCTGCAATGGCAGCACGTTTACGTGCTTCGTGATAAGCTAAGCCCGTACCTGCTGGAATTAAGCGTCCAACAATGACGTTTTCTTTCAAGCCGCGCAATTCATCACGTTTGCCTAAAATTGCCGCCTCAGTCAACACACGTGTAGTTTCTTGGAACGATGCTGCTGAAATAAACGAATCGGTCGATAATGATGCTTTAGTAATACCAAGCAATACATATTCAAAGTCGGCCGGGCGTTTGTCTTGTGCAATCGCAACTTCATTTTGCGCCAATAAATCTGCACGTTCCACTTGCTCGCCCATAATGAAGCCAGTTTCGCCAGCATCAGTCACGCGAACACGACGTAACATTTGACGCACGATCACTTCAATATGCTTATCGTTAATTTTCACGCCTTGCAAACGATACACATCTTGCACTTCGTCAATCACATAACGCGCTAGCGCCTCACGGCCTTGCAAGCGCAAGATATCTTGCGGATCCGCTGGGCCATCTACAATGCTCTCACCTTTAGTCACCACTTGGCCATCATGCGCGGTTACGTGTTTATCTTTAGGAATCAAGAACTCGCTCGCAACACCATCTAAATCGGTAATCACCAAACGTTGTTTGCCTTTGGTATCTTTACCGAATGAAACCGTGCCTGTGGTCTCAGCTAACATACCGGCATCTTTTGGTGAGCGCGCTTCGAATAACTCAGCCACGCGTGGCAAACCACCAGTAATATCGCGAGTTTTAGATGATTCTTGTGGAATACGCGCGATGACTTCGCCCACGCCCACTTCTTGGCCATCTTTCACCGTAATAATGCAGCTCAACTGGAACGTTACATTCACTGATTGATCGCCACCGGCAACTTTCACTTCGTTGCCAGAAGCATCCAACAATTTAACTTGTGGACGCAAACCTTTAGTTTGACCTGCACGTTGTTTTGGGTCGATCACTACCAATGAAGACAATCCGGTCACATCATCGATTTGTTTCGCAACGGTAATACCTTCTTCAACGTTTTCAAACTTGATGAAACCCGCGTACTCAGTAATGATCGGGCGGGTATGTGGATCCCATGTGGCAAGCGCTTGACCGGCCTTAACCACCTTGCCATCCGTTACTGTCAATGTCGCGCCGTATGGCACTTTATGACGCTCACGCTCGCGGCCATTGTCATCCGCAATAATTACCTCGCCGTTACGCGAAATCACAATTTGCTCATTGCGATTATTAGTAACGTATCTCATGGTAGAAGTAAAACTCAACACCCCGTTTGACTTACTTTCTACTTGAGAAACCGAAGCCGCACGCGACACGGCGCCACCAATGTGGAAGGTACGCATGGTCAGTTGAGTACCCGGCTCCCCAATGGATTGCGCTGCAATCACGCCAACCGCTTCGCCCATGCTAATCAGTTTGCCACGGCCTAAGTCACGACCATAACAATTAGCACAAATGCCGTAGCGTGTATCGCATGTGAGCGCTGTACGCACTTTCACTTCGTCAATACCAAGCGCATCAATTTTTTCAACTTCATCTTCACCCAATAACGTACCTGCCGGGAACACAATCTCTTGCGTTTCTGGGTGGATTACATCTAACGCTGTAGTACGACCTAAGATTCGATCGTGCAATGGTTCAACCACTTCGCCGCCTTTAACCAGCGCCTTGGTTACCAAACCATCTGTGGTACCACAATCCAACTCAGTCACCACTAAGTCTTGCGTTACATCCACCAAACGACGGGTTAAATAGCCAGAGTTAGCAGTTTTTAACGCAGTATCAGCCAAGCCTTTACGTGCACCATGGGTCGAAATAAAGTATTGCAAAACGTTCAAACCATCGCGGAAGTTCGCAGTAATCGGGGTTTCAATAATCGAACCATCCGGTTTCGCCATCAAGCCGCGCATACCCGCCAATTGACGTACCTGAGCCGCAGAACCCCGCGCACCAGAATCCGCCATCATATAAATAGCATTGAATGACTCTTGTTTGAGCGCTTTGCCATCTTTATCTTTGGCTTGTTTGCCATCAACATCCAGTACCGGCTCTTCACGCAACTGTTTCATCATGGCATCCGCCACTTTGTCACCTGCGCGGCCCCAAATATCCACCACCTTGTTGTAACGCTCACCTTGTGTCACCAGGCCAGAAACGTATTGATCTTCAATTTCTTTGACCTCAGCTTCAGCCGCGCCAATCAACGCTTCTTTTTCTGGTGGAACGAGCATATCGTTAATTGAAATCGAAATGCCAGCTTTTGTGGCGTAGGTATAGCCTGTGTACATGAGTTTATCGGCGAAAATCACTGTCTCGCGGATGCCCACTTTGCGGAATGATGCATTGATTAGTTTTGATATTTCTTTCTTTTTCAATGCCTTATCAATCAAGCTGAATGGCAAGCCTGCTGGTAAAATATCCGAAAGTAAAGCACGGCCAACCGTTGTTTCATGACGAATCGTTTTCTCGGTTTTGCTGCCTTCAACGTCTAACTCATACTCTTTAATGCGCACAGTTATTTTGGCATGCAAATCAATCATGTTTTGATCGAACACACGTTGCACTTCTTTCACGTCCGCAAAGCGCATACCTTCACCACGCGCGGCTACTTTATCGCGTGTCATGTAATATAGTCCTAACACAATATCTTGTGATGGCACAATGATTGGCTCACCGTTTGCGGGCGACAACACATTATTAGAAGCCAACATCAAAGTACGTGCTTCCATTTGTGCCTCGAGACTTAATGGAACGTGTACCGCCATTTGGTCACCGTCGAAGTCGGCATTAAATGCCGCGCAAACCAACGGGTGTAATTGAATAGCTTTGCCTTCAATCAAAATTGGCTCAAACGCTTGAATACCCAAGCGGTGCAAGGTTGGCGCACGGTTCAGCAATACTGGATGCTCGCGAATCACGTCTTCCAAGATGTCCCAAACTTCTGGTCCTTCTTCTTCCACTTTTTTCTTGGCAGCTTTAATCGTAGTGGCCAAACCCAATACTTCCAACTTGTGGAAAATAAACGGTTTGAACAATTCCAAGGCCATTTTTTTAGGCAAACCGCATTGGTGTAGTTTCAATTGTGGACCTACCACAATCACTGAACGACCAGAGTAATCCACGCGTTTACCTAGCAAGTTTTGACGGAAACGACCGCCTTTACCTTTAATCATGTCAGCCAGTGATTTAAGTGGGCGTTTATTTGCACCCGTCATCACTTTACCACGACGACCATTGTCTAACAGCGAATCCACTGCTTCTTGCAGCATACGTTTTTCGTTTCGCACGATAATTTCTGGCGCTTTAAGCTCCAATAATCTTTTGAGACGATTATTACGGTTAATCACACGACGATACAAATCGTTCAAGTCAGAAGTCGCAAAGCGACCACCATCCAACGGAACTAAAGGTCTTAATTCTGGTGGCAATACTGGCA
>JANYGD010000033.1 GCA_025359405.1 Methylotenera sp. | reverse complement strand
CAGGGCGCCGAGGATTGGGATGTCGCCCAGGCCCGGCAGCCGGTTGATCTGCTGGCGCGTGCTGTCCTGCAGCATGCCGCCGATGGACAGTGTCTGGCCGACCCCAAGTTCCACAGAGGTCTTGGCCTGGCGGTTCTTGGTGGCGGGAATGGTGATACTGCCGACGGTGCATGGTATTTCCAGATGCTTCGAGATAGCAAACCGATTCACGAGATTCGCGACCTCTTAATGTTTGGCCAAGATTCACTCGGCAATACGGGTCATCAGGGCCAAGATAAGGCCGCCGCGATGACCGATGAAATGGAAGTATGCGGCTGCAACGGCGTGTGCAAAGGCACCATTGTTAAAGCCATTAAAGAAAAGGGTTTGTTCACCATTGATGACGTGAAAAAGCAGACCAAAGCGTCGTCAAGCTGCGGTAGTTGCACTGGCTTAGTTGAACAGATTTTAGCCAGCGCTTTAGGTGGTGGCTATGCACCACCTTCTACCAGTAAAGTAGTGTGTGGTTGCACCGATAAAAATCATGAAGAAGTGCGCGCAGAAATTCGCAAAAATAAATACTTAAATATTCCAGATGCTATGCGTGGCATGGCTTGGCGCACACCTAATGGCTGCGCCACTTGCAGACCAGCACTCAATTATTATCTGCTTTCAACCTGGCCGCACGAGGCGGTGGACGACCCGCAATCACGCTTTATTAACGAACGTGTACATGCCAACATTCAAAAAGATGGCACTTATTCGGTTATTCCACGCATGTACGGCGGCGTAACGTCACCAGACCAACTACGCAAAATTGCCGATGTAGCCGATAAATACGCTGTGCCGATGGTAAAAGTAACAGGCGGACAGCGCATTGACTTGCTTGGAGTAAAAAAAGAAGACTTAGTCGGCATGTGGAAGGATTTAGACATGCCTTCTGGTTACGCTTACGCTAAAGGCATTCGCACCGTCAAAACCTGCGTGGGCAGTGAGTTTTGCCGCTTCGGCACGCAAAATTCTACGCAAATGGGCATTGATATCGAGAAGGCCTTCGACCACATGTGGGCACCGCATAAAGTGAAATTTGCAGTCTCAGGCTGCCCTAGAAACTGCGCCGAATCTGGTATTAAAGATGTCGGCATTATTGGCGTGGATTCCGGCTGGGAAATTTACGTGGGCGGCAACGGCGGCATTAAAACCGAAGTTGCGCAGTTTCTATGCAAAGTAAAAACACACGATGAAGTACTGGAATATTCTGGCGCATTTATTCAAATTTATCGCGAAGAAGCACGCTATTTAGACCGCACTGTGCATTGGATTCACCGCGTTGGTTTAGATTATGTGAAACAACGCGTAATAGAAGATGCTGAAGGCCGCAAAGCCGCCTACGAGCGCTTGTTATATGCTTTGCAGGGCGCAATAAACCCATGGGCAGAACGTGTTGAAAACCGCGAAAAACACAAAGAATTCGAAACCATCACCATTTAAAAAAACCATCATTTAAACCTTAGGATTAAAAGCATGAAAAGTAGTTTTTGGAAAGCCGGCCACACGCCCACTTTACTCTCGGCATTTTTGTATTTCGATTTAAGCTTTATGGTGTGGGTGTTGCTCGGCCCACTTGCTGTGCAAATGGCTACCAGCTTGCATCTCACACCTGCACAAAAAGGGTTAATGGTTGCCACCCCAGTATTGGCGGGTGCGCTGCTGCGCATTGTGATGGGCGTATTGGTGGACCAAATCAAACCTAAAGCAGCTGGATTAATTGGTCAATTGATTGTGATTACAAGCTTGCTCATTGCCTGGTTGCACCATATTGAAACGTTTCAGCAAGCGCTTATGCTGGGTATAGGCTTAGGCTTTGCAGGTGCAGCATTTGCGGTAGCTTTACCGCTTGCAAGTCGTTGGTATCCGCCAGAGCATCAAGGCACAGCTTTGGGCATTGCGGGTGCGGGTAACTCAGGTACTGTTTTTGCTGCGCTATTTGCGCCAAGTTTGGCGGTGGCGTATGGTTGGAACAACGTATTTGGTTTAGCGTTAATTCCACTTGGCATTGCTTTAGCCGTGTATTTGATTTTCGCGAAAGATAGTCCAGATGCGCCGCCAGCC
>JANYGD010000007.1 GCA_025359405.1 Methylotenera sp. | reverse complement strand
GCTTCGATTTCGCCAAGAAAGCGATTTACGGCAAGCATTGGCCCAACGGTATGTGAGCTTGAAGGCCCAATGCCTATGCGAAACACTTCAAATACACTATAGTTCATGTTTACTTAACTACTGCCCAGATTTGCAATGCCAAAGTCATAGGGCAAGGCACTACGTTCTAGATAGCGCCAAATGTAATCAGCGAAACTGCGACGGAAAATGACTTTGTAGCCATTGTCGTGCTGGTGTAAAAACGCGCTTGATTTACCAAAAGTAGTGCCTACAACTTTGCCTATTGTGAGTGCGTTTAAGTCATATACCGTACAGTGGTGTAGCACATCACTGGCATTTTTACCCTGCACAAAAATGGTGGTAAAACCGCCTGAATTATCCATCACTTGACTATGAATGCCTGCTAACGAAATTTCTAATTTTTGCTGTAATTTGGCACGCTTTTCGCACGTACAAATTAGCAACCACTCATCTGGTGAAAGCCAATAGATACAACCCCATGGCGTGTTTATTAGGCTACAGGGCAGAGTGGGCAGTGTCACGCCAAGTGCATCATTTGTTGCGCTGGTAAATGCAGCATTTTGAGCATTGCCACGCAAGCTAATATAGCCATGCAGCGCTACTTCGTTCGCCCATACGCCTTTAGATGTATCTATATGCTGTTGTCTTGTTTTTAAGTTGAAATGTTGCAGTGGTGATTGCATGACAGGGTTGAATGTAACATTAGACATTGTGCCGTGCTCCTTCTGTATCCACAAACACCGAGGAAACGATTTTTGCTTTCACTGCTTTGCCATCAGCCCAAGCGTAAACAATATTGTTGCCTTCGTCACCGCGACGTTTAATGCCGTCAATCACAAAGCCCATAGCGATTGAGCGACCTAAAAATGCACTGTAATAGCTAGAGGTAACATGCCCCAGCATTGGCACGGGCGGCGTTATATTGTCTGAATTAATCAATTGCGCACCTTCTTTAAGTACAAAATTAGGGTCTTCAGTCAGTAAACCAACTAGTTGTTTGCGGTCTGTGCGTGCGGTATCGCTTCGTGCCAATGAGCGTTTGCCAATAAAACTATAAGATTTTTTCATGCCGACTGCCCAAGCCATATCTAGGTCAAATGGTGTCACTGAACCATCTGTTTCTTGACCCACAATAATGAAGCCCTTTTCAGCACGAAGTACGTGCATGGTCTCAGTGCCGTAGGGTGTAATGTCGAATTCAGCACCAGCTTTCATTAGTTCTTCCCAGACATAGTGACCGTAACTCGCATCCACATTAATTTCATAAGCCAGTTCACCAGAAAAGCTTATGCGGAACACACGAGCTGGTACGCCGGCAACGGTGCCATCGCGCCAATCCATGAACTTGAAAGCGTCTTTACTTAAGTCTATATCACTGCAAAGCTTGGCTAACACCTCACGGCTTTTTGGCCCAACTAATGCGGCTGTCGTCCAATGGTCAGTGACAGATGTCATATATACTTCTAGCTCTGGCCACTCGGTTTGATGCCATTTTTCCAACCAACTCATGACGCCAGCAGCGCCGCCTGTTGTAGTGGTCATCAAAAAGTGCGTATCAGAGATACAAGCCGTGACGCCGTCATCCATTACCATGCCAGCCTCATTTAACATGAGACCATAGCGACATTTTCCTGGCGCCAATTGGCTCCATGCATTGGCATAGATACGGTTAAGAAATTCACGCACATCCTTGCCTTGAATATCAATTTTGCCGAGTGTGGAGGCATCCAACATAGCCACGCCATTGCGAGCGGCTAAACATTCACGGTTAACAGCCGCGTGCATGTCTTCACCGGGTTTAGGGAAGTACCAGGGGCGCATCCACTGACCTACCGTTTCATAAGCTGCATTGCGTTGATTATGCGCAACTTGCATGGCAGTGTAACGCCGTGGCTCAAAGGTGTCGCCTACATGCGCGCCAGCCAAAACACCGAATGAAACTGGCGTATATGCAGGGCGGTAAGTAGTAGTGCCGACTTCAGGAATAGTTTTCCCCAACATTTCAGCCGC
>JANYGD010000031.1 GCA_025359405.1 Methylotenera sp. | reverse complement strand
CACCGAGGTTTCGCCGCCGTATGATCATGCAGAACTCACCTCTAACGCGGCGGCGGTGCTAGTGTGGACTTGGCTTTGTGGGCGTATAGCGGCAAAAAAATAGAGTAAAATTACATGTCAAAAAACATAGATTTAAAAGCCACACAAAATTCTTATTACGCTGCCAGCGCGAATGCGCAGCCTGCTTACCCCAAATTGCAGGGTGATATTGAGGCGGACGTGTGCGTGGTAGGTGGTGGCTTTGCGGGTTTATCTGCGGCGATTGAGCTGGCAGACCGTGGTTATTCGGTGGTAGTGTTAGAGGCACATCATATCGGCTTTGGGGCGAGTGGTCGCAACGGCGGGCAGATTATTGCAGGCTTGGCGTGCGAGCAAGATGTGATTGAAAACGCGCTTGGGTTTGAGGCAGCAAGACAAGTGTGGGGCATGACGCTGGAAGCCTTGGATTTAGTGCGTGCACGTGTAAAACGCTTTGATATAAAGTGTGATTTGGTCGATGGATTTTTGGGCGTTTCAGTGGGCGAACGTAAGGGAAAGGGTTTGCGCAAATGGTACGAGAGCATGGCGCAAAAGTACCATTACGACAGTGATGCGACCTGGATAGAACCTGCGCATATTCGGCAATGGGTCGATAGCCCACGCTATTTTAATGGCTATTTCGATAAAAATTCTGGGCATTTGCATCCGCTGAATTATTGCCTAGGCTTGGCGCGTGGCGCGGCTAGTTTGGGCGTGAAGATTTTTCAGCATTCGCCTGTGAGTGCCATGCAAAAAGGCGAGACAGCAATATTACGAACAGAAACTGGCAGTGTAAAAGCTAAATTTGTGGTGTTGGCGGGTAATATATTTTTACCTGAAATATCACCAAAAATAGCACCAGCGCTCACTAATCGCATCATGCCAGTCGGCACCTATATTATTGGCACGGAGCCAATAGCCGCGAATTTGGCCGCCAAACTTGTTCCAACAAATGCAGCCGTGTGCGATACCTGTGTGGCGCTGGATTATTTTAGGTTCTCTGCCGACAAAAGAATGATATTTGGCGGCCGCGTGAGCTATAGCACGCTGACACCACGGTATCTCACCAGCAAAATGCAAGCGCGCATGGCGGCGGCTTTCCCGCAATTAAAAGACACCAAAGTTGACTACACTTGGGGTTGTTTTGTCGATATCACCATGAATCGCGCACCCGATTTTGGCCGTGTGGCACCTAACGTTTATTATTTGCAAGGTTTTTCTGGTCATGGCGTGGCGCTCACGGGCCTAGCAGGCAAGCTGGTGGCCGAGGCGATTTCGGGTCAAGCTGAACGTTTGGATTTAATTTCGAAAATCAAGCATCACGATTTCCCGGGTGGAAAATTATTGCGCACGCCCGCGCTGGTGTTGGGCATGGCGTGGTATCAGCTTAGAGAGAAATTCGGCTAAATCGCTAAAAAGTTTTACTGTAAGCATAAAAAACTTCATCGCGCTCCCAACCCAGTGATTCATACAGCGCTTGCGCCGCGTGATTGTTTTTCGCAGTACTTAAATCTAAACGTGCATAACCATTATTGGCAGAATATTCGTGTGCAGCCAGCATTAAAGCACGTCCTGCGCCTGTTTTGCGAGCTGCAGAATCGACAAATAAATCGTAAAGCACACCAATTTTTGCCGCAATCACCGAGCAAAAGCTAGGGTAAATTTGGCAAAAACCAATAAGTTTTTGCTCTTGATTTTCTGCTACAAAAATCACCGAATCTTGTTTGTTTAATCTTTCTGAGATAAAGTTTTTAGCAAGCGCAATATCAGGCGTTTGCTCGTAAAATTGACGATACTGATTGAACAGCGAAGCGAGTGCTTCAAGGTCGTGAATGGTCGCAAATCGAATGGGTGAAGGTGTCATTATTATGTCCTTAAAGCGGTTTGAATCACATCTGCCAACAGGTTGCCATATTCTGTAATATTTTCCGTCGCCGAGTATGCGTAGCCAATAATCAGGCCTTTTTCGTGTTTCTCGCCTACGCAGTAATTGGAGAGCGGATACACGCGCAAGCCATGTTTGGCAGCCATTTCCGCCACAGCTACATCATCAATATTATCGTCAAATTCCACCACCAAATGCAGACCAGAATCTACGGGCGAAAGTCTTGCGCCTGCGTCCGCAATAGGCGCTAGCGAGGTTTGCAGTAAACGCCTGCGTTCTGCGTAAGTTTGGCGCATGCGGCGAATATGGCTGGCGAAATGACCTTCTTCGATAAAATCGGCCAACGCCGCTTGAATCATTACCTGACCAGGGCGTTGCAGCTCGTACAAGCCGTTTTTAAACGAATCGACCAATTGCGTCGGAATCACCATGTAACCCAAGCGAATGCCTGGGTACATAACTTTTGAAAATGTGCCCAAATACAGTACGCGGCCGTGTTGATCCATACCTTGCAACGAGGAAATGGGGCGGCCTTCAAAGCGAAACTCACTGTCGTAATCGTCTTCTATAATCCACGCGCCACTATTATGCGTGTAATCCAGTAACAAGCGTCTGCGGCCATAACTCATCACCATACCTTTTGGATATTGGTGTGAGGGCGTGGTGTAGATTAGGTGGGGTTTCACACGAAAATCGGCGTTTGTTGGCGCCA
>JANYGD010000112.1 GCA_025359405.1 Methylotenera sp. | reverse complement strand
TACTGAAACATAAGCGTGATCTTCAGGCTGATGTTCTTGGTGATCCAACAGCTTAGATAAATAATGCAGCGGATATTGCTTATCGGCCCATTTAATTTCGCCAGCTTTGTAGGCGTTAATTAAATCTAGCCGTTTAATTTTTTGTGCTTGCTCAATCATGGCGACTGGCAAGGCGTAAATGGTATCGCCCGAGCGCACCACTAATACTTGTGTCACCGAAAGTGTTACCGGCAAATGCACATTAAATGTCGTGCCTTTACCAAACTCACTATTCAAATCTACACGCCCACCCAAGCCGCTGACGTCATTTCGCACTACATCTAGGCCCACGCCACGGCCAGAAATTTGTGACACTTTATCCACGGTAGAAAAACCAGTTTCAAAAATTATAGACATCAGCGCTTGCTCGCTAACCTCTGCATTTGCATCAATCAATTTGTTTTTAATGGCTTTATCTTTCACGCGCTGCAAGTTAACACCTGCACCATCGTCGCTAACGGTGATATGAATTTCATCATTTTCTTGGCGTACTTTTAAAGTAATCGTGCCCATATCTGGCTTGCCATTTGCTCTGCGCTCAAATGGCGTCTCAATGCCATGTGCAACCGCGTTGCGCAATAAATGTTCTAACGGCGCACCAAGCCTATCCAACACGCTGCGATCAATTTCAGTTGCTTCGCCATCAATCACTAAATCCGCTTTCTTTTTAAGTTCACGTGTAGTTTGACGCACAATACGTTGCATACGCTCAGAAATTTGCTTAAACGGCAACATACGCGCGCCAAGCAAACTTTGTTGTAAATCGCGATTCATGCGATTTTGTTGTTGCAATGCCGCTTCCGATTGATCCAAGTTGACAATCAAGCCAGTTTGAATGGTGGCCACGTCATTTACGCTTTCGGCAATCATACGCGTAAGCTCTTGCAAGCGCGTAAATCGGTCAAACTCAAGCGGGTCAAACGTTTCATTCGCCTCTTGCAAAATGCTCATGCGCGATTGTAATTGTGTTTCTGCTTCAATCTCCAGCTCTCGCAAATAGGCGCGCAAGCGCGTCACGCTCTCGGTTAAATCGCTTGATGATTGCTTAAAGCCCGTTAGTTCTCTATCCAAGCGCGAGCGAATAATAGAAATCTCACCGGCATCGTTAATCAATCTATCCAATGTATCCGCACGCATACGCAAAAATTGTGCTTTTCTATCCGTGGTGCGGCCCGATGGTGCTGCGTCTTCTTGTCTAATTTGGCTAATAGTTTCGTCAGGCGTATTGCCCATGGTTTCTTCAAAGAAGCTACCAATTTTATCTAACTCAACAAACATATTATCGAAATCAATCACCTCATTTTTGCGCTTGAGTGAGCGAATAACGTGGTCTTCCAGCTGGTGCACTGCATCGCCAAGCGTTGCATGGCCTGCCATGCGCGCACTCCCTTTTAGTGTATGCAAAGCACGTTGTAGCGCGTCTGGATGATCAGTTTGCTTAGGGTTCGTTTGCCAAGCGCGCAACTCAGAACCAATTTCTGGCATAATTTCGTGCGCTTCCTCGATAAACATGGTAAGTAATTCTTGGTCAATTTGTGAGGTACCAAGCTTGCTTTCAATATTAAACGGCTTACCCTCAGTGATCAGTTTAACTTCCATGTCTGCAGGTTCATATTCCTCTTGACTAGCTTCAAATGCACTTATCTCTGCTTGTGTCGACTGCATAATAATTTCATCGTCTGGCTGCACAGTCTCAGTAAACTTAACTGATAGTTCTTTGTGTTGAATGGCCTGTTGTGTTGCTTGGCTAAGCACTTTAATTAAAGCCGCAGCTGAGCGTGGATTGTGTTGCTCAGAAATTTTCTGCCACATAGTAGACAAAGATTTAACCGTGCTGGTGTATAAATCTAAATGTTGTGGCGACCAAATCGCATTTATTTCGTCCAACCAATTCTCTAGCGCGCGGCTTAACTCGCCCATATGCGTAAATTCAGCGGCTAACGCATTGCTGGCAAGCGTATGATTGGCATGGCGTGCTGCTTTAGAAGGCTGTAAATGAGTGCCTGCGGCAAGTTTAGCGACATCTTGCTCTAGGATTGTAACGTTTTGGCCACTTTCATTTACAAAAATATCGTAAAGTGCACGACTCATCTTACGCGTTCCACCAATCAGTACTTGCGCATCAGATTTCTTAGCGGCCGTTTTAGCGCCTGGCTTTTCGCTTTCGTTCGAATATGCTTCAATACGCGCCAACCAGGCCTCTTGATTCACTTCCACTTTGCTATTAGCACGCAACTCTGCCGCCCAACCTGCAAACGCAGCCGAGACTTGTTCGATTGAATTAATTTGTTGTAGATTAAGCGTCGCTTTTTTATCCAACACACCATTTAAGAAAAACTCCACTTTGCCAGCAACTTCGCCCAAAGCGCTTAAACCTACGGTGCGACCACTGCCCTTTAAGGTGTGAAAACTACGTCGCACCTCAACCAAAGCCTCATGATCTGTCGTGTTGACACGCAACGCTTGGCAGTTTTGTGCAATATGCGCCAATACTTCTTCAGCCTCAGTCAAATAAATATCCAGTAATTCTGCATCGAACGCTTGATCGGTTACTGTCGCGCCATCTGTTAGCACCGGCATGTCTATCTTCGCTAGTGTTATTTCATGCGATGGTGGACTTTTTACAGTTTCTATAACAGCGACTGTAGTTTCTGCCAGCTGTTTATTTTTGATTTTTCCTTCATTTTTTGCAGGTACAGCACCCGTAGACACAGCATCCAAACCGGCATCTGCGAGTGCGGTATTTAAACGTTGCAACGCGCCTTCTAGTGCACGTTCAGATTCAGGCCGTATTCTTGGCATTTCGTCTGCATATAGGCCAACCATACTCAAGCTCTCAGCCACTAATTCAAAATGTGCTTGATTGACTGCATAATTATCTTGCTGAAAATGCTGAATAAGCCTGCCACTGGCGCTGGTAATTGCCATGGGCGTTGGCATGCCTAACATCTCAAACACGGCAGAAACTTGTTTAAGCGGCTCCGGTGTCAGTGTTAACGGCGCTTTTTCGGCCGGATTGCGGAAAAAACTATCCAACGCTTGCTCAACAATTTTCAGTGATTCTTTTATATGGATGACTACGGCTTTAACTGTATCACGGTCAAGCTCGCCAGCCCGTTCACCTTCAAGCTTATCATAAATTTCACCCGATGAGATTGACTCTAAACGTAGCAATTCGGAATGTAATTTTTGTATGCGGTCTGGATCTATGTTTTGGTAATTATGTAGCGAAGTTTCGATTAAATTAAGCGCTGCTGCAACCTCAATTAAGGCGGCATGATTCACTTTACTGGCGTCATCACGCAAGGTATTGCTGGCTTGTTGCAGCACCGAGTACACGTCTACAATCAGTACCTGGCTTAAGTTCTGCGTTAGTGCACAGCTTGTGGCAAGCGTATCAGAAAACTTAGTGATTAATACATTATCTAGATGAACTGGCACCTGGCCCGCTTTGGCATCCATCTTGGTAAAATCAATTGTGCTGGATATTTCATCCCACAATTCTCTTAATTTTTCTAGCTCATCTATCAACTGCTGTACTACTGCCGTCTCATCAGCATCAATATTATTGCCAATAAAATTAGCAGATGATTTTTTATCAATAAACTGATCCAGCTCAAATACTTCTTTCACCTGCATTACGTTGGCTTTGTCGATGTCGCTAATCGCTACGTAGTACAAAATATCGCGCAATAAGTTGTTATGTGGCTTATTCACACCATCGGCAAATAGGCGCAACTCTTGATCCAGCTTACGACAGAGCTTTTTAGCACCAGAATTTTCGGCAATTTCTTTTTGCTCTAATGATTCTGTAAACGCGCTCGCCGCCCACCATAGGGTCTTATTACTGGTTTTTTGTTGCGCTTGGCTGACATTGCTTACAGCTGTGGTCATGGTCTCAACCGCGCTTACTTGCTTGGTTTGCAGCCAATTAAGTAGCGATTTTTGATAGGCAACGCGCTGCTCCACAATAAAGCTGGCATATTCGGCATCACTTAATTCTTTGCTTGGAATACTTTTAGGCGCACTGCTACTGGTATCTGGAAAGAATAATTCACTTTCTTCCAAAGTTTCGCCCTGCGCAACGACGATGGGATTTAAAACGGAATATAAGCGTAGCGGTATATCTGGCGCGCCATTGAGCAGCTCTTGAAGATACGATTGCAGGGTTTTTACAGCTTTGCCAAAGGCCTCGATAATCTCTGGCGTAGCATTAACAGTTTTCTTCTCAAGTTTTCCAGCTAACTTTTCTAGCTCACTACAAAAACGTTTACAGCCCTCTAAACCCACCATATCCAGCGCGCCTGAGGCTTGATACAAGCTAGTTTGCGAAAAGCGCATAGCAGATGTGTCATGTATATTAGCTTGCACTGTATTGACGTTTTCTAATACAGAGTTAAGTAATTGATCTATTTGGTCTTTAACCCAGGTTAATGGGCCGCTATCAAAATTTTCCGACACCTAATTTAGCTCCGACAATCTTCTAAATGTTAAAGCTAAGCCAATTTAAAGCCAGCAACAGAGTCACGCAACTCTTCCGCCAGCTTGGTTAATTGCCCTACAGATTCTGCGGTCAGTTTTGTACCTTCAGTAGTTTGCGAGGTAATCTGCTGAATCTGTTGCATATTTTTGGTCACAGTAGAAGCCACTTCTGTTTGCGCCTCGGTTGCGGTGGAAATCGATTGGATCAAGCGCGCCAAACTGTTTGAAACGGTTTCAATCTCCGTCAATGCTTTACCCGCCGCGTCTGATAATCGCGCACCTTCAACCACACCTTCGGTACTTTTTTCCATCGCTGCTACTGCGCTGTTGGTATCGGTCTGAATGGTTTTTACAATCGCACCAATCTGTTTGGTCGCTTCAGATGAACGTTCCGCCAAGCGCTGCACCTCCTCCGCAACTACCGTAAAGCCCCGTCCCGCTTCCCCTGCAGACGCCGCCTGAATCGCCGCGTTCAACGCCAGAATATTGGTTTGCTCGGTAATGTCAGAAATCAGCTCCACAATTTCGCCAATTTCTTGCGAGCTTTCGCCCAAGCGTTTAATACGTTTTGATGTTTCCTGAATTTGTTCGCGAATACCGTTCATACCAGCGATGGTATTTTGCACCGCCTGCGAACCCTGCGTAGCGGCTTGCAGTGAACGCTGCGCCACTTGTGAAGCTTGGCTTGCGTTGCTAGAAACCTGCGAGATTGAGCGCGTCATATTATTAACCGCTTCTGTCGTCTCTGTAATTTGTGCAGATTGTTTTTCTGCCGCCGATAACAAACCCACAGACGTTGCCTGCGCTTGCCCGGTGGCCGTGTTTACTTGCTCTGAGGCGCGGTTAATACCGGTTACCAAGTCCCGCAAGCTATCAATCGTATAGTTAATCGAGTCGGCAATCGCGCCAGTAATGTTCTCGCGCACCTCGGCGCGCACCGTTAAATCGCCATCTGCCAAATCACCCATTTCATCGAGTAGGTTTAAAACAGCCATTTGGTTGGCTTGGCCGTCGTTTTCCAGCATCATCACCGCACTATCAATGGTTTTAGCCTGACGCATACCAAAAAACCAAATCGCTGCGATAATCGCTGCAGCCAACAAGGCCAACCCAATCAAGAAATATTGTAAAAGCTTGTTTGTGTCATTTGCCGTATTTGCCGTTTCTTTTTCTAGCGCTAGAGAAAGTGTTCCTGTCAGGTTATCATTCACCACGTAGGCTTTTTCTAACTCACTAAGCGCTGCCAGTGCTGTTGGAGCTGAACTGGATTGGATGGCTGGCAAAAATTGTGTTTTATAAATATTAAAAAAGTTTTTGCCTGATACTGCTAGCGCGTTATAGTCGCCTTTTAATCCTTCCACCACATGACCCTTATCCCATCGCGCGACTGAAGCATCAAATTCTGCTTTGTACTTATCAAATTCTTTTATTTGTTCCTGAACGCGTTTAGCATCACCTGCCACCAACGCCAAGTACATTTCATTAGCGTGCGCATAAGGCTCTACCACAAACAAATGCGGTGGCAACATATCTGCACGCAAATCATCTGTGGCTTTAATTTTCTCGAACATCGGCCCATTTACGCGCACTTGCTGAAGTGCATAAAACGCCAAGGCAGTAAAAATGAGTAAGCCAAGAATCGGAATCAACACCTGGCGGCCAGCGCCGCCTCGGCTAGCGCCACTAGCAGCTTTGCCAGTAAACATCTGCTTGACTTTAGCTGGTATGTCTTTTATATTTAGTGCCATTTTTTTGTTCCCTTTAACTTCTAACTTCTATAACATCAAATTTATATTGTTTAACTTTTAAATCACATAAGGTGTTGCAAATTCTTTAGAGCGCACCAGTTTGTCACAATCCAACATGTGCCAAACACGATTTTCTGAATCCTGATAGGTTTGCGCTTTTAAGCATGCGCTTTCTTCTGCAGTTTCTTCACGCAACTTCATTTCATCCAATTTGCGCAAGCCAATCATTTTATCTACCACAAACGCCACATTCGACGTTATCGCATCGCTCATCAGTAATAATCGTGCGTTTGATGAAATTGTAGTCAGGCTACTCTCAAGCATTTGTGCTAAATCATTGATGGCGTATAACACGCCGCGCACATTGGCTACGCCTAAAAACCAAGGTTTTACGATGGGCACACGATGAATATCCGCAATGGGCAATGTCTCAGAAATTTCTTGCAGATTTACCAACACATTTTTGCTGCCAATTACCACACCCAAATAACCTGCGGGCGATTCTGCACCTGCCTTTTTAGCATTTTCTAGTCTAGCTAGAATATTAGTTTGATATTCGCGTAATTGTGAGCCTTTTGCCATGCTTTATTCCAGTATTGGTACCTTTATTAGCCCTATTTGAGTTAGCCTAATTTGCTAATAATTGTCTTAATTTCATCTTTTGGAATGGGTTTGATCACACAAGCTTTTGCGCCCATTTTTTCCGCCCAAGCATGGTCTGTCACTTGCAATTTTCCTGAGCACAAAATAATCGGGATTTTTGCAGTTACTGGGTCTTTTGTGAGCGTGCGTGTTGCCTGAAAGCCCGTCAAACCAGCCATAATAATATCCATGATGATTAAATCTGGTTTAATTTCCGCCGCACGTTCTACGCACGCCTCGCCACTTTCAAGCGCGATAACCTGATAACCCTGTGCTTCCAGTATCTCGGTTAAATAAAATCGATCTGTTGCAGAATCGTCAACGATTAAAACTTTATTAATTGCCATTACAGTTCTCCAAAAAGTTAATACTATTTACTAATATAATTATGCTATTTACTTATGTAACTATTCACTGCGTCTATTAAGGTATCTTGCGTAAACGGCTTAGTTAAATACTGGTCAGAGCCCGCCATGCGCCCGCGTGCGCGGTCAAACAAGCCATCTTTGCTCGATAACATGATCACTGGGGTAGATTTGAATTTTGCATTGCGCTTAATCAGCGCACAGGTCTGGTAGCCGTCAAGGCGTGGCATCATAATATCCACAAAAATTACTTGTGGCAGCTGATCAGCAATTTTTGCTAAAGCATCAAAGCCATCTTCAGCTAAAATCACTTCACAACCTGCTGATTTAAGAAAAATTTCTGCGCTACGGCGGATGGTATTGCTGTCATCAATGACCATGACTTTTGTTCCAGCTAAATTCGCTTGCGCCACTTTGCTTTCCCCTGACATATAACATTTTATATACTTACAAATTGCATGGCATTAAAAATAATCTATCAAAACTGTGGTTTTTATGGTTATTTTTATAATTTACACGCACAAATATTACATTTTTTAAAATAAATTGCAACACTTACATCATTTTTGTAATAATATACTTTAACAACAATAAATAAGTTTGTAATTTACACGAAAATTTAAATATAACTAATTACATTTAACAGTTAAGGGTCAGCAGCAATGATTATTAGACAAGAATCAGTTAATTCAAATATGGCATTAAAAGATTTGCCTGGCACATCGCCACTGCCAAGTGCTAACCTTGTGCTGGTGTTCGGTTCAGTAAAAAGATTTACTGAAGGCAAATTACAAAGCTTTTTAAAAGCACGTTACCCTACCGCGCAATTAGTCGGCTGCACTACGTCTGGTGAAATCAGCCCAGCAGGCGTATTCGACGACAGCATTCAAATAACCGCGATTCAATGGGAAAAAACCATTCAACGCGTTGCACAAACCAAAATGTCTGGTATGCAAAACTCGTTTGAGGCTGCGGCTGGATTGGCTAAACAACTTAAAGCAGAAGCTTTGCGCACTATTCTAGTTATTTCTGATGGACTAAACGTAAATGGCTCAGAATTGCTTAAGGGCTTTCAAAGCGTGCTGGGCGATGTGCCCATTGTGGGTGGCCTAGCAGGCGATGGCGGCGCGTTTGTAAAAACTTTGCAACTATTTAACGATACTATCTCTGACAACCAAGTGATTGCAGTGGGCCTGTATGGCAACGCGCTGATTACCTCTAGCGGCGCGCTAGGTGGTTGGAAACCCTATGGCCCACCTCGCAAAGTGACTAGATCTGAGAAAAACGTTGTGTTTGAGATGGATAGCAAACCTGCGCTACCGCTTTACAGAATGTATATTGGCGAAGCATTTTCACGCGGCTTGCCTGGCACAGGCTTAAAATTTCCGTTAGCAGTGATTGAAGAAGGCAAACGCGAGGTTGAAAAAATCCGTACTTTGCTAGCAGTTGATAATAAAAACAATAGCTTAACTTTCGCCGGCAATGTTGAAGAAGGTGAAACAGTGCGCCTTTGCCAAACCAACCACGATAGACTAGTGGAAGGCGCAGGTAACGCGGCCAATTTGGTAATGGATGGCTTGGGTGCAAGCAAAACCAATCAAGCTGGCTTGGCGGTGTGCGTTAGTTGTGTGGGTCGTAAAGGGGTAATGGCTGAGAACGTGGGTGACGAAGTAAAACTAGTACAACAGATTTTGGGCCCACAAACTTCGGTCACTGGCTTCTACTCTTATGGCGAATTGGCACCACGCCCACACACTACAGATAGTGTGCTTCACAACCAAACCATGACCATTGGTTATTTGAGTGAAAATCTATTAGCCTAGATTTTATTTAATTTTCTAATTTTATTGCTTTAAATCGAAAACACCTGTTCTAAACAGGTGTTTTTTGTTTTATGATACTCAATTGGAAAATTATAATTAGAAAAGGATAGAACTATGTCTAGCTCAGTTACGCTTAAAGGCAACCCAGTAGACGTTGCAGGCAATTTGCCAAAAGTTGGCAGCACTGCCCCTAATTTCACTTTAGTCGACAAAGCGCTGGCAGATGTCACACTTGACACCTATGCTGGCAAACGCAAAGTACTGAATATCTTCCCAAGCGTGGATACGCCTACTTGCGCCATGTCTGTGCGCGCATTCAATAAACACGCAGCAGGCCTAAAAAATACCGTGGTGCTGAATGTTTCTGCCGATTTGCCATTTGCACAAACGCGTTTTTGTGCTGCAGAAGGCATCGAAAATGTAGTAAATTTATCTAGCATGCGCGGCCGTGATTTTTTAATGAATTACGGTGTATTACTCTTCACCAGTAAACTCGCTGGCCTGTGTGCCCGCGCAGTAATCGTGCTCGACGAAAATAATGTAGTTAAATACGTTGAGTTAGTACCAGAAATTGCCAACGAACCAAACTACGATGCGGCACTTGCGGTGTTGTAATTAGCATTCGAGAAAAATAAAAAAGCCAGCTATATGCTGGCTTTTTACTATTCACTTTTTGTATATTCCGTATATTTAGCGTTACTTTAAATTCACCGCATTCATATTTTACAGAAAATAAACTTGAATTAAGTGTACCAAAATTAACAAATTGGATTTCCCAAATTACTTTAGTAGGGTAAATGCCCCCCCTCTAAATAAGGTGAACTATGTATTGTTTTTCCATCTAAAATGAGACTTAATAACATTAAGGGATTCTATGGACTAACTTTAATTAAGGGGCTGAAATGGACTTTCAAAGAGCATTTGCGCAATCAGTAAAAATCTCTCTCACTATCTGCACAATTGCCTTCAGCACTTATGCTAATGCTGTGCCCAGCTTTGCAAGACAAACCGGCCTGGAATGCGCCGCTTGTCATGTGGGCGCCTTTGGTCCACAGTTAACACCACATGGTATGCAGTTTAAACTAGGTGGATATACCGAGACCGATGGCAAAGAAGGTAAAATACCTCTAGCGGCCATGCTGGTAGAAGGTTTTACGCACACCAAAAAGAGCCAAACAGCAGACGCTCAGCCACATTTCGGTAAAAACGATAATTTGTCATTGCAAGAATTATCCGTATTCTTAGCGGGCAGAATGACAGATCATATCGGCACGTTTATACAAGTAACAGGAAATGATTTTGACCGCCGCTTTGGCATGGATAATATGGACATCCGTATTGCTGATTCAAAAGAGTTTTCTGGAAAAAATTTGACCTACGGCTTATCCCTTAACAATAACCGACCATAGAAGACCCATTCAACACGCTACCTGGATGGAAGTTTCCATATCAGTCATCAGAGTTGGCGCCTGGCCCAGCAGCTTCGCCATTTATAGATGGTGCGTTGGCACAGCAGGTGCTTGGGGCTAGTGCCTATGCCTTCTACGACAATCACTTTTATGTTGATTTAGGTGGCTATAAAACCTTATCTAGAAGCCTAAGAAATAAACTGAATGTTGGTGAAGATGGCCGCCTTGATGGCATTGCTCCTTATTGGCGATTGTCTTATTTCAACGATATGGCGGAACAAAACTTTCGCGCAGGTCTTTTTGGCATGACGTCTAAACTACAACCTGATTTTGTTGATGGTCCATCAGACCACTATCGCGATATTGGCGTGGATGCCGCCTATCAATTTATTGGCACCAAAGAACATATTTTTACTATTAACACTAGCTATATTGACGAACATCGTACCTTAGATAGCACCTTTAACGCAGGTGGCGCAACCAACTTACATGGCAGCCTCAAACGTTTTGATTTGGCTGGCAGTTACTTCTATAAAAATACTTATGGTGCCACAGTTGCGGTTTTCGATACTCGCGGCAATCAGGACGACCTTTTATATAACACTGGTGAGGCTGACGCTGGCAGCATCAATGGTTCCCCCAATAGCCGTGGCTATATTCTGCAGGCCGACTGGACACCTTGGGGCAAAGAAGACTCGTGGGGCGCTCCTTATGCAAATATGCGCTTGGGTGTGCAATATACTGGCTACACTAAATTTAACGGCGGTAAAGATAATTACGATGGCTTAGGTCGTAATGCCAAAGACAACAACACCTTATTCCTTTTTGCATGGTTTGCGATTTAAAATCGGGCAAGTAAAAAATGAAAAAGTATTCGGCATTATTTTTAAGTTTTCTGCTTATTAATTCACTTAATATTCAGACGACTTATGCGGGCGACGTTGTCAATGGTATACATGTGTTTGATGTATATTGCTCTGTGTGTCACAGCATTAAAGAAGGCAAAAACAAGATGGGGCCTACCCTTTGGAAGGTGGTGGGGAGAAGGCCAGCAAGCATCAGCGATTACAACTATTCAGATGCCATGCGCAGCAATAATGTTGCTTGGACAGAAGATAGAATTTCAGATTACATTGCAAATCCGCAGAGCTTAGTTCCAGGGGTAAAAATGGCATTTCCAGGGCTGGGTGACGCACAAAAGCGTGATGATCTTATTGCATTTTTATCAACATTACGCTGATTTACTTTACGACTATTTTATTCAGAACGTTTAATTTCTTCATAAGCTGTATATTTGGCATTGTTGCCTTTGGCTTTATCCACAGGATACTTTTGCGCATTTAGCGCTATTTTCTTGTTAGTAGCGTCAATCAAATCGATCTCTAATACTTCAGCAATTCTCAACAAATACACAAAGGTATCGGCCAACTCATGTGCGACTGCCTCGCGCTTTTCTGACGATAACTGTTGGTTTTCTTGTGACGTATCCCATTGAAATTGCTCCACCAATTCTGCCGCTTCCACAATCATCGCCATGGCCAAATTTTTTGGCGTGTGAAACTGTGCCCAATCGCGCTCGGTGACAAATGCGTTGATACGCGCTATTAAATCCTCCAATGAGTCAGCCATTATTTGTCCTTTCTATTACTTCCAGCTACCATTTTAATCTCGAACAATCGACACTCTAACGGCCCGTTAAATAAAGGCGTGCGCTTACTTGGCGTCAGACGCATTAACTTGGGCAGACGCGCGTCGTTAGTTAAAAAGTAAGTGTTCCAACCGGCAAATTTACGTTTTAGCGCCTCGCCCATTTTCGGGTAAAGCAAGGCCAGCTCTTCATCCTCGCCAATACGCACACCATATGGTGGGTTAGCCACCAACACGCCATTATCAGCGGGTGGAATTACTTCGGTAATATTAGTTTGCGTCAATTGCACCGCCTCTAGCAAGCCTGCCTCGCTTAGATTCTGGCGTGCCACACGCACAGCGCGTAAATCATTGTCTGAACCATATATTTTCTGAAAACTCACTGGTTTAACATTTTTAAGCGCTGCGTTTTTAATTTTCTTCCAAGTGTCGCTTTCGAAATTTTTCAGCTTTTCAAATCCAAAATTGCGCTTTAGGCCTGGCGCAATATTCAACGCCATCATCGCCGCCTCCAGCAAAAACGTACCGCTGCCGCACATTGGGTCAAGTAACGGCTGCCCTGTTTTCCAGCCAGAAAGTTGTAAAATCCCCGCAGCGAGATTTTCGCGCAAAGGCGCTTCAATACTGGCTTTGCGGTTACCCCGCTGATACAAAGCATCGCCAGAAGTATCCACGTAATACACATAGTTATCGGCTGTTAAATAAGCATGAATGCGCACTGCAGGCGTTTTGGTATCAATGTAAGGACGAGAATCCACCACTTGCCGAAACTTATCACAAACTGCGTCTTTAATGCGTAGCGTGGCAAACTCTAAGCTTTTTAGTGGACATTTTACGCCTGTAACTTTCACCATAAAATCGTGTTTTACATCAAACCAATTCGGCCAGTTGAGCTTGTACGCCGCTTGGTATAAATCCTCTTCAGTCGCATAGCTGCCACGGCCAACTTGCATCAAAATGCGCGTTGCCAAGCGTGAGTGTAGGTTGACGCTGTAACACACGCTTAGCTCTCCCGCAAAACCTATGCCGCCGTCAGTTGGCTTGATGTCTTTTGCACCAGCAGCCTTAATTTCATTGACTAGCAGCGCTTCTAGGCCGCGTGGGCAAGTGGCAAAATATTGATTCATATGCTCTCTTTTACTTTAAAAACTAGTCCATAAAAAATTGTTTATTGTTGTGCGGGTTATGTTCGCATAGTTTTTCTAAAAAACTTACAAATTCTATTTTGTGCTTATGCTCCAGCATTTTCGCGCGTTCGCGTAAGTAAATAATGCGCAAATCTGGCAACTCTTTAAAACCGAACACCACAATATTGCCAGGCCTGCCTGTCGGCAAAATCAACACGCGATTTTCAAAACTTTGCTCAATTCGACGCAGATAAATATCAAAATTTTTGTCTGAGCCCCACAAATTAATCATAAAAATGCCGTTATTTTTAAGCGCCATTTCGCAGCTATCAAAAAAATCTTGACTACAAAAATCTGGCGGAATGCCCGATGCATCAAACGCATCTATCATCAACACATCAGCACTGGTGCGGTTACTGGCGAGATACGCGATACCATCGCCTTCAATTATATTCAACTTTTCGTCGTTCTCGGGTACATAAAAATGACTGCGCGCGGTCGAAATCACTTGCGGATTAATTTCGACGATAGTTTGGCTTGTTTCAGGACAAAATTCGTGGATATATTTAGGCACCGAGCCGCCGCCTAAACCTATCGTCATCACATGTTTTACACTACTCGAAAACAGCAAAAATCCCATCATGCCGCGTGAATAGGCCAATTCCAGCGCGAACGGCGCGCTTACCCGCATGCTGCTTTGTATAGTGATTGAGCCTAAATATAGCGAGCGCACGCCATCTATTTCGATAACTTCCACGATGTTGCCATCGCTGACACTTTTGTGGATTTTGTGGCTAAATCTCAACATCTTCTTCAACAATCGCAACTGGCTCGGTTTCAATCACAGCTTTAAACTTACAATTAAGCTCCATCAATAAAGTATCTATGTGTTTGATTTCTAAAGAAACTTTTGTGCCAACCTTAAGCTCAGGCAAGCTAGGCACTTTGGTAATGTAAAACATGCCATCAATACGCACTAAATTCTCGCGCCAAACAGTAGCAGTCACTTCGGTAAGTTTTTCTTGTATCAAATATCGCAGACACCAATAGCGCTCCATGCGTGTTTGAAACTCACTATACGCATTATAGGTTTGGTCAAAATTACGCATAATCACGTTCAACTTGCCATCTTGCGCGTTGTAAGGTGCAGGCGCAGCATCCAACATCGCAATCAATTGGCGCTGATTAATCAAATCCACAGCGCGACGCAGTGGTGACGTACACCAAGCGTATTGCGCTACACCCAAGCCCTGATGGGGCTCAGCGCTTGACGTCATAAAAACTTTGCCGCCAGTTTGTGCGCGGTAAATGCCCGCAATATTGACTTCTTTTAGTAAGCCCCCCCAATGGCTATTGGCATAAATCATCAGTTCCGCCACCAGCTTATCCATTGGGCTACCGCGTCCACGCGGCACAATACTGACAATTCCGTCATTCACGTAAAAATTGTAGTCGATTTGTGGCGCACGATTTGGGTCTGCTTTGCCACGCGCTTTTTCTAAACATTCGGCAAATTCAAATAGCGTCTTAAGTCGCGCCCAGTAATCATGTCCGCTATCTTCAGCTAATGTATTTTCATTAAAAAATGGTTCCAATTCGTCATGGCGCAAGTTATCTGCCACCTTGATTTTCTCAAGCTTTGTTTCAGTGGACACAATCTCAAACTCAGGCGTAATTTCAACATACAAACTCAAGGCTGGCTTGATTTCACCCGCATCTAAGCTAAATGGTTTCACTACCGTTTCAGGCAACATGGTGATTTTGTTACCGGGCATATAAACAGTAGAAAGCCGTGAAAGCACAATGGCGTCTAACGGTGTTTCTGGCAACACAGCCAACGCCGGCGCAGCAATGTGGATACCTACGCGCATATTGCCATTCGCCAAATTCTCTAAACTAAACGCATCATCAATCTCGGTTGTCGTTGCATCATCGATACTGAAACATTCAACTTTTGCCAGCGCCAAATCACTCGGGATATCGGGAAAATCAAACTCAGGAAAATCTGTACCCTCACTAAACATTTCTCGCAAAAACGCACCTAAATGGTAATCGTGGGCATTAGCAATTAAACCGCATTCAAACATAACTGTAAGCGCCAATCTGCCTGAGGTTTGCGCAGCTTCGTCAATCGCTTTCCATTCCAGCGAATTTTTATTGGGGCTATAGATAAGGCTGTCAGCCTTGCTGGAAAAGCCTTCTGGCAACTGTTTGTTGTTAAGTTTAACAACCCATGCAGCCATTTGCTCGGCCTGCAGTTTTTTGCGCTCAACCGCAGCTAGTGCGAGTTTTAAGGTTTCCGCAGGTGCTGCTTTGTAGCGGCCTTTGCCTTTGCGGTAAAAATACATCGGTGCACTGTGTAGCCTAATAGCCGTGGCAGCCGCTTCGATTGGGCTTGGTTTTTTGCCGTAATATTCTTGCGCCAATGCCTCAAAACCAAACTCAGGTTCACCGCAGCACTCCCATAAAAAATCAATTTCTAATTTGTCTGCCTCTTGCGTTGCAGCTTCCATAAAGCCATTCAGCGCAGCATCGAAATTCAACAACACATTGGCAGATTTGATTTTAGAACGTTTGCCTGTTGGCGATTCCACCTGCATGGAGCCAGGGGTTTCAGCCATCACAGTTGCCACCTTAAAATGGCCTTCTTCTTCATAAAAAATATTCATAGCCGCTATTTTACATGGCTTTGGCGCAGCCTCTGCTAAAATACTGCGATGGACAAACGCATTCCCGTTACATTATTGACTGGGTTTTTAGGCAGTGGCAAAACTACGCTGCTCAACAAACTACTCAGGCATGCTGCAATGAAAGACAGCGCGGTGATTATTAACGAGCTAGGTGAGGCTGAGCTGGACCACATTCTCGCCACCCAAGTCGATAGCGAGCAAATTGCCGATAATACCGTGCTTTTAAGCTCTGGCTGTGTGTGTTGCACGCTAAAAAATGAGCTGGCCGACACCATGCGAGATTTGTTTTTTAAACGTGCACTGCAAGCTATTCCACAATTTAATCGCCTCGTCATCGAAACCACCGGCATGGCCGATCCGGGCCCGATTTTGGCTAACCTCATGAACGAACCTGTGATTGAATCGGTGTTTCGCCTAGACGCGGTTGTCGTCACCATTGATAGCGAGTATGGTTTGCAGCAATTGCAACAACACGCTGAAGCACGCAAACAGGCGGCGGTGGCCGATGTACTGTTGCTGACTAAAACTGATTTGGCGTCGCCCGAAACACTGGCAGCTCTAAAAGAAAAACTCATCGAAATCAATGCTGGCGCGACTCAGCATAAAATTTTGCATGGCGAAATCGACCCTGATTTTATTATTGACGTCGGGTTATTTGACCCCACAGGCAAGCGTGCTGATCCGCAACGTTGGTTACGCGCTCCGGTAAAATCTGGCCTATTTAAAAAATCGCATAATGACGAAATTAGCAGCTTTATAGTTACGCTGCCCAGCCCAATCAATTGGCGCGATTTAAAGCCAGTCATTTTAAAACTGTGCCAAACGTATGGTGCAAACCTTCTACGCCTTAAAGGTATTGTCCACGCGGCCGACCTAGATCACCCACTTGCGATTCACGCCGTGCATTTTACGCCCTACCCACCTACCGAACTGGAAGGCTGGACTGAAGATGTGCCGACAAACCGCATTGTGCTGATTGGCAAAGGCTTGGATGAAACCGCAATTAGGAAAAGCTTGATGCAGGTTTAAACATTAAAGCGCGGTTTTATAATTCTGGCCAAAAAATTCCGTCATCATAAAATCCTCCAAACCCGCACTATCTTCTGGCCGTGCAGACATCACAATCACGCGCCCTAAACGTTGCGATTCCCAGTTAAAATCGCCATCGTAATGCTCGCGTATCAAGCCTATCATCCGCCTAATCATCACCAACCGAACGTCTTGACCAGTGCTGGCTTCCACCTCAAAAAACTGGCGTTTAGAGCTGTTGTAATCGTTCAACCAGCCAAGAAAGGTAAATGTAGCGCTACGTGAACCTAAGCTGGTAATTTCAAAAATACCATTGGTGCCATTTTGAAAATTACTCTTAATTTTTGCGTCTCTTTTTTGTTCTTCGCTTGGACCAATTTCACGCGCGGCCGCCTCTGCATTGATTTTCTCGGCAGAGGACTCTGTTCTATCACGTTCTGCACGCTTCGCATTAAGCGCTGCAAACATGTCCGTTTCTTTCGATTTAGTTTCAATTTTTGGCGCTGGCTCAGACGCAGGTTTCGTTGTAGCAAGCACATCCGGCACTTTAAATGCAGACGGTTTTGGTGCTTTAGTCGGTTTTTGCGTCATCACTTTTTGCTTTTTGATAGGCTCTGGAAGCGGCTCTGGTATTGGCTCCTGTGGTGGTGGAATCTCTATTTTTTGTTCAGGCTGTGCTAAAACCACCTCAAACGGCGGCAACTCTTTTTTTTGCTCGCGTTGAAATTTTGGTATGACAAAAAACAAAATCAACGCATGAATTAACAGAGAAATTACAAATGCAATCAATGTGTTACGACTAATATTAAGCCGTAATTGTCTATCGCCTCGTGGCGATTGCAAAAAATCTTCAAACGTATTATTTGTGGGGAGTTTTACAGCCATTTAGGAATTAGCGAGATCCTGCCATAGTTTATCCAAGCGTTTAATCGAGACCGGAAATGGGGTTTTGAGTTCCTGCGCAAATAGTGAAACGCGCAATTCTTCTATCAACCAACGATAGGCGTGTAACCCTTGTGAAATCTCGTGACTAGCCTGATTAAGCGCGTTAATTTTATCCTGCCAACGTGCCCAAATTAAACCCACACTCGCCGCATTTTTACCATCACGCTCAGGGTTAGCAGGCTGCTTTTCAATGCGCAATCTTAGCGCCTTTAAATAGCGCGGAATGTGCTGTAAATGTTCCCACGGCGTTTGGCTAAAACAGCCTTTGTAAACCAGCTGACTTACTTGCTGTTCCAAATCACGTTTTAAGCGATTCACCGTCGCAGGCATTTGGCTTTGTTTTACCAGCAACAGCTGATACTCCGTCGCAATGGCATGCGCTTGCCGCGCAATCGCCTCGCTTACCGCTGGCAAGCGTGTTCTAGCGCGCTGCTTTAACTTCATAAAATCTGCATTGGTGCGCGGCAATTCATCCTCTCCAATAAACGCGCGGTCAGCGATCGCGGTCAGCATATCCTCACGCAAATCGTCTGGTGACATGATGTTGCGTAAATTTAGTGCGTATTGGTTAAAATTTGGCAGGCCTTTTTCCAGCTGCTTCATTTGTTCTTTCAGCTCAAAACGCATTAATCGGCAAACGCCTTTGCGGTGGCTAATTTCTGCTTCGTTTGCCGTATCAAATAATCGTACAGAAACTGCGTCAATATTATCTTCCAGCGCAGGGTAACCCGTCACTTTTAAGCCGTCACGCCCAAAGCTTAATGTCTGTGGTAAATCGCCAAAATCCCATTGTTTTAAGCCAGTTTTTTCAATGTCAGGTGAAGTATTTCTAAACGTAAGTTGTGCAGCTGAACCAAGCTGTTTTTTCAAGGCATTCCAATCACGCCCCATTGCCAGCTCGCGACCTGCGTCATCGACGATACTAAAATTCATCAGTAAATGCGCTGGCGTTTCTTCTGTCCAATCTTCTATCGAAATTTTCAACGTGCTAACGCGCTGAATGTGCGTGACCAATATTTGTTTAATTGCACCTTCGCCAGCTCTATTTTGATCCAAAAACCCTGTCACAAATTCTGGCACCGGCACACACACACGACGGAAAGTCTTTGGTAGCGCTTTAATTAAATAGGTTAATTTTTCGCGCAACATGCCTGGCACCAGCCATTCTGTTGGTGTTGCGTCAAGTTGATTTAATAGCGCAAGCGGCACAGTGGCGGTTACGCCATCCAAAATATGACTTGGTTCAAAACGATATTTAAGTGGCACTTCAACGCCGCCCAACAGCATTTTTTCTGGGAACTGCACCGCCGTAATCGCGTCCGCACCGTGGCGCATCAAGTCATCGCGAGTAAGATACAACAACTTTGGATTTTCTTTTTCAGCTGTCTCGCGCCACTTTTCAAAACTCGCTGCTTGAAATATATCCGCGGGGATTTTGGCATCGTAAAAGGCAAATAATTGATGCTCATCCACCAGCACGTCTTGGCGCCGCGCCTTGTGTTCCAGCTCTTCCACCTCTTTAATCAATCGCTCATTCGCACTAAAAAATGCAGCGCGCGACTCAAATTCACCATTCGCCAAAGCTTCGCGAATAAATATCTCACGCGATTCTTTTGGATTAATCGGCCCGTAATGCACGCGACGTTTGGGAATAATAGTCAAACCATACAATGAAACACGCTCCCACGCATTCACCATGCCCATTTTTCTATCCCAGCGTGGGTCAGTATATTGGCTTTCAGTTAACCCTCTAGCTATTGGCTCTATCCAATCAGGTTCTATTTTCGCCACACAGCGCGCATAGAGTTTGGTGGTATCAACCAATTCAGCCGCAATCACCCACTTGGGACGCGTTTTCTTAAGCGTTGAACCTGGCGCGACAAAAAATCGAATGTTACGCGCACCTGCATAACTATCACTGTCGCCATCTTTAAAGCCTATATTGCCCAGCAAGCCCGCCAATAGGGCTTTATGGACTTGTTCGTAATTCGCCTCTTTTTCGTTGAGTTTAAATTCCATCTCAGCCACGATTTCTAGCAACTGCCCGTGCAGTTCGCGCCATTCTTTTAAGCGCAAAAATGAGAGGAAATTACTGTGACATTGATTCAGCAAATCTTTGTTGGATTTTTTAGTTTTAAGCGCATTGTCGAAAAAATCCCACAACTTGAGATAGCTCATAAAGTCTGAATGTTCACCCGCAAACTTAGCATGTGCTTGGTCGGCCGCTTCGCGCTTATCCATTGGCCGCTCGCGCGGGTCTTGTATACTCAGCACACTAGCGATAATAAGGATTTCTTTCAGACAGTTTTCGCGTTTTGCTGCCAAAATCATGCGCCCAACACGCGGATCAAGCGGCAATTTGGCCAGCTGCAAGCCAGTTTCGGTAATATTGCGTTGGCTATTCACCGCGCCTAGCTCTTGTAATAGTTGGTAACCATCGGTAATGAGCCTTGATGAAGGCGCTTCAATAAAGGGAAAATCCGCCACGTCGCCCAAACACAGTGCGGCCATACGCAAAATCACTGCAGCTAACGAACTACGTAAAATTTCTGGCTCGGTAAATTCTGGTCTGCCGCTAAAGTCCTCTTCTGAATACAATCGCACACAGATACCGTTAGAAACCCGCCCGCAACGCCCTGCACGCTGCTTGGCCGCCGCTTGTGATATCTTTTCTATCTGCAACTGCTCCACCTTGGCGCGTGGGCTGTAACGGTTCACCCGCGCTAAACCCGCGTCAATCACATACTTAATGCCAGGCACGGTGAGCGATGTTTCTGCCACATTGGTGGCCAGTACAATGCGGCGTGAGTTATGACTTTTGAATATCTTTTGCTGGTCTTCAATCGAAAGCCTCGCAAATAGTGGCAATACTTCTATGTGTTTTAGTTTGGTGGAACGACCTTGATATTTACGCAAATGGTCTGCCACGTCACGAATCTCACGCTCGCCTGGTAGAAACACCAAAATATCGCCGTCACCTTGACGCAACAAGTCATCCGCCGCGTCTAAAACGGCTTCTTCAATCGCCTCCTCTTGGTCGTCCTCTTCAACTTCCATCAAAGGCCTATAGCGAATCTCCACAGGATAAGTTCTACCCGAAACTTCTATGACTGGCGCACCGTTAAAATGGCTGGAGAAGCGCTCTGCGTCTATGGTGGCAGAGGTGACAATAATTTTTAAATCGGGGCGTTTGGGTAATAATTGCTTGAGATAACCCAAAAGAAAATCAATATTCAGACTGCGCTCGTGCGCCTCGTCAATAATAATGGTGTCATAGGCATTCAGGAATTTATCGCCCTGCGTTTCGGCTAGCAGAATGCCATCTGTCATGAGTTTAACGTAACTATTTTCCGAAAGTTTGTCGTTAAAACGCACCTTGTAGCCTACTACCTCGCCCAGCGACGAATTAAGTTCTTGCGCAATGCGGCTTGCTACCGAACGCGCAGCAATACGACGCGGCTGCGTGTGGCCGATTAAGCCGGAAACACCGCGACCAAGTTCCAAGCAGATTTTTGGCAATTGCGTGGTTTTACCGCTGCCCGTTTCGCCGCATACAATCACCACTTGGTTGCTTTGTATCGCTTTGGCAATTTCATCGCGACGGCCTGAAACAGGCAGCTCGAGTGGATATTCTGGCTTGGGTAAATTAGTCAACCGAGCGGCAAATTTTTGTTGAGAAACGCGCAGCTTTTGCGCAACCTCACCCAATAAACGCTGTGCCTTCAGTTTGGATTTTTCATCTTTCGATTTATGTAAATCTGTTACGTCCCGTACCTTACGGCGTAATGCATGGCGATCTGCCAACATACAGCTCTGTAGGTTGGTTTCGAGAGTCTTAAAGTTTGGATTTACAGGCTTATTAACAATCATAAGGCAGGATTTTATCACGCGGTGAGCACGCTCCTTGAGGAATCAACCAACAATGTCTATCTGTACTGATTTCCCAAGCAGTCACCTGTTAATGCTTGTAGCATACGTGCTAACATGACAACGCTTATCCATTTAAAACAAAAGCGTATTTAATTCATGATCGCATTTCTAGAGGCTAAACGCGCAGGTTTGTTTGCTAAACCGTACTGGGCCAATAATCTGTTGGCAGGTGTCATTGTGGGGATTGTTGCCCTACCTTTGGCGATGGCATTTGCAATTGCCTCTGGTGCAAAGCCTGAGCAAGGTATCTATACCGCCATCGTTGCAGGCAGCATCAGCTCTTTGCTGGGTGGTAGCCGATTGCAGATATCAGGACCTACAGGCGCATTTATTGTGATACTTGCTGGCATCACTGCTAAATATGGCATTGCAGGTTTGCAAATGGCCACCTTGATGGCTGGATTTATGTTGCTTATCATGGGGTTAGTGCGTTTTGGCGGTGTCATTAAATTTATACCAGACCCCGTCATTGTTGGATTTACTAGTGGCATTGCAGTTATTATCTGGGTAGGCCAGTGGAAAGATTTTTTTGGCCTTAGCCCAGAATTGGGAGCAGAGCATTTCCACGAAAAAGTATGGGACTTGCTACAGGCATTTTCTAGCCTAAACATTGAAACAACAATGCTCGGTTTGTTTACTTTACTTGTGATAGTTTTTTCGCCTCGGGTGTTTAAACGCATACCATCGCCTTTAGTTGCAATGGTTTCAGCCACTATAATTCAAGCACTGTTTGAATTTAAAGGCGTTGCTACTATTGGTTCGGCTTTTGGCGGCATCCCCCAAGGTCTGCCTAAATTCGAGTTTTTACCCATTAGATTTTCTCAAGTATTACAACTCATTGGCCCCGCATTTACCATTGCGCTATTAGGCGCAATTGAGTCTCTCCTCTCTGCCGTGGTGGCAGATAGCATGACTGGCACCAAACATGACTCCAATCAAGAACTTGTTGGTCAGGGGATTGCCAACATATTCTCACCATTATTCGGTGGCTTTGCTTCTACAGGAGCAATTGCACGTACCGCTACCAATATCCGCAATGGTGCTACCAGCCCATTAGCAGGTATCGTGCATACGCTGACTTTAGTCATCATCGTGTTGGTATTAGCACCACTTGCGGTGCACATCCCTTTATGTGCGTTATCTGCAATATTGTTTGTGGTAGCGTATAACATGAGCGAACTGCATCGTTTTTCACACATGGTTCGAACTGCACCTAAAGCGGATGTTGTAGTGCTGCTCATTACATTTCTATTAACTATATTCACCGATTTAGTACTTGCGGTAAATATTGGCGTCATGTTGGCTGCGCTGCTATTTATGAAACGTATGAGCGAAGCCGTGAGTATTCAGCAACAAACTCATGTGCATCTGGCACAAGAAACCAACAATGAAAACTTTATATTGCCCACTAATGTGGCGGTTTATGCGATGGAAGGTCCATTCTTTTTTGGTGCGGCAGAAAGTCTGATGAGCGTGTTGCAGCATGTGCATAGCCATGCTGATGTATTGGTATTGCGTATGGGGCAGGTGCCGATTATTGATGCTACTGGCTTACAAACATTGTGGGATCTAATTGATACTTGTGAGCGCAATAATACTCGCTTGATGCTGTGTGAAGTGCGTCCGAATATATTAGAGAAAATGAAGCGCGCCGGCATTGCAGGGAAAGTCGGCCAAGAAAATATCATTGAGAATATACAAGCACTAAAAATTTAGGTTCAGAATATAAACAGGCTTTCAGTACAACCATCAACTTACAAATCTGCTCTGTAGTGTTCCCAAATTAAGTTCTTGCAAAATTGCCTCTAATCTAGTTTGTGCATTTTTGCGTGGTTGACCTGTGTATTTTGCAATAATCAGCTCATTTTTCATGGAATGCTCCCAACCCACCAACTCGGTCACCGTAACATTGTAGCCTGCTGCTTCTAGCTGCAAGCAACGTAGTACATTGGTGATTTGGCTGCCAAATTCGCGGGTATGAATCGGATGACGCCAAATTTCACTTAAAGGCGTTTTGCCAAAACTTTCGTTTTTATGTTTGCGTAGCACTTCCGCTACTTCGGCCTGACAACAAGGTACTAGCACCATATATTTGGCTTGTTTTTTTAAGCCAAATTGAATCGCATCATCTGTGGCTGTATTACAAGCATGCAGCGCGGTGATAATATCCACGGTGCTTGGCAATGTGTTTGTAGCAATGGATTCTTCCACCGTTAAATGCTCAAAACGTATACGTTCAAAGCCACATTCTGCTGCTAATGCTTTAGATTTTTCGACTAAATCAGCACGTGTTTCAATACCAATTACCTGCCCTGCTGTATGTTGTTTCATCAACAAATCATACAAAATAAAACCTAAGTATGATTTACCTGCACCATGATCGACCAGCACTGGGTTTGAATTGTGCGCCAAAACCTCGTTAAACAAGGGTTCAATAAAATTCACCAGGTGATACACCTGCTTGAGCTTGCGGCGACTATCTTGATTCAGTTTGCCGTCAACTGTGAGGATGTGCAGTGCTTTCAGCAGCTCAATAGATTGATTTGGTTTGATTTCGGGAATTAGAGTCATTGCTTATTTTAACTTAGGTTCTGCACACATAAGCCATGTAAAATAACGAAAATTTAATTAAGTGCTTACAATTATGAGTATCCAATGGTATCCAGGTCATATGACTCAGGCTCGAAAGAAGGCCGAAGAAACCATGGAGTTTACCGATATTGTCATCGAGGTACTAGACGCGCGCGTGCCAGAGGCAAGCCATAACCCGGTTATTAACGAAATGCGCTTGTTTCGGCAACGCCCTAACCTAAAAATACTCAATAAAGCCGATTTAGCCGACCCAAAAGTGACGCAGGACTGGCTGAATTATTTTAACGCGCAACCCAACACCAAGGCGGTTGCACTCAGTTGCAAAAAACCGGGCGATGCTAATAAAATTCTTAAGCATTGTTTAGCGCTTGCGCCGCACCGAGGCACGCATTTAAAGCCGCTGCGCATGCTGATTATGGGCATTCCTAATGTGGGCAAATCAACACTGATGAACGCCCTGCTGAACCGCCGCGTGGCTAAGGTGGGCGATGAGCCAGCCGTAACTAAAAGCCAGCAACGCTTCGATTTAAGCGAAACCATGAGCATTACCGATACGCCGGGCATGATGTGGCCGAAAATTGAGTACGAGAGCGATGGTTACATGCTAGCAGCCAGCCACGCTATTGGCCGCAATGCGGTGATTGATGAAGACGTAGCCTTATTCTTGGCAGACAATCTGCTAAAAACCTACCCTGCCTTGCTGAATGCACGCTACAAGCTTGATGTCACGAATATGGATGGCGTTGATTTACTTGAAGCTATCGCCAAACGCCGTAGTTACAAACGCCATGATGGTTTATGGGATACTGAAAAAACCGCTGTGGCCTTTTTGACAGATTACCGCAGTGGCGCGATTGGTCGCGTAAGTTTAGAATCGCCGCAAAGCCGTGAGACGTTGATTAAAAACACCAGAGACCTTATGACTTGAGTTTGCTGTCTCGAGTAATCTGCGTATAGCTCACCACGCGGTTTCTTCCGCCATTTTTAGCACCATACATGGCACTATCGGCGGTGGCGACTAGGCCTTTAAAATCGTAGCCTGCACGCACCGAATCGGCTACACCAATGCTCACAGTGGCTTTAATCGCCCCATGATTCAATTTTAATGGGCTTGCTTCAACCCCTGCACGTATGCGCTCGGCCAAGCCCAAGGCATCACTCTCGGTGGTATTGGGCAAAAAGGCGCAAAACTCTTCGCCACCATAACGGCCAAGTACGTCACTCGACCGCAAAATGTTTGCAATCTCTTTGGCTAAGTGCCTCAAAACATCATCACCGCACAAGTGCCCGTGTTGATCGTTCACTTTTTTAAAATGATCAATGTCTATCAATAACACCGCCATACTTAGGTTGATGCGCTTACATATATCTTGCATTTTTAAGGCCGCATCTTCTAATCCGCGGCGATTTAATACGCCGGTCAGGCTATCGATGGTGGCAATTGATTCTAAGTTTTGACTCAGCTTATAACTTAGTATCAACACAAATAAACTTGAGATAAAAAACTGTGAAACCGCACCCAGCATAAAGGTGTAGGCATTAACTGGCCAAGTGGCAAATGAATCGAACACTTCAGCACCCACCTGCGAAGCATATACGGCGCGTCCTAGCATCAATATCGCCATAAGTAAGTACAAACTTGAAGCAATCCAATACAAGCTGCCCACGACGCCTTCATCGCGTGAAAATGTAAGCCGAGCGCAATATAAATAGATGGCTGCAAAAATAATTGCGCCAAGTACGACTGTTGACCTTACATCGTGCTGCGTTAGCATAAAATAAGCATCAATTATCATCAGTAGAAAAAATACAAGCACAGGGATGCGATGGTTTGGCTTTCTGCCAATAAACGCCTGAATGCCATTAATAAATAAGCTCAAACCCGCGCCAATCAAGGCCATTCCCGGCAAAAAAAGTACCTTAGTTGCATCAAGCTGAATCAATACCAGCACCATACCTAAGCCAATCACCAAATTGCCTACAGCCCAATAGCCTGGTCCGTGCACCTCTTTGTGATGCGTGCGCGTAATCGCCAACAGCATAGAAAGCATGAAGGTGAGCAACATGGACATGAAAATAATGGTTCTTAGGTCAAACTTAGGCATAAGAAATTGGCTTTATTCCTTAATATAAAAATAATATTTTTACTGAGCAGCGAAACTTAAGTGCTATTTCTATTATGCAGTTACAATCATACTATAAACAGCTGACTCATAAATAGTCGGCTGGCCAGAATATCTTATCCAGTTTCGTCTAAAACCCAGCATAGAAAAATGTTGAATAGCTTAAACACTCCCCCGCGCGAAGCAGTAAAATATCTCGATAGTCCATAGACTAGGCAAGAAAAAACAGCTTAGTAAATTAAGTTTAAAATTACACCAATAGAAAATAAATAAGCATGCCCTTTATTACCATAGATAACGCCTGTCTTGCCTTTGGCCATCATGCCCTGCTCGACCACGCTGCATTTCAGCTGGATGCTGGCGAGCGTGTCGGCTTAATTGGACGCAATGGCGCGGGCAAATCCAGCTTGCTCAAAGCCATTGCCGGCACGCTTAAATTGGACGATGGCACGCTTTGGCGTGCGCCCAATGCCCGTGTGGTGTATGTGCCGCAAGAACCTGAGCTCGACACCACGCACACCGTGTTTGAAGCCGTGGCAGAAGGCTTAGGCAGCCTGCAGCAAACCATCATCGATTATCACCAGGTAACGCACGACATAGGCATGCAAGATGCAGATATTGATGTGCTGATGACCAAAATGCAGCACTTGCAACACGATTTAGATGTGCAAAATGGCTGGGCGGCGCAATCGCGTGTGGAAACCGTATTGAGCCGCTTAAAACTGGATGCCGATGCCTTGGTTTCTACGCTTTCTGGCGGCTGGCGTAAGCGCGTGGCGCTAGGCCGCGCACTGGTGGCGGAACCAGAAGTGTTGCTGCTAGACGAGCCCACCAACCATTTGGATTTAGAGGCAATCGAATGGCTAGAAGATCTGTTATTGGGCTTTAACGGCAGCGTGCTATTTATTACGCATGACAGACGTTTTTTGAACAAACTCGCCACCCGCATTACCGAGCTGGATCGCGGTATTCTCACCGATTTCATCGGCAACTTTACGCAATATCAAGCCAAAAAAGAAGAGCTTTTAGCTGTGGAAGAAACGCATACTGCCAAATTTGATAAGGTTTTAGCGCAAGAAGAAGTGTGGATACGCCAAGGCATTAAAGCGCGCCGCACCCGCAACGAAGGCCGTGTGCGCAGACTAGAATCGCTACGCTTAGAACGTGCCGCGCGCCGCGAACGTCAAGGCAACGTGAAACTGAATTTAGACGCTGGTGAACGCAGCGGCAAGCTGGTGGCCGAACTTGAGAAGGTAAGCAAAGGCTACGGCGGCAGAACACTGATTAACAACTTCAGCACACGCATTTTACGCGGCGATAAAATCGGCCTGCTTGGCCCAAACGGTATTGGCAAAACCACCCTGCTCAAGCTTATTTTAGGCGATATTGAAGCCGATAGCGGCAAAATTTTACGCGGCACAAAAATCAACGTAGCCTATTTTGACCAAATGCGCGAGCAATTGGACGAAGAAGCCACGCTGGCCGACACCATTAGTCCAGGTTCTGACTTTGTCGAAATCGGCAACGAGCGCAAGCACGTGATTAGCTATTTGGAAGATTTTTTGTTCCCACCACAACGTTCGCGCTCGCCCGTAAAATCACTATCTGGCGGCGAGCGTAATCGTTTGCTTTTGGCGCGTCTATTCGCCCGCCCCGCCAATGTTTTAGTGCTTGACGAGCCAACGAACGATTTGGATATTGACACGCTGGAGCTGTTAGAAAGCCTGCTGCAAGAATTTTCTGGCACTTTATTCTTGGTAAGCCACGACCGCGCATTTTTAGAGAACACTGTCACGCAAGTCATCGCGTTTGAAGGCAATGGCGTGCTCACCGAATTTGGCGGCGGCTATGACGATTGGCAACGCTTCTCTACACAACAAAATCAGCAACGCTTAGAAGACAAAAAAACCGAATCAACACAAGCCGCAAAATCTAAACAAAGCCTAGCAAAATCTGCCTCAAAACTAAGTTTTAAAGAACAAAAAGAGTTAGACGAAATCCCCGCAAAAATTGAGCAACTAGAAATTGAACAAGCCAATATTAATCAACAACTTGCTGATGGTGAACTTTACAAAAATCAGGCTGAAAAAGCAAAAACTTTACAAGCAAGATTACTGAAAATTGAAAGTTTGCTAGAGACCCTGCTCACACGCTGGGAAACGCTGGATATTAAAAACTAACTGGCGCCTCGACAGGCATCTAACAATGTCTTGCGATACAATACAGGTAATGACTTAAAAAATTATCTCTGTTTTTTATACTTATTTTTATACAAAAATTACTTTTTATCGAGTCAGAAAATTACTGGCTGACAATTCGTGACAATTGAAATCTTTTTTCAGGATGTTTGTGGTAGTTGGGCTATTGAGCGGTGTTTATATTTCAAACCTATAGACTTTAGAAAGCCGCCTTAATACTTACTAGCCATTACGCATTTTCACTACTACTAATTACGTGAAGCGCATAGTGTGCTTTTTGTGTGATAGCCCATAATGTGAAACATACAAACACGACATATTGTTGTGAGTACATTAAAAAGGAAACTATCATGTGGACAACACCAGCTGCTACAGAAATGCGTTTTGGCTTTGAAGTTACAATGTACGTAATGAATAAGTAATTCGTTACAAAGAATAATAAGAGCCTATTCAGAATTGAGTAGGCTTTTTTTCGTCTAAATCAATCTATTTTAGATTGAACATAATTGATTTAATTAATTATTTTGCTATTAAATAGCATAGTCGTAACGACCAATAAGCCTATGTATTTAAATACTAATGTATAGCTGATCTATCCGTGAGTTATCCAACTGACCAAGTATTATTCTACTTCCAAATAATTTACTCAACAACTGAACCGTCTCCAGTTGTGTCATCGCTTGATGTAGTGTTATTTTCAACTCGATGTTTTGAGCTTTGGTTCTTATTGTTGTCTGGAATATCAAACATTCCAACCAAATGAACTGCATGAGCGACTCCGCCAGTGCTGTTTGAGTAATCATTTCTACCTGTCACGATGCCACAGAACCTTGCTCGGCTACCACTAACAATTTCACCAGAAGAGCCAACAGCTACGTATCTATATATTTTGTATTCTTGGTCAATCAGACCGCCAACATATATTGTTTTTGGTAAACTTTTATCTGCTGCAATTTCAATTACTTGACCGCTTATACACATCTTTTTGCCGCGTTGAGCCTCTGAGTCTTTCATTACCAAACCATACTTGGTTGTAGGAACTTCTTGAAGTTCTTTCCAAGTCATCAAGTATGAAGCCCACAATACCAAATCTACAGCACCTGTGCTCATTTCGTTATCATTAAAATCTGCCATAGTTGGGATTGAATACGAAAGCTCTTGTGCCAATGTATCGGCTACAACATTTGATTTTTCAATTTCTTTTTGGTTGGGTTGGGCATTATCATCAGCTCCGAGTTGAGCTGGTGGCGCGGTTGTGTTTGGTGCAGTTGAGTTGTTATTATTGTCGCTAGAAGCTCCTGCAGGGGCTTTGGGGGTTTGCGGGGTGCATGCTTGAATACAAATAAGCGTTAATATTAATAATAATTTATTCATATATACCTTTTTTGTTGTTAAAGTTGTTATTAAATATGTTCATTTTGTTTATGCACTATTCTACCAATTATTATGCAGGAACCCACCTTTAATCGCATTTATTCAAACCTTACTTTTTCACTACTGAGTGAGTGTGGGCCTGTACTATTTTCCCATGGTCTTTTAGCGCATAGAACTAATCTCAGTACGTTTTTCATGGTCTTTTATGCGCTCAGTCAGTGCAGATTGAATACTAAGTTTTACTAAGTTTTGCGCACCTTGCTCGTTAGTTGTTTTTTTACTATATCCCGCACAAATAGCCGCTTTAGTGGTAACTAAAGAATTGGTACGACTTCCGCATAGGTAGGTATAAATATTAAATAATTGGTTCGCACTGCTTACACATTCTTATCACTTCATTAACTCGCTTAGTCTCAGCAAGCCATTCAGCAGAGCGTAATCCATGTTTAAAAGCATTAAGTGAGGAGTTACCCTTACCTTCTATTGTAAGGGGGCCTGTGCTTTGTTTCCAGGGTTGCCATTGCCTAATCATTTCCGCTTGCTTAGCCTTTCTTTCAGCTGTCCATCCGTTCGCCATTCTGATTCTCCAAAAGTTCGCTTGATTGAATTGTTTTTTCCTGCGCGGGCGCATGAATCGACGTATTGGTCTCTGAATTACCATTATTAACTTGCTGATGTCCGTGTGAAAAATTAGCCTGCTTAGCAAATATAACGGATGGGCTTTTAATGTTTGCTAGTATTTCTAAAGTTTTTGCACATTGTGATTGCGCTCTAAAAGCTAGCTTCAAAAATCCTTCTATATGATGCAAATACTCTTGTGAGGATGCTCTTAAAGCCATGGTAGTGAATATTGATTGCAATGTTTGAGCCTGCCCATAAAGAATCGCTTCACATTGTGTTAAATCTCCGTTATTCACTGCCTTCATTTGCTCCACCATAATGGTTTCCATTGAAGCATTATCGGACCGACCCACGTACTTTCCTGAAAATTTGTTAATTACGATAGCTGCGTTAGCGGATGGTCTAACAGTAAAAACAGCTTTTGCAGCCCCTATATTTGCGTCTTCAGATGGACCGAAATCCATTCGCATCTTTACATTTTTTTTAGGCTCGGTCTCGCTTTTTATCAATTCCTGCTTAACTTTCTTTGCATCTTTTTTTGTATTCATATCTAGCGTCCATAGCTCAATGAGGGCGTTGGTGCCATTTGTGTAGGGTCAAAGCCACCAATGCCAGATTGAGGCCTGCTACCTTCTTTAACTTGTACCTTAGTTACTGCTCTAGAAATTTCTCGATCATTGAGTTTTGATACAACAGTTACGTTGAAATCAGGATAGTTTTTACCAGATTTGACTGTTTGTATGTTGGGTTCCCTGTTGACGCGCGTTTAAAACTGACCACCTGTGCGCGTTGAATTTTGACCAGGCGTTTATTAGGTGTAGATTACTACACCGCTGTGGATAAGTCGACCAAACTGACTAAGTCTTAAGCTCCTTTTTTAATACTTGATTAG